>CALHRD010000083.1 GCA_938038385.1 uncultured Burkholderiales bacterium
CGGGCGCGTAGCGATCTCACCACATGGGTGAGTGCGAACGAAGGCAAAATCGTCAGCATGATCAGGCTGTTGCGAAACGAATGGAGCGGTTAACTGAGGTTTTTAGGATCATGGGCTTTACGAAAGCAATCAAGCGGTCAACCGAGGAATCAAGGATCAACTGCCTCCCAGCACGGCATGGATGTATTGATAGGGCTGCAGCAGCTGGCTCGCGGTCGCCTGGGCATACTCGGCCGCCGGGCCGGCGGCCACGGTGAGTGCCCCCACCAGCAGCAGCAGCCCGGCCACCGGAGTCAGCTCGGCGGCCAGCGCGAGCGCGGACCCGACCGGCGCCACAACGGCGGACTGGGTGCGATAGAACAGCAGGCTGCCGCTGCGCGCCAGCGCGATCAGGGTGAGCAGACCGGTCACCAGCACCGTGGCCATCACGCCGGGCATCCAGACATGATCCAGCGCGGCGCGCAGGAGCAGGAACTTGCCCAGGAAGCCGGACAGGGGTGGCAGGCCGACGACGGCTACTGCGACGACGAAGAACAGCCCCCCCAACACCCGATTGCGGGGCATGGTCGGTCCGGGATCGAGCCGGTCGGCGAGTTCACCACGGCGGGCGGCAATGGCGTCGGCGATGAGGAAGGCCGCCGCAGCGGCAAAGGTGGTGTGGGGCAGGTAGTAAAGCCCCGCAGCGATGCCCTCGGCACTGGCGAGACCGAAGGCGGTGAGCAGTGACCCGGCCGAGGCCACCACCAGATAGGCGGCCTGGAGGCGCAGGCCGCGGCTCGCCACCGCGCCCAGGGTGCCGATGGCCAGGGTCGCCAGGGCCAGGGGCAGCAGCCAGGGGGCGAGCAGACCGGCCACGGGACCGGCCCCCGCCCCGAAGATCAGGGTGTCCACCCTGAGGATGCTGTAGGCCCCCACCTTGGTCATGATGGCGAACAGGGCCGCCACGGGCGCGCTGGCCTGGGCATAGGCGGCCGGCAGCCACAGGTGCAGGGGCAACAGGGCGGCCTTGAGGGCGAACACGCCCAACAACAGCAGACCGGCGGCGCGCACCACCCCGACATTCTCCGTCGGCGTCGCCGCCGCCAGGCGGGCCAGATCCGCCATGTTCAGGGTACCCAGGACGCCGTAGAGCGTGCCCACGGCGAACAGGAACAGGGTGGAGCCGGCCAGGTTGAGCACCACGTAGTGCAGCCCCGCCCGCGTGCGCAGCCGTCCGCCGCCGTGCAGCAACAGCCCGTAGGAGGCGAGCAGCAGGACCTCGAAGAAGACGAACAGGTTGAACAGGTCGCCGGTGAGGAAGGCCCCGGCCAGACCGAATAGCTGCAGCTGGAAAAGCACGTGGAAATGCCGACCGGACACGTCGATGCCACGCAGGGCATGGAGCAGGGCGAACAGGGCGAGCAGGGCCGTGGTCAACAGCAGCCAGGCCGAGAGGCGATCCGCCACCAGCACGATGCCGTAGGGTGCGGGCCAGTTACCCAGGGCATAGACCAGGATGTCGCCGTCGACCACCGCGGCCAGCAGGGCGACGGCCAACGCGATCTCGACCAGTACGGCGGCCACGCTCAACACCCGGCGCACACGGATGTCGACGTGACGCATAAGCAGCAGGACGATGCCCGCCAGCAAGGGCAGCAGCACGGGGGCGATGGCCAGGTGGTTCATCTGTCGGCCCGTCCGTCCACGTGGTCGTTGCCCAGCTCGGCGCGCGCCTTCAGCGCCAGCATGATGACGAAGGCGGTCATGGCGAAACCGATGACGATGGCGGTGAGCACCAGGGCCTGCGGCAGCGGGTCGGCATAACCGGCTGCAGCCTCGCCGATGATCGGCGGCCGGCCGATCGCGAGACGACCCATGGCGAAGAGAAAGAGGTTCACCGCATAGGACAGGAAGGTCAGCCCCAGCACCACCGGAAAGGTGCGTCCGCGCAGGGTGAGATAGACGCCGCAGGCGGTGAGCACGCCGATGACGAGGGCGAGCAGCGCTTCCATCAGTCAGCCCTCCCGGGCTCCCTTCCCCGAGGGGGGAGGTTTGTCGAACTGTTTGTGAAATCCTCGTAAAAACCGGGCTCCCAGCCGGCCCTCTCTCCCTGGGGGAGAGAGGAGGGTCGTGCCTCCCCTCCCCCACGGGGGGAGGGGTCGGGGGAGAGGGTGGGGTGGCTGGCGCCGTGCATCAGCCCCAGATAGACCAGGATCAGCAGGGTGGCCCCCACCACCACCAGATAGACGCCGAGGTCGAAGGCCATGGCGCTGGCCAGCTCGAAATCGCCCACCAACGGCCAGTGCATGTGGCCGAAGGTGGAGGTGAGGAAGGGATGCTCGAAGCCCCAGCTCGCCAGGCCGGTGGCGAGCGCGATCCCCAGACCCCAGCCGATGATGGGGTGGAAATTGGCCGGCAGGCGTGCATGCGTCCAGGTCACGCCGTTGGCCAGGTATTGCATGATCAGGGCCACGGCCGTGACCAGGCCGGCGATGAAGCCGCCGCCAGGCAGGTTGTGCCCGCGCAGCAGGATGAACACCGAGGTGAGCAGCGCCAGCGGCAGCAGCAGACGGGTGAGCGAGGCCATGATGACCGGGTGCGTGTCCCAGTTCCAGGGCCGCCCTTCGGCATCGCGCTCGGGCCCGGGCAGGTGGATCCGCTCCAGCATGGCGTAGATGCCCAGGCCGGCGAGGGCGAGCACGGTGATCTCGCCCAGGGTGTCGTAGCCGCGGAAGTCGACCAGGATCACGTTGACCACGTTGCCCCCACCCCCCTCGGGCAGGCTCTTGTCCAGGAAATAGCCGGCGATCGACTCGTAGGGGCGGGTCAGCACCGCCCAGGCCAGGGCCGCCGCGCCGCCGCCGGCGGCCACGGCCAGCACGGCGTCGCGCGTCCGGCGCACGCCGCTCGATTCGGCAGGACCGGTTTGCGGCAGGAAGTACAGCGCCAGCAGCAGCAGGACGACGGTGACCACCTCGACCGAGAGTTGGGTCAGGGCCAGGTCGGGCGCCGAGAACTTGACGAAGATGAGCGCCACCACCAGGCCCACCGCACCCATGATGATCAGGGCAGTGAGCCGCTGCCGGTGCAGCAGCACGGCGGCGATGGCGGCCGCGACAAGGCCGATGGCGGCCGTCAGGCTGACGCCATCGACCTCCAGCAGGGTTCGGCTGCCGGTGAGCGGCGTGGCGCCATCGACGAGGCCGGCAGCGCCCAGGACAAGCGCACTGGCGAAGAACAGGACGAGCAGCCGCTGCAGCGAGCCGGTGTCGAGCGCGCGGGTGACGCCGCCAGCCAGGGCGAACAGACCCTGCAGCAGACGATCGTACACCGCGCGGGCATCCACTCTTCCCTCCCAGTGCGCCGCCAGATCGAACAGGGGGCGCCGTCCGGCATAGACCAGCAGTCCGCCGGCCAGGGCGACGACGCTCATCAGCATGGCCGGACTGAGTCCGTGCCAGATGGCCAGATCGAACGCGGGCGGCGGCGCCTGCAGCACGGCGGCGGCGGCCAACGCGAGTATCGGCTCCACGGTCAGCCCCGGCAGGATGCCCACCAGCAGGCAAAGGGCCACCAGCACTTCCACCGGCACCTTCATCCAGCGCGGCGGCTCGTGCGGGGTGCGTGGAAGATCGACCGGCTCGCCGTTGAAGAACACATCGTGGATGAAGCGCAGGGAATAGGCCACGGCGAACACCCCGGCCACGGTCACCACCAGCGGCAGCAGCCAGCCAAAGCGCATCTGCGTGCCCATGCTCACCGCCTCGGCGAAGAACATCTCCTTGGACAGGAAGCCGTTGAACAAGGGTACGCCGGCCATGGCCGCCGCCGCCACCATGGCCAGCGTGGCGGTGTACGGCATGTATTTCCACAAGCCATTGATGCGGCGCATGTCGCGCGTGCCGCACTCGTGGTCGATGATGCCGGCGGCCATGAACAGCGAAGCCTTGAAGGTGGCGTGGTTGATGATATGGAACACGCCGGCCACCGCCGCCAGCGGCGTGCCGATGCCGAACAGGGTGGTGATCAGGCCCAGGTGGCTGATGGTGGAATAGGCCAGCAGCCCCTTGAGGTCGTGCTTGAACAAGGCGATGTAGGCGCCCGTGAGCAGGGTCGCGAGCCCCACGCCGCCGACGATGTGCGACCATTCCCAGGTGCCCGACAGCGCCGGAAACAACCGCGCCAGCAGAAAGACCCCGGCCTTGACCATGGTGGCCGAATGCAGATAGGCGGACACCGGCGTCGGTGCCGCCATGGCGTGGGGCAGCCAGAAGTGGAAGGGGAATTGGGCAGACTTGGTGAACACCCCCAGCAGGACCAGGATCAGCATCGGCACGTAGCTGGGATGGGCACGGATCGTATCGCCCGAGGCCAGGATCACCGACAGCTCGTAGCCGCCGGCCATCTCCCCCAGCAGCAGGAAGCCCGCCAGCAGGGCGAGCCCTCCCGCCCCGGTCACCGCAAGTGCCATGCGTGCGCCGTTCCTGGCGTCCTCGCGGTGCTGCCAGTAGCTGATGAGCAGGAAGGAGGCCAGGCTGGTGAGCTCCCAGAAAACGAGGAGCTGGATCACGTTCTCGGACAGCACGATGCCCAGCATGGCACCCATGAACAGCAGCAAATAGGCATAGAAGCGCCCCATGCTGTCGCGCTCGGACAGGTAATAGCGTGCGTACAGGATGATCAGCAGCCCGATGCCCAGGATGAGCAGCGCGAAGAGCAAGGCCAGGCCGTCCAGGCGGAAGGACAGCGCCAGTCCCACGGAAGGCATCCAGGGCAAACGCTGGATGACCGTCTCGCCGGCGAAGACGGCCACCGCCTCGGGCAGGATCAGTGCCAGGGCAAACAGGGTGACCGCGGCTGCCACCCAGGCGGAGTGCAGACGACCGTGACGGGATGCCCAGGCCGCGAGGGCAGCGCCCAGGTAGGGGGTGATGACCGCGAGCAGGAGTGTGTTCATGGTGCCGGAGGCACGTCGTAATCAGTGCATGGGCGCGGGGACTGGCAAAGACCCCCGCGCAGGGCGGCGAGCAGGCCTCACAGCTCGGTCAACGGCTTGGAAGCCGCGGACTCGTCCGCCACCTGGAGATTTTCGGTGACGGCCTGCAGGTCCTCGATCAGGCGCCGCAGAACTGCCTCGGGCAACTGCTCGAGGGCATGTGTGAGCACCCCGGACAGGGGTTGCGGCGCGCGCGTCAGCACCTTCTGCCCCGCCTCGGTGAGATAAAGCTGGACGACGCGCTGATCCTCGCTGTTGCGTGCACGCTGCACCAGGCCGGCCCGCTCCAGTTTATCCAGCAGATTGCTGGCGGTGGAGGGATGGATGGACAGATCGCGCGCCAGCTGGGTCACCCGCAGACCCGGCGTCCTGGCCATGAGGGCCATGGCCCAGATCTGCGCCCCGCCGACGCCACAGGCCCTTTCCATGTTGCGCGAATGCTTGCGTACCGCGCCATAGATGATGCGGAACTTCTTCAGGGCCTCGGCGGCCAGGGCCTCATTCATGATGGTCTTTCGTGCAAAAGCTGATTTGTGACAAACCGTTTATCAGGATACTATCGGACCGTTCCCGCAACATACCGATGCACACAAGGATACGGCTCGCATGACCGGTCCCGCGTGCATTCCAGCCGGCCCTCGCCGGCTGTTTTTTTGCCCGCGCGCCGCAGTATTGCCGCCTATTATCCTAAAAACCTCGGTTGAACGCGGCCGAAGGACGGTCCAGGACAGTGTCTGGCGCGACCAGCCCTCTAGAGGGCGCAGGACAGCACGCAGTGCTGGTCCCGAGCGAAGCGAGGGATGGCCCGCAGGGCCACAAGCGACGACGCCGCAGGGTCGCCCCCTGCAAGGAGGAGCGACAAAGCCAGACACTGTCCTGGGCCGGCAAGCGGGCGCGTAGCGCGCTCACCTCATGGGTGAGTGCGAACGAAGGTAAATTCCCGAATCCGTGTCGATGCTGCCGGTTGCCTCGTAGGTCGGGCTTCAGCCCGACACCCAACCCGTCGCACTGGAGTCCGACCTACACAGGGTTGGTCGAGCTCGACACGGATTCGGGATAGGGTTACAGCGACTCGAGCGATCGTAGCGAGCCGGGTGGGAGAGCGAGGACAGTTTCTCACGATTTAGAGGCGCTGAGTTGGCCTATGCAACGAGAAATCGGGGGAAAATGGACCGCTCTTCCCACCGGCGCAGTAGATCAGCCTCGAGTCCGACAGGCTCCTAGCTCCGAAGGGCGCGCGCCAGGGCATCCGCCAACGCCCCGCCGGCGGGTTTCGCGGCCTGCGGGCGCGGGGTGGACGATTTCCTGGCGGCAGCCCTGGCCTGACGTTCCGGCACGGCGGACACCTCATCCTCAAGCCGCATGGACAGCGCGATGCGCCGGCGCTGCAGGTCCACCTCCAGCACCTTGACGCGCACGATGTCGCCCGCCTTCACCACCTCGCGCGGGTCGCGCACGAAGCGCCCTGCCAGCGCCGAGACATGCACCAGGCCGTCCTGATGCACGCCCACGTCGACGAAGGCGCCGAAGTTGGTGACGTTGGTCACCACCCCCTCCAGCACCATGCCCGGCTGCAGGTCCTTCAGTTCCTCCACCCCCTCGCGGAAGGCGGCGGTCCTGAATTCTGGCCGGGGGTCGCGGCCCGGTTTTTCCAGCTCCTTGAGGATGTCTCTGACTGTCGGCAGACCGAAACGCGCGTCGGTGTAGCGGTTCGGGTCCAGCGTTCGCAGCGTGGCCGCGTCGCCGATCAGCGCCTGCACGTCGCGCCCGAGGTCGGTCAGGATGCGCTCCACCACCGGATAGGCCTCCGGGTGTACGGCGGAGGCATCCAGGGGATTGTCGCCGTGCGCGATGCGCAGGAAGCCGGCGGCCTGCTCGAAGGTCCTGGGGCCCAGTCTGGGCACGGCCTTGAGCGCCTCGCGGCTGGCGAAGGCGCCATGCCGGTCACGATGCGCGACGATGGCCGCGGCCAGTCCCGCATTGAGGCCGGAGATGCGCGCCAGCAGCGGCGCCGAGGCGGTGTTCACGTCCACGCCGACGGCGTTGACGCAGTCCTCGACCACCGCGTCCAGGGCATGAGCGAGTTTGACCTGGCTGACGTCGTGCTGGTACTGGCCCACCCCGATGGCCTTGGGCTCGATCTTGACCAGCTCGGCGAGCGGGTCCTGCAGCCGCCGCGCGATGGACACCGCGCCGCGCAGGCTCACGTCCAGGTCGGGAAATTCGCGCGCCGCCAGCTCGGAAGCCGAATAGACCGACGCCCCCGCCTCGCTCACCATTGCCTTGCACAGTCCCAGCTCGGGGTGGCATCGGATGAGCTCCGCCACCAGGCGATCCGTCTCGCGGCTGGCGGTGCCGTTGCCGATGGCGATGAGCTGCACCGCGTGGCGGCGTGCCAGCCCGGCCAGGGTGCGCAACGCCCCTTCCCGATCGTTACGCGGTTCGAACGGGTAGATCGTGGCGGTCTCGAGCAGCTTGCCGGTGCGGTCCACACAGGCC
The DNA here is from genome assembly GCA_938038385.1 of uncultured Burkholderiales bacterium. GTDB lineage: Bacteria > Pseudomonadota > Gammaproteobacteria > Burkholderiales > Thiobacillaceae > JANWZL01. Next base: position 7,475 of record CALHRD010000083.1, read on the forward strand.
AGTTTCACGCCGGTGCGGATGCCCGGATCCAGGCCGATGACCGCGCGCGCACCCGCCGGGGCGGCGAGCAGCAGGTCCTTCAGGTTGGCGGCGAAGACGCGGATGGCCTCGGCCTCGGCCCGTTCGAACAGGGCATGGAACAAGTCCATCTCCAGATGCAGCGACAGCTTCACCCGCCAGGTCCAACGCACGACCTCCCGCAGCCAGGCATCGGCCGGCCGGCCGGTGTCGCGGATGCCGAAACGCTGCGCGATCATCGCCTCGGCCGCCGTGGCGGATGCCGGCCCGGCCGCTTCGGACGCCGCCAGTTCCTCCGGCAGCTTCAGGGCCAGCCTCAGCACGCCCTCGTCACGGCCCCGGAACAGCGCCAGCGCACGATGCGACGGCACGGCATGCAGGGGCCCGGCGTAAGCGAAATAGTCGCGGAAGTTCTGTCCTTCCGTCTCCTTGCCTTCCACCACGGCAGCGGCGAGCAGGGCGTTTTCCTGCAGATGCCGGCGCAGCCGGCCCAGCAGTTCGGCATCCTCGGCGAAGCGCTCCATGAGGATTTGCCGGGCGCCATCCAGGGCCGTCTTGGCGTCCGGCACCCCCTTTTCGGCATCGACATAGGCAGCCGCCTCGATGACCGGATCCCGCTGCGGGTCCTCCAGCAGCGTCAGGGCGAGCGGCTCCAGCCCCGCCTCGCGCGCGATCTGGGCCTTGGTGCGGCGCTTGGGCCGGTAAGGCAGATAGAGGTCCTCCAGGCGCTGCTTGGTATCGGCCGCCTCGATCTCGGCGCGCAGGGCATCGGTGAGTTTGTCTTGCTCGGCGACACTGGCCAGGATGGCCGAACGCCTCGCCTCCAGCTCGCGCAGATAGGTCAGACGCTCCTCCAGCTGGCGCAGATGCGTGTCGGTGAGCCCGCCCGTGGCCTCCTTGCGGTAGCGGGCGATGAAGGGCACCGTGGCGCCCTCGTCCAGCAGGGCGACGGCGGCGGCGACCTGGCGGGGCTGGACGCCCAGTTCCTGGGCGATACGGGCGTGGATGGCGTCGTGGGAGGGCGTGGGCATGATGTTCAACCTGCAAGAAAGCGGCGGAAGCATGGGCCGCGCGCGCAGCCGGCACAAGACTTGATTTTTCGCGCACGCCCTGCTCTGCGTTTACACCGCCCCCACGCGGCGGATTCCCCCGGCCCTTCTTGCTATACTGCTTGCCGTTCATCGGACCGATCCCGCCCTGCATGCATTCGATCCTGGCAGTCCTGCTCGTTCTGTTGTCGAGCCTCGCCGGCTGCAGTCTGCTCCCGGAATCGCCCAAGGTGACCGAGGCTGTACCCGTCGCCGCCCCCCCGCCGCCTTCGGCTGCGCCACAGTCTGCGCCGCCGCCCGCCCAGGACAGGCCCCAGCCGGCGCCGCCGGCCCCGGCCGAACCGCCTGCCGCCACCCCCGCCACACCGGTCAGACCCCTGGCCCTGCCCCGCATCAGGACGGTCACCTTCCGGGAACTGCCCAACTGGCAACAGGACGACCTGAGCCAGGCCTGGCCGGCCCTGCTCAACTCGTGCCGCGTGCTGAGGAATCAGGCCCTGTGGGATGCGGTGTGCAAGGCCGCCGCCCAGGCCGGCACACCGGACGCGAACACGGCGCGCGCCTTCTTCGAGCGCCACTTCACGCCGCACCAGGTGTTGCAGAACGACGGCAGCGCCGAGGGCCTGGTGACAGGCTATTACGAGCCCCTCCTGCGCGGCAGCCGCACCCCGACCGAGAAGTACCGCTATCCCCTTTACGGCCCGCCGGATGACCTGCTGGTGGTGGACCTGTCCGCCCTCTACCCGGAACTCAAAAACCTGCGCCTGCGCGGGCGGCTGGACGGTCGCCGGGTGGTGCCCTATTTCGACCGCACCGAGATCGAAATGGGCCTGGCACCGGTGAAGGGGCGGGAACTGCTCTGGGTGGACGACCCGGTGGAACTGTTCTTCCTGCAGATCCAGGGGTCCGGACGTGTCAGGCTGGAAACCGGCGAGACGGTCCGCATCGGCTACGCCGACCAGAATGGTCACCCCTACCGCTCCATCGGCAAGTGGCTGGTGGACAACGGCGAACTGACCCTGGATCGCGCCTCCATGCAGGGCATCAAGGAATGGGGCCGGCGCAACCCGCAGCGGCTGACCGAGCTGCTCAACGTCAACCCCAGCTATGTCTTCTTCCGTGAACTGCCCGACAGCCTCTCCGGCCCTCTCGGCGCCCTGGGCGTGCCGCTGACCGCGGAGCGCAGCATCGCCGTCGACCCCGCCGCCATCCCCCTGGGCGCACCGGTCTGGCTCGCCACCACACGACCAAACTCCCCCGTCCCCCTGGAGAGGCTCATGCTCGCCCAGGACACCGGCGGCGCCATTCGCGGCCCGGTGCGCGCCGACTTCTTCTGGGGCTTCGGCGACGAGGCCGGCCAGATCGCCGGCGCCATGAAACAGCGCGGCCGCATGTGGGTCCTGCTGCCGCGCGACTATCCCGTCGCGCGTCTGAACGGCAACGGCACACTGGCCAGTGCCGTCGGCAACTGACCGCTCGTCGCCGGCAGACGACCTCCCATCCTGGTAGTACATACGTACTATCCACCGTGCCTGTGAGTAGTCGATATAGCAGGCAAGCAGTCGATCTCTGATCGGGATACAAGGGCAAACCCACCGAAAGGTGGAGACGCAAAACCGCGGGCCTAACGCGCGAGCAATGGCAGCCGGGTTGCATCTCGAGTGCAGTGGCGGGTCCTCATACCGCCGCCCCTCACAGCCCTTGACCCCGGATTCGGGCAATGACTGGGCAATGAGGAGTAGCGATGCGTCCCACGGGCATAGACATAAGACGCGCTGCGGATCCCGCAGCGAAAACTCGACCCTGCTGGGGACCCACCAGTCCCCTCCGCCACCTGCGCGATGACCACGGGTCGAGCGCAAGCCATGCCATTTATGGCATGGTGAGCGAGACAGGGCGTGTACAAGGGGCCATGGGCCCCGCTCAAACTCGTAGCGAGGAAGCCCCGCCCTACGAGGTCGGGGTGACTCACATGCGCCGCCAGCGGGAGGGCGGATTCAGCATGGTGGAGGTCCTGGTCTCCCTGCTGGTCCTCTCCCTGGGGCTGCTGGGTCTGGCGGCCCTGCAATCCAACAGCATGAAATCCACGCACAGCGCCCATCTGCGCACCCAGGCCACCCTCTACGCCTACGACATGCTCGACCGCCTGCGCGCCAACCGGGAGGCGGCTCGGGCCGGCGCCTACGACCTTGCGCCGGAAGATGCGGCCCCCACCTGCAACCCCCTGGCCCATGACCTCGTCGACTGTGACCGCGCCGAATGGCGCGCCGATGTCGCCAGCCTGCCCGACGGCACCGGCGCCATCGGCTACGACGCCGGCACCCAGTTCGCCACCGTGTTCGTGCAGTGGAACGACGAACGCGCTGGCGGCTCCACCACCGCCAGCGTCACCATCCAATCGCAACTATGAACAGCAGCATGGCGCATCTACCGCAACGGCCCGGCGCATTGGGCCAGGGCGGTCTGACTCTGGTCGAGCTGATGATCAGCCTGACCCTCGGCCTGCTCATCACCCTGGCCATCGGCTATCTCTACACCGGCAGCCGCCAGACCTACCGCCTGAACGACAACGTGGCGCGCATGCAGGAGAACGGCCGCTACGCCATGGAAATGATCAGCCGCGACGTGCGCATGGCCGGCTACTGGGGCTGTGCCGGCATGACCATCAGCACCCCCGTCAACACCCTCAACAACGCGTCGGATTACGCCTACAAATTCGGCACACCGGTGGAGGGCCATGATGCGACCGGGACGAACACCTGGGGTCCGGCCAAGGACGCCAGCATCACCGACGTGGTCAGCGGCACCGACATCCTGACCGTCCGTGGCGTATTCGGCAGCGGCGTCACCGTGACCTCGCATCCGGGCGGCAGTCCCCCCGGCTCGGCCGACCTCAAGGTCAGCGTCGGCAGCGGCCTGGTCGAGGGAGACATCGTGCTGGTCTCGGATTGCAACAACGCGGCGGTCTTCCAGATCACCAACATCAACACGTCGGCAGGCATGGACAACGTGGTGCACAACACCGGGACCGGCACACCGGGCAATGCCACCAAGGCCTTGGGCAAGGAATATGTGGGCGGCGAGATCCTGCGCATCGCCACCTTCACCTACTACATCCGTCTGAATGCCGCCGGCCGTCCCGCACTGTACCGGCTGTCGCGGGGCACGGCGGAGGAACTGGTGGAAAACGTAGAGAACATGCAGGTGACCTACGGCGTGGACACCGATGGGGATCGGACGGTGGATGAATTCCGTACCGCCAACAACGTAACCAACTGGAACAGCGTCCGCTCGGTGCGGGTGCGCCTGCTGCTGGTGAGTCCCGATGACAATTTGGTCAGCCCGCCACAGACCTATCGCTACCAGGACACGAATGGTGATGGCATCCCAGACGCCGTCACCGCCACGGACAACCGCCTGCGCTATGTCTTCACGGGCACCGTGGGCATACGCAACCTCCTGCCGTGAGGCCCGCCACCATGCCACGGCCCATCAATCCCACGTCACGCCGACATCAGGCCGGCATGAGCCTGATCATGGGGCTGTTGTTCCTGGCCCTGCTCAGCCTGCTCGGCCTGGCAGGCATGAGCGTGTCCAGTCTCGAGGAGCGCATGGCCGGCAACACCCAGGACCGTACCCTGGCCTTCAACGCCGCGGAGACGGCATTGCGCGACTGCGAGTCGGTCCTGCAGGGCGCAAGT
>CALHRD010000084.1 GCA_938038385.1 uncultured Burkholderiales bacterium
CAGCCTGATCATGCTGACGATTTTGCCTTCGTTCGCACTCACCCATGTGGTGAGATCGCTACGCGCCCGCTTGCCGGCCCAGGACAGTGCCCGGCTTTGTCGCTCCTCCTTGCAGGGGGCGACCCTGCGGCGTCGTCGCTTCGCGCCGGCCACTGTCCTGGGCCGGCCCTCGGGCGCGTTCAACTGAGGTTTTTAGGATGATTCCTATACGACGTGCCTTCGACCGTGCGCACCATTCGGGTGAGCACGCTACACGCCCGCTTTCGCGGTTGTGCGGGCGCCTGGCTTTGTCGCTCCTCCTTGCAGGGGTCGACCTTGCGGCGTCGTCGCTTCGTGCCAGCCACCGGTTTGGCCCGGCCTTCGGGCGCGTTCAACTGCGGTTTTTAGGATGAAAGAGATCAAGGTGTTGGGCAGCGGTTGCCGCAACTGCGAGACGACGGCCAGGCTGATCGAGGAAGTGGCCGCCGAACGCGGTTTGAGCATCCGGCTGGAAAAAGTCACCGACATGGCTGCCATCCTCGGCTACGGCATCATGAGCACGCCCGGCGTGGTGGTGGACGGCAAGGTCATGCATGCCGGCGGTGTGCCGGCACGGGACAAGATCCTCCAGTGGCTGGGGTGATGGCACCTCGATAAACCCGCTGGGCGACCCGACTGCCGCGTCGATCGCAGTCGGCCAAGCCGCTGTGCGCGACCTCGGCAGCGCCGAGGTCGGCCTGCACCGTATCTCGTCCCGGCTTCTTCGTCTCACCTAAGGCGGCGTCTCGGTCGCCGCGCCCCCTTCCCCTTGTAGGCTTTCGCTCGCGACGGTGTTTCGAGGTACTTAAAATCACGGGTCGAAACCCCCACAGCTTTGGTCGTCCTTTTTGGCCACCGTGCCTTTCAGCGTATAGCATCGAGCCCCATGAACATCACCCGTCGCGCATTCAACTGTTGCCTCGTGGCCGGGTTGGCCGGAGCCGTCCTGCCCGTGCACAGCCGTGTCGTCAAGGCCGCAGACCTGGTCGAGGGGCGCGACTACGTGCCCATCGTGCCACCCCAGCCTGGCGAGTCGCCGGGCAGGATCGAGGTGCTGGAGTTCTTTTCCTATGGCTGTCCGCATTGCAAGGATTTCCACCCGCTGGTCATGGCCTGGGCGGCCAGGCTGCCGCGCGACGTGAGCTTCATGCGGGTGCCGGTCACCTTCGGGCGCGCGACCTGGACCAACCTGGCCCGGCTGTACTACGCGCTGGAGGCGACCGGCGACCTGAACAGGCTGGACGATGCCGTGTTCCGCGCCATCCATGAGGAGCGTGTCAATCTGTTTACCTCCTCGGCCATCGTGACCTGGATCAAGCGCGAAGGGGTGGACGAAAAGCGCTTCAAGGCCGCCTTCGATTCCTTCGGTGTCGGCACGCTGGTCTCGCGCAGCGACCGGATGGTCCGGGACTACCGGGTGCGCAGCGTGCCTGTGCTGACCGTTGCCGGCCGCTACATGGTGACCGGCCAGGCCGCGCGGACCCTGGCCGATCTGCTGCCCATCGCCGACGGTCTCATAGAAATGAGCCGCCGCATCGGTGGCGCGGCTCGACGATGAGCTTTACCCCGCATCGCAGTCGTACAGGGATGCTCATCCAGGCGGGCAATGGCTGAGCGGATGCGAGCCGGTTGGGTGTGTTCTTGCCACGCCCAAACCGATCCGCCCGCCCCGACCACGACGATCCCCTTCGGTGCATGCGTCTGACAGCCATCCCCTATCGTCCCGACAGTGCCGAGTTGTTCGACGTCCTGGCCGACGAGCCCTGGGCCGTTTTTCTCGACAGCGCTCTACCCGGCGCGAGCGCAGGACGCTGGGACATCCTGGTCGCCAGGCCGTATGCCACCCTGGTCGCGCGTGGCGGGCTGACCGAATTTCGCCAGGGTGACCGCGTCGAGTATGGCGCGGATGACCCTTTCGAACGCCTGCGTCATCACCTGGCCGCCGCGCCGCACCCACTGCCTTTGCCCTTTGTCGGCGGGGCAGTCGGCTATTTCGCCTACGACCTCGCCAGGCGCCTGGAACGGCTACCGGAACTGGCCGAGGACGCGGAGGGCATGCCGGAGATGGCGGTCGGGTTTTACGACTGGGCAGTGCTGGTGGACCATGCGCGCCGGGAGAGCTGGCTCGTCTCGGCCGGGCGTCACCCCATCCCCGACGCACAGTGGAACGAACTCCATGCACGTCTCAGTGGGCCGACCGAGCCTCGCCGACGCCAGCCCTTCGTGGTGCGGGGCCCCGTTGCGTCGAATCTGTCGCAGGCAGCCTACCGCGAGCGTTTCGAGCGTATCCAAGCCTACATCCGCGCCGGGGACTGCTATCAGGTCAACCTGGCACAGCGTTTTGCCTGTACTGTCCTGGGGGATCCATGGCTGGCCTACCGTGCCCTGCGCCGGCGCAGCCCCGCCCCGTTTTCCGCCTATCTCAGTCTGCCATGGGCGAAGGTGCTGTCGTCCTCACCGGAGCGGTTTTTGCAGGTGCGCGGTGGACTGGTGGTCACGCAGCCGATCAAGGGTACCCGCCGGCGTGATCCCGATCCGGTTCGGGATGTCACCCTGGCGCGTGAGCTGGCTGTGAGCCCCAAGGACCGGGCCGAGAACCTGATGATCGTCGACCTCCTGCGCAACGACCTGGGCAAGGTCTGTGTGCCCGGTTCCGTGCGGGTGCCACGACTGTTCGAGGTGGAGCACTACGCCACCGTACACCATCTGGTCAGCACGGTCACCGGCCAGCTGGCACTCGGTCAGGATGCGGTCACGCTTCTGCGCGCCGCCTTCCCGGGCGGCTCCATCACCGGCGCGCCCAAACTGCGCGCCATGCAGATCATCGAGGCGCTGGAGCCCCACCGCCGTGGCGTCTACTGCGGCGCCATCGGCTACCTCGGCTACAACGGCGACATGGATACCAACATCGCCATCCGCACCCTGGTCTGGTCGAACGACAGCCTGCGCTTCTGGGCCGGCGGCGGCATCGTGGCCGATTCGGATGCTGCCGCGGAGTATCAGGAATGTCTGGACAAGGCAGCGGCAGTGATCGAACTGTTGGAGGCACATAGGGGCTGATCGCGCGATGCGCTGGCGTTGGCCGTAGCACCATGACAGACCGCACTCGGCTAGAATGGCGGCCAGCCGTCGAGTCGTCCAGCAACGGAGGCGTGGCCGAGCGGTTTAAGGCACCGGTCTTGACCATGCCGCGCGAGCGGCATGGCGGTGCAGGCTAACATTCGCCAGGCGAATGTTAAGCCCGCGCGAGCGGGCGTGCCGGAACCAAAACCGGCAACCGACAG
>CALHRD010000085.1 GCA_938038385.1 uncultured Burkholderiales bacterium
TTCTCCGGCATCCTGAAGAACCTTTGGTTGTCCCGCATCACCCCGCTTCGGCTGCACTTGAATCCGGACTGGCGCGTGATGCGCCGGCACACGAGCTATGGCGCCAAGATCGTGGCCAATGACTTCATCACCTACCTGCGCAAGGAGGGTAGGACCCTGGTCATCAGCAAGCTGGCCGGCCCGGCATCCCTGGGCCTGTTCAACAAGGCCGAGAGCCTGGCGCGGCTGCCGAACCAACTGCTGATGTCGCCCACCATGGAGCCGCTGTTCCGCGCCCTGAGCAAGACCCAGGACGACCTGGACCAGACCAAGTATCTCTATTACCGCAGCATCGCGCTGCTGATGGCCTACACCGGCCCGCTCTATGTCATCCTCTGGTGGGTGGCCGAGCCGTTCATCGGCGTCGTCTACGGCCCCAAATGGGTGGCCGCGGCCGAACCCATGCGCATCCTTCTGCTCATGGGGGTGTTCCTCAGCGTCATGATGCCAAGCACAGTGGTGTTGGCGGCGCAAAATCGGCTGGGCAAGGAGATGTGGGCCCAGGCCGTCAACCTGCCCATCGTCCTGGGTGCGGTAGTGTTGGGGCTGGAATGGGGGCTCGTCGGCATCGCCTGGGGGTTGGTCATTGCCTACATGCTGCTGGCGGCGCATTTTTATTGGTATGTGAGGCAGGCCCTGCCGGCGCGTCTGTCGGATCTGCTCCGCGCCTTGACGCCGGGTCTCACCCTCAGCGTCCTGGTCGGTCTGATGCTCTTTCTACTCGACAGCGCCATGGGGCACTGGCGGGTGGATAGGCCTGCGCTTTACCTGATCGGCATGCTCGGCGCGGGCGGGGCGGCTTTTGCAGGCCTTTTCCTCTACCTGCCTTTGCGTGGACTGGAATCGGAGGCCCAGCGCTGGCGCGCTCGGATCGGGGCCCTGCTGCAGCGCGCAGGCCTCGGCGGCAAGCCCCTGACTTGATGCCTAGGCCATGAAAATCAAAGGCTCAACGACCATCATGATGTTGCTCTTGGCAGGCGTTGCCCTGTTGGGCTACGCCGTGCGCGGCGATGTCCGTCCCCTCTTGGAGCGGTGGCTATCCGAGGAGTCGGACTGGTTCGCGCCCGCCGCCTTCCCCTACAAGCGCTTGACCTATCTCTACGACATGGGGGTGGTGGATGCCGATGGCGACGGCCGTTTGGACCTATACACGAGCAATCACAACTATCGTCAGGTCCTCTTGCTCGCCGACGGCCAGGGCGGGTTTCGCGACGTCCTGAGCGAATGGGGGCTGGATCAGGATCCGCGCTTGCCGGCGACCGAACAGCACCGTGACGCGCCAGAACTGGATCGGCCAGGCCTGTACCTGTTCTGGCAAGGCGACGTGCTGCATCTGGTCATGCACGAGACGCAGGGTTGGGCGCCTTTACGCGGGCGACTCAAGTTCTACAACCAGGTCGAGGTGGTCGCGAACGAGGGTTTCGATCTGCAGAAAAAGAGCCATACCCCGCCGGGGTCCGGTATCCCGGTCACGGAAATCACGCTTGCGACACGAGCTCCCGGGCACCTGCGTCTCTACCCCCACACGCGCGGCACGTCCATCCAGGTCACCCTGGATGCACCATGGGCAAGCCGACATTTCTATGTGGGAGCACGCAAATACCCTGTCGATGCGGCCGCCGCTTACGATTGGAAGGATCCGGGAGTTCATGCCGAAGGCTCGCTCGGCTGTCGTTGGTGCAATACGCTCGAACTCGGCATCCGCGACCGTCATGCGCTGGCCTGGGCGGATTACGACGGGGATGGACGCATGGATGTGTTCGTCAACCGCGGCGCACTCGGCGGCAACCTGCGCAAATTCCCACAAGAGGTCAGACAGCGAATCGGCGACGAGCTGCTGTTGCGCGACCGCACCGGACAATTCGTCGATCGTGCGCGAGAACTGGGCATCGAGAAAAAGGACTGTTCTGGGCGTCATGCCCGCTGGGTGGATCATGACCGCGATGGGCGGCTGGATCTCTTCATCAATTGTCAGGACCGTGGCAAGGTCGCGGGCGGTTATCCGAAACAGTTCTATCGGCAAGGATCCGACGGGCGATTGAGCGATGTTGCCGCGGCAGTAGGCCTGGATCTACCCAAGCATCAGTTGGTCGACATGGTCTGGTTCGACGTCGATGCCGACGGCTGGATCGACCTGCTCACGCACGAAGACACCGGTTTTTATGTCTATTACAACCGTCAAGGACATTTCGAACGCGCCTTTCAGGGGCGGGGGCCATTCCATCGAGCCGACGAATCTGGGTTGACGGGCGAGACCTCGGATTACTGGCAGTTCGACGGCAAGCTCAGCGTGGCCGATTTCGATGCCGACGGCGACCTGGATGCCTTCATGGCGTCGAAGAAAGGCAGCGTCCTGCTGCTCAACGAGGCAGGCCGGTTCAGGATCGTGTCACCGCAGCAGGTGGGCCTGCCGCGCGAATCCGTGGCGGCCGTTTGGGTGGATTACGACAATGATGGGCGCGTCGATCTGCACGCGGTACCGCAGGGCATGTACCGCAATACCGGGCAAGGACGCTTCGAGCGTACGAACATGCTGCGTGAGCTGGACCACAAATACCAGGCCGCCATCGTCAACTGGTTCGACCGCGACAACGACGGCCGGCTCGATCCGATCCTGGCACTGCAGGACAACGCCACACTGTGGCGCTGGTGGGAACGGCCGTTCAAGTCGGCCGATGTCAAAGGCAACGACGATCGCTTCGACTGGAAGATCGCCAGCCTGCGCAACATCGGCAAGGCGGGGCACTGGCTGCAGCTCGACCTCGTCGGAGCGCCGGGCAACCCACAGGCCATCGGCGCGCACGTGACCGTCACCACCCCGGCCGGACGCCAGGCAGCCCAAGTCGGCGCGCACGAGGGCGCCTACTCCTCGCAGGGATACTATCGGCTGCATTTCGGTCTGGGCACGCAGGCACACGCGGACGTCCTCATCCGCTGGCCGGATGGGTTGAGCCAGAAGATCGAGCATGTAGTGGCCGACCGCCACCTGCGCCTGCGTCATCCCGGACAGTGAGAGCCACCGGCATGCACCTCGTGGATATCGCCCTGGAGAGTCTCTTCGCGCCACCGGACGAACGGACGGAGGATGGCGCGGCGTTCGGCGTCCGCCGCCTGCGCTTCGCGCCGCTGGCGGGGGCCGAGGTCCGCCTGGACGAGTTCACCGAATGCACCGAGGCCCGTTGCGCCTTCCTCCGCCTGAGGCCGGTCGCTGCCACGCGGTTGCAACTGCATCTGGCGGGTGAACATGGTCTCGATGCATCTGCCCTGGGCGGTTGGCTCATCACCCCGACCGATGCGGCAGCCCCTGCCTACTGGCTGCCCACACCCCCACAACTGCGCCGTCTCGATGCCCAAGGGCACGTCCTGGAGGAACGGGCGATTGCCCTTGCGGGGTTGTCCGTGTCGCACCAGGCATGGGAGGTGGCATTCGAACTGCCCGGCGACGGGTGTCTGGACATGGTGGTGTGGCGGCTCGATGCCGGTCCCTCCGGCCTGCGCGAGGGATGGGACGCCAGGCTTGCCCTCGAAAGCCAGCCTTACCACCTGTGGGGGTCCAAGGTCGATGTGCATCTGCCGGCCGGACTCTACCGTTTCCTCATCCACGGCGAGATCTACACGGACGACTTCGTCTGGCCACGGCGCTGGAAATTCCACTCCGAGCTGGACGCGCACGGCCTGTTCAACGCCCTGACCGGGCTGGCTGCCGCCACGGGCAGGCACATCTATGACCTGCTCCGGCGTCAGATCCTGTTGTCCGTGTTGCTCGCCCAATCCGAGGATGGCGGCTGGCGTCAGGGCGAATGGACCGACCTGATGGAGGCGCATCTGCGGCTGCACAACGCCGCCATGCTGATCCTCGAGGCCGGGCTGGAGGAGTCTGGCGACCCGGCACTGCGAGACGGGCTCGCGCGCGCCACCGAGTTTCTGCTGCGCCACACCGACCGGACCGACATCGGTCTGTGGTTCCTGCATGACTCCCTGGAGACCAGCGCAGAAAACATGGAGATCATGCGCGAGCAGACGCGCACCCCTTGGATCCCCAGCCGCACGCTGGGCAAATCCCCCTGCAACAAGCTGATCCTGAATACCCATCTGGACGCCATCGTCGCCCTGGAGCGCTACCGTCGCCTGACCGGGGCCGAGCGCCATGCCGGGTCGGTGGCCAGCGCACGCGAGGCGGCGCGCACCCTCCTGCGTCTGCGTCCGGCCGAGAGGCTGTACAGGCTGATCTACCGGGCCATCGACCTGACCCTGCTGCCCAAGGAGCGGGCGATGCGCCTGTCCTGGCCGCTGCGCGCCCTCAAGCGGCTGACCTGGATGTACGTGCAGCCCAACATGCACCGCATCAAACGGGTATGGCCAAGGCTGGTCATGCCCGGCGGGCTGATCGAGCGTCACATCGCGCCGCTACACTTCGATCTCAACTACCACCCGGTCAACGTCATGGACATCCTGCGTTACCAGCGGTATTTCCCGGGTGAAGATTTTTCCGATCTGGTCGATAACGCCATCGATGCAGCGCAAAGACTGGACCTCCTGGGATACTGGGCCGAATCTAAACAGCGGCGGTTTGCCATCGTGGTCTGGACGGAGGCCCTCTATCATCTGTGCACACTGAAAAACGATACCCGCTATCGAGGTCATCTCGCCGCCGCCATGATCTGCGCTGCGAAAACCGGACTCGGACTGCCGCCCGCCTTACTGGGCGGGGATGCCGAGGCGACCCCCACGGCACGGCGCCGCCCTTGCCCCTGCCCGCAGGACGCGCGTCTGCGCGTGGCCAATCTGGCGAGGGGGACGTGGTCCGAGGTCCTGGTTGTAAACCCTCACGATCATGACCTGGAACTCGCCTGGGAGCGCGAGGCACCGCAGGATTTGACCTGGCAGGGGCCAGCCGGCACCCTCCCCACCCCTCCCACGACCGTGCCGGCGGGGGGTTGGGTTTTGGGCAGGGCAGGCGTCTGGAGCGAGCCTGTGTCCTGACGGTAAACATTCATCGTTTATATTCGACGCCCAATGATCATCTCCCACACCCACAAATACATCTTCATCAAGTCGCTCAAGACCGCCGGCACCAGCATCGAGGCCGCGCTGTCCCAGCATTGCGGCGGCAGCGACGTGGTGGTCCCCATCAACGCCTTCGCCCACAACCTCGACGAAAGCGGCAACCCCATCCATAAGGGCATGAACGCCGATGCGGTCTATCGCGCCATCGGCCAGCACGTCGATGCCGCCAGCATCCGCGCACGCGAACCCGCGGAAATCTGGAACGGTTATTTCAAGTTCAGCATCACCCGCAACCCCTGGGATCGGGCGCTCTCCTATTTTTTCTGGGACCGGCGCAAGGACGCCTCGCTGCGACCCGAAAAACGCTGGTGGCACCGTCTGGGGGTGCCGTTCGACGATTTCACGCCGGTACGCGATCGGTTCACCCGGTTCCTGCGGGAGAAGACCCTGGCGCACACCGACGACGACCGCTTCTATCTGCGCGAGGGGGAGCGGCGCCACCGGGTCCCCGCCGAGGGTTGGCTGGAGAACAACGACCGTTTCTACCTCCTTGACGACGAGTCGTGTTGCGACTTCGTGATCCGTTACGAACGACTCGAGGAAGACTACAACGAGGTCTGCCGCCGTGTTGGCCTACCCGCAACAGGTCTGCCTCAGCTCAAGACCGGAATACGCAGCAAACGCAGGCCCTACACGGATTACTACACCGATGAAACGCGGGAGATCGTGGCCAAGTTGCACGCCAACGATCTGCAGCACTTCGGCTATCGCTTCGGCGACTGACTGACCGCCCACCCACAGTTCAACACAAAACAACCATGCCCCCTCTTTTGCGCTCCCTCCTGATCGGTTTGACCGCCGGCATCGTTCTGGCGTTGCTGGCGATGGCCGCCCGCGCGTTCACCTCCTCGCCGTTTGACATGCAGCTCGCCCTTGCCCTGGCGATCCTGGTCGCCCTGATGCACTGGTGGAAGAGCGGGCTCGCGCGGCGCATCGACGAGTTCCAGACCGAGTCCCGGAAAGGCCTGCAGCACCTTGGCGAACAGATGGCGGAGGCCCAGGGCCTGGCGCAGCTCGTCCCTTACGAACACCCCTATCCCCTGCCCTTCGGCGGCGGATGGGCGCTGACCGCGGATGCCGCCGCCCTGCTGGCGCGTGAGGTGGCGCTCAACCGGCCGCGGGTGGTGGTCGAGCTGGGCTCCGGCGTCTCCACCCTCCTGATGGCGCGCATGTTCAAGGAGATGGGAACCGGCAAGGTCTATTCCCTGGATCATGATGCCGGCTGGGCCGAACATACCCGCCGCCACCTCGTGGCCAGCGGCGTGGCCAAATGGGCCGAGGTCTTCGACGCGCCGCTCGCGCGCCAGCGTTTCGGCGACAAGGAATACGACTGGTATACCGTGCCCGATGCGGTCCGGCGCCTGGAACAGATCGACTTTCTCATCGTCGATGGCCCGCCAGCCGCCCTGGACCCTTCGGGCATGCCGCGCTATCCCGCCCTGCCCGCCTTCGCCGCCCAGCTCTCCCCCCAGGCCATCGTCTATGTGGACGATGCCAAGCGTCCCCAGGAACAGGCGATGCTCGAGCGCTGGCTAGAGGAAAACCCCGGGTTCGAAGGGCGCATGCACGACACCGTACCCGGCACATACCTGCTGCGGCGAAAGGCATGAGACAGGGTACCCGACATGGCTGAATGCCCCTCTACTCCCGTCCTGCCTGATGTCGGGTCGGCCTTGGCGCAGGAACCCTGGCTATGGATCGGCTACGACGGGAATGCTTTCGAAGTGAGCGGCATCACCGATGCCCGTCTGGGCCAGGTCAATCTCCCAGCCCCTTTGCAGACCGGTCGCGACGTGCATGCGGAGTGGCAATGGGATGGCCGGGAGGTGGTGGTCCGCAACTGTCGCCTCGGCTTCTTTCCCGTCTATTACTACGCCACGGATAAGGTCTTCGGCGTCTCGCCATCCATCGAACGGCTGCTCGCCCGAGGCGCCCCCGCCGAGCTCGACGCCGCCGCCATGGCGGTCTACCTGCGCCTTGGCTGGACCTTGGGCGAGGACACCGTCTTCCGGCACATCCGCACGCTGCCGCCAGGGGGCACAGTACGCTGGTCCGGCGGCCAGGTGCGGGTCTCAGGGGGAATGACGCACCCGGCGCCGCAGCGGATGTCTCGCGACGAGGCCATCGCCACCTATGCCGATCTGCTACGTCAGGCGGTCCGGCGTCGAGCCTCGCCGGAGGTGCCTTACATCCTGCCCTTGAGCGGAGGACGGGACTCCAGAAGCATCCTGCTGGAACTGATGACGCTGGGTTGTCGTCCGCAGGTTTGTTACACCAACCACGATTTTCCGCCCTACCGCACCCAGAACATCGAGATCGCCCGCCAGCTCGCCCATCGTTTCGAACTACCCCACGAGTCCTTGGGACAGCCGCGCTCGCGCCTGGCTGCCGAGCTGGCGAAAAACCGTCTGAACGACTTCGGCGCCGCCGAGAACGTCTGGTGCGCGAGCCTGTATGCCGAAATCGCCCGCCGCCACCCCGGTGCCGTGGTCTACGAGGGCAGTCCAGGCGGCACGACCTATAGCCAATATTGCAAACCCGAGCACCTGCGCCTGCTGGAACAGGGTCGCGGCGCGGAGGTCGCCCGCGACATCCTGGACAAGTGGCTACACTGGCAGGCCTCGGAGGAGGCCCTGCAGCGGGTGTTGACGCCGGCGGCTTACGCCCGATTCAATGCCGACCTGGCCGTGGAACGCCTGCAGCGCGAGCTGTCCAGACATCTGGATGCGCCGAATCCGCCAGTCTCGTTCTACTTCTGGAACCGGGGACGTCACGTCTCGGCCATGCAGCCCTTTTCCATCGCCCGCCGGGCTGGCGTCATGGCGGTCACGCCTTTTCTGGACCAGGATTTGTTGGACTTCAGGTTGTCACTGCCGCCGGACGTCAACGTCGACAAGGCGTTCCACGACGCTGCCATCCGCCTGGGTCATCCAGCGTCAGGCGACATGCCCTATGCCGGCGACACACCGTCACCGCCTGTGGAGGACAACACCCACTATCGCCGCCTCTTCCTGGAGACACTGGCCTACCTCGCCACTCATGGCACGGGCGGGCTGGTCCGGCGTGGCAAGTTGATGCAGCGACTGCTGGCAATGGCCGTCTCTAGGGGCAATCTGCGCATGCGCATGCGCTGGACCGCGCCATACGCCGCCATCTACCTCACACAAATCGAGTCATTGCCGACTCGACACGGCAAAGCGCACTGAGATCATGAAGATATTCGGCATCGGCCTGTCCAAGACCGGCACCAGCAGTCTGGCCCACGCGCTGCAGATCCTCGGCTATCGCACCAAGGACTACCCAGGCATCGAGCGCTATGTGCCCGGCGATTTGGCGTGCATGGACCCTGCCTTGTTGGCAAGCTACGATGCCTTTACCGACACCCCCATCCCCAGCTTCTACCGCGAGCTGGACCGCGCCTATCCGGGCGCCAGGTTCATCCTCACGGTGCGCGAACGGGAGGGGTGGCTCAAATCCTGCCAGAAACAGTTCACCGAAAAACTCGCGGCCAAGCAGAACGAGGCCCACAACCGCCTGTTCATGGACCTGTATGGCACCACGGTATTCGACGCCGAAAGGTTCGCCGCCGGTTATGAACGCTTCGTCAACGGTGTACTGGCGTATTTCGCGCAGCGCCCCCGGGATTTGTTGGTGCTCGACATCACAGGGGGCGAGGGTTGGGAAAAACTCTGTCCGTTCCTGGGCAAGCCGATTCCCGAGCAACCCTTTCCCAAGGCCAACGTCACGCGCATCCGCTGGATGGACCTCGCCGCCCTGGAGCTCGTCGCCCGTGCCGCCGGCGAACCGCTGGCCCACCTGCACTGGGCCTTGACCGGGGAAGGCAGTACGCCGTCCCTCACCGATCGGCTTGCCGTGCGCGCCCGGCTGGCCATGGGCCGCGATACCGCCAGACGCGCGGCTTACGAGCAGGCAGCCAAACGGCTCGCCGACGGCTTGCGCAGCCTCAACCCCGACATCCCGGTCGTCTCCCGACTCGATGGCGAGGTGCCCTATGAGCGGCGCAGGCAGTGGAACCATCTCTGGCTGATCGATCCGTTGGATGGCGAGACGGCCCTGGGGCTGACGGGTGGCGGCTTCAGCGTGAACGTCAGTCTGATCGAGGACCGACGTCCCGTGGCGGGAGTGGTGCACGACCCTGTCAGGGGCGAGACCTACCTGGCCATGGTGGGCAAAGGCGCCCATCGCCGTCTCGGCGAGGAAACCACGCCGCTGAACGAGGCAAGCGCGCCCGCAACGGATGGTTCGTGCGCAAGCCTGGCCCTCACACTCTGCCGTTGGACCGCCGCGCCGAATTCCCGCCAGCAACCCTTGGCGGGGTGCATGGAGTGGCACAGCGCCCCCTGCCACATCGTGGCCCGCATGGCCGGACGGGTGCTGGAGGAGGCCGACAGCGGGGCAGAACCGGTCTACAACAAGCCAGACTGGAACGTCCCCGCCCTGCGCGTGCGCTGAGATGAAACGACCCCCTGACTCGCTGCGCTCGTTTCCCCCCGAGGGGGTGGTCAGTTCCTTCGGAACGGCCGTGCGGAACTGACATGGCGACCGACAAAACCCTCTACGCCCGCTTCCACGGCCCGGAGATCTTCCTGGAGCAAGGCCGCCTGCTGTTCGCGCTGCTGCACGTTTTCGCCAAGTCGGGCTATCGCATCCGTCTGCATCCGTATCTGGGCGACAAACCCCTGGAGAAATACGGACAGATGATCCACACCCTGCCGGGTCTGGAACTCGCCGAGCAAGCCGATGCGGACACAGCGGGCGCACTTTATCTCCACGACCGCCCAGACGCCACCCTGGCGCGACTGCCCTGGGCGAAACGTATCGAGGTGCGCTTCGATCTGTTCTCGCCCTTCTGGCGCAGCGACCCCATCATCATGCCCTTCCCCATGCACCCCATGCAGTCGGCCTTACAGCGCGACGCCGTGCTCGCCCTGCGCGCCAGCGAGCGCAAGATGCGGGTATTCTTCTCGGGGGACACCGAACATTACCGGCGGGAGTGGGTGCGCTACCCCAAGCCCAAACTGCCGCGCGAGCCCATCGTCAAGGCGGTGATCGAGCGTCTGGGGGACGATCGGGTTCTGATCGAAGACGCCGCCAGTCTGCAACGACTGCTCGATGGCCCGTATGTGAAGCGGGCGGTGCTCACCGCTTCGAGCCAGGTGCGCATCGAGTTCGCCGACTGGCTGCCCACCCTGGCGAGCGCGGATTTCTTCCTGAGCCCGCCGGGGATCGTCATGCCCATGTGCCACAACATCATCGAGGCCATGGCCGTGGGGACCATCCCCATCACCAACTATCCGGAGTGGCTCGACCCGCCCCTCGAACCCGGCAAAAACTGTCTGGCCTTCGATACCCTGGAGGACCTCGATGCCAACATGCACCGTGCCCTGGCGATGAGCGATTCGCAGATCGCCGCCATGCGCGCGCAGGTGGTGGATTATTACGAACAGCACCTGCGGCCGGATCGCTTCGTCGCGCGGGTCGAGGCACATCCCGGCCCGGTCGTCCCTGTCTTGATGTACACCGAGCGCAACATGGCGCTGAACGCCAAGCGCCTGGGGCGGCACTCCATTCTCATCCAGGGCACCCGTCACCCCAGGCCAGATGGTCTTTGGCGACGCCTGGCCGCCGTGTATTGGCCTGCACGCCGACAAGACTGAGTCCCAACGCATGTCAGACAGCAAACCGCTCGTCTCGGTGATCATGCCCTGCTACAACGCCGCGCCTTACGTGGCGGAGGCAGTGGCGTCGGCATTGGGGCAGAGCCACGGCAACGTGGAACTGATCGTCGTCGACGACGGTTCCAGCGACGGCTCGGACGCGAT
>CALHRD010000086.1 GCA_938038385.1 uncultured Burkholderiales bacterium
TTGGCCATGTCCTGCAGTGCCGGGGAATCGATGACGCATGCGTGCGGCCCATGCGGGTCGGGCTTGCGCCCGACCAGTCGCCCTGGAGGGCAACCCGGATCCAGCATGCAGGCGGCGGCATGAGCTGAAAATAACGGGGCCCTGCACGCGTTACCCGTGGCAAGCCGTTCCTGGGATGCCCCGACGAACGGATTGGGTGGCAATCAATCGGGGAAGGACGAAGGTGTGTCCTTGTCCGTCATCAGGAAATACATCCCCGCCCCGGCCAGGGCCATCCACAGCCCCATGGCCCATGCACCCATCAGCTCCCACAGACGGTCCAGAAAGAACATGCTGACCAGGGCCAGCCCCAGGAGCAGGTTGCCGATCCAGAAGTTCGCACTGTGTTTTTGTCGCATCTCGATGGTTAGTTGGGTTGGCAGTGCCCCCGGCCCGGAAAAAGCCTCCGAGCCGCCCACCGCGCGCGTCGGGTCGTGCTCGGGGTGGGCCGGCGAACGGCCCGAGAGCAGATCAAGACGTGGACTCCCGGGCACAGCCCTTCTGCGCCATGGGCACCGATCATGGCCGGGGCGTGGGCATGGGCAGCATGGACGGATAAGCCGGCATGCCGGGCATGGGATAGGGCGCGACGGCGCCGCCGTAGGGCGATTGCATCCAGCCACCGACGGCGGGCCCGTAACTGCCGGGGTTGGTCACGGCGTTCATCCAGCCCGCATACCAGTTCGGATTCAGGCCGGCGCTGAGCATGCTCCACAGACGCGGGTCGAAGCCGGCGGTGCCCCAGCGCAGATAGATGTTCGGGTTGAGCATGTTCAGGGCCAGGCTCATGACCTTGGGATCCAGCGGCGCAAGCAGCCAGCGATAAATCTTGTTCGGGTCGGCGAAGATATAGGTCAGTGCGGTGTAGAACTGCGGGTCCATCAGGGCCTGGGTCCAGTCCGTGAGCGTCTTGGGGTCCATCGTCCGCGCATAGTTGGCGTAGGCGCGGGGGTCCATCAGGGTGGCGACGGACTGCATGTAGAGATTGGGGTTCATCATGGCGCTCAGGGCCGCCACGGCAAACTGCGGCTCGGTCACCGCGCTCAGGGCGGCGACGAACTTCCGTGGGTCCACCAGCATGTCCGCGTTCTGGGTGAAGTTGGACAAATACTGCACCCACTCCTCATGGGTCTTGGGCATCTCTGCCGTGCCTTGCTGCGGGGCGTTGGCAAGGGCTTGGCCTGTGAACGGTGCGCCGGCGAGCACGGCAGACAGGGCAAGGACGAAGGGCAACTTCGTGGGCTTCATGGGATCTCCTCTCCTCGGCGTCAGTGCTGGCACCGTCACGAACGCGATGGCGCAGTCTCCGACAGTGGTCGCAGTGTGTGCCCCCGCCGGTGCGGGGGATCGTCTCCTACAGGCCGATAGCGTCGCACAGAATCCGGATTGGGGAAATGGGCTCGCCATGACCAGTGCCGGGCCGATCAGGGTTCGATGACCACGCGACGGTTGGGTGCCAGACAGGCAATGGTGGTCGGGCTGAGCCGCCCATTGCAGTGCGTGACGGGGAGGGTCTCGCCCTTGGCCACGATGGTGATCAGACGAGGGTCCACGCCTTGTTTCACCAGATAGTCACGTGCCGCCTCGGCCCGGCGGCGGGACAGGTCGAGGTTGTAGGGTGCGGGGCCCAGGCGGTCGGCATGACCGGTCACCACCACCCTGGTCACCTTGGCGTTGCGCGCCAGCCAGGCGTCCAGGGCGGCCCGTCCCGCCTCGGTGAGGTCGGCACGGTCGAATTCGAAGTGGGCGATCGCCGCCTCGGCCGCGGCCAGCGCGGCGGCCGTGTCAACCGTCGCCGGCGCGGCAGGCTGGTTGCTTGCCGCGACGCTGGAGATAGGCGAGATCGTGTCTGTCGATGCGGTCGCCGGCGCCGAGGGTGTGGTTGCCGCGGGCACAGTAGCCGCAGGCAAGGCAGGCTCCGATGCAATCGGCTCGAGTGGGGTGGGGGCAGGGGTGGCGACCGGAGCGGGCGGTTGCACGATGCTCGGCAGTTCGGCGGTCGTCTGAGCCCCAGCCGCTGCAGCGGCGGCCGCCCCCGGCGCGGGGCCGGGCGCCGCCTGCCAGGGCATGAAGGGGATGGCCTGCGCCGGCAGGAAGGGATTGACGCCTTGCTGCGGGTAGGCGAAGGCCGGCGCCCCCGGCGGCTGGACGGTAGGCGGTGCGAGGGGAACGCGCATCAGGGGTTGATAGGCAGCGGCCGGTGAGTCGGGCGCCGGTCCGACCAGACCGATCGGCTGGCAGACGCGCAGGCCGTTGGTCAGGACCTGGCAATAAGGGGTGACTGCATAGACCACCATCCGGGCCCACTGATTCACCAGGTCGGTGGCGGAGGCCGGGGGGGCGGCCCCGGCGGCCAGGGCGGAGTCGGACAGGGCGATGCCTGCGGACAGCAGTGCCCAGGCCAAGGTCTTGGGCTGCATGGAGAAAGCGTTCGTGTACATGTTCTTTCCGGGGCTGAGGGTGATGAGTACGGGGGTGTGATTATCCCAGATTGTCCATTAGGCGGCCCTACGGGCCTACGCGCGCCCTGGCGGTCGGAGCGTGGCCATTTCGTGCGCTTGCTCGTTGGCCATAGGCACGGCTATGGCCTCCCCCCAACCGCCCGAACTGCCTCGCGCTCCCCCTCGCCATCATCGCGCGTCCTCCTAATGGACGATCTGGGATTATCCTGAATCCGTGTCGATGCTGCCGGTTGCCTTGGAGGTCGGGCTTCAGCCCGGCACCCCAACCCGTCGCACGAGAGGCCGACCTACACCGGGTTGGGTCGGTGGCCGATGGACGCGTCCCCGGCCTAGTATGGCACCAGCCCCCGGCGCAACGGGTGCAGCACCCGCCTGCCCTCGGGTGAGTGGCGGATGACCGGTATGTCGGTGCCCCGGGCGATGTTCCAGCGTTGCGGGTAGTCGCTGTGAGCGTCCAGACCGAAGTGGGCTGCCAGGGCCTCAGGAGGGATGCTGGGCACATGGCGGCCACACAAGGCGCAGGTTGCGGGCGACAGGTTCAGTCCGTGTCGGACTTGGGCGATACGGTGCTCAGGCCCAGCATCTTCCAGTCCTGCATGCCGCCCCGATACCACTTGAGCTTGTGGGCGGGATAGCCGAGGGCCAGCAGTTGCCGGATGTTGGTGGGCGATTGCCCGCACCAGGGGCCGTTGCAATAGAACACCAGGGTCTTGGCATTCTCGAAGTTCCACAGCGGCCCGGTGCGCACCGCGCCGAAGCGCAGCACCAGCGTCTCGGCGATCCTGTCGGCCTCGGTATGGGCGGGATGCAGCATCTGCCAGGGGATCGACACCGCGCCCGGAATCACACCGGAACGCAGCGGCCAGTCGCTGTCGCGCGAGTCGATGACCAGCACGCCGCCACCCCTGTCCGCCTCGCGCAGATAGCCGATCAGTTCAAGTTCGCCGATGGTCTCCACGCCAGCGGCAAGCTGCATGGGCTGAATGCAATAGGGCGGGCAGGGGCGCGAGGTGAGGGTGAAGTCCGGATCCAACATGTTGTCCGTGTCCGGGTTGCGCTCGATGCGCACAGGTCTGCCATGATGCATGACCTCGACATAGGGCAGGTCGTGAGTGAGCTGGACGCGGGTCTCGGCCGCGGCGGCGAGCGGGACGAGCAGGGCCAGGGTCGTGGCCAGGGGGCTGGGCAGGATGCGCATGGTCACCTCCGGGAGGGGTTGGATTGCCTGGGGGAGAGCGGAACCGATTATGGGGCAGATGGTACGCATGTCACACCGGCAGCGTTCGAGGCCGCTGCAGCGAATACCACGACGCCGAATGGCGGAGTGTCGTAGTCTGGTCGCTGGGCGAGCCGGATCAGAGCAGACGAACCAGCACGAACACGCCCAGCATGGTGAAGGCCAGGGCGAGCTTGAGCAGCGCCCCGAACAGCAGGCCCAGTGTCGCGCCCACACCCGCCTGGGTCGCCTCCCGTAGCGTCGCCTTGCGGCTGAACTCGCCCAGGACAGCGCCGACGAAGGGGCCCAGCAGGATGCCGAGCAGCCCGAAGAACAGGCCGGCCACCGCGCCCAACGCCGCCCCCATCACGGCGCGCGGCGAGGCCCCGAAGCGCTTCGCGCCCATCGCCGTGGCCAGGAAATCGATGCCGTGGCTCAGCAACGTCAGCACACCCAGCACGGTCAGGGTGAGCCAGCCCACGTGGACGAAGTCCTCCGCCCACGCCAGCAGCACGAGGCCGGCGTACATCAACGGGATGCCCGGCAACACCGGCAGGATCAGACCGGCGAAGCCCAAGACGATCAGCACGCCGGCCAGCAGCCAGAGCAGGAGCTGGAAGGCTGCATCAGGCATGGCGGTCTCCGACCCTGCCGAACGGCGGTCTGCCGGCGTTGGCCACAGGGACAACCAACCCGGTCGCGAATATTTTCATTGCACCATGGCTGTCGGGGGTGAACACTATGTGAACATCGAACGTCATCCGGAGGTCATCATGCCGCATCGCGCCAACCGTATCCATCACCGACTGCTCGGTCCACTGCTCCTGCTGCTCGCCCTGTTCTGGCTATTCCAGGCGGCACCGGCCCGCGCCGCGGAGGACGACACCTATGACCAGGACTCCGTGTTGCAGGCAGCCGTGGAATTCTTCGGTCAGACCACCGAAGGGCTGGCCAAGGTGATCGAAAAGGCCTTCAAGGAACAGGGCAGGCCGGTCGGCTACATCCGGGGCGAGGAGGTGGCCGGCGCCATCACCGTCGGGCTGGTCTATGGACAGGGTGACCTCACGATGAAGAACGGCACGACCGCCAAGGTCTACTGGCAGGGTCCGTCCATAGGTTTCGATCTCGGACTCAATGCCTCCAAGGTGTTCGTGCTGGTCTACAACCTGAAGGACAAGGAGCGCATCTACCAGCGCTTCCCCGGTGTGGACGGCAGCCTGTACTGGGCGGCCGGCGTGGGCATGAATTACCAGCGTCGCGACGACATCGTCCTGGCCCCCATCCGCCTGGGGGTGGGCTGGCGCGCCGGCGCCAGTGTCGGTTACATGCACTACACCCGCGACCGGCGCTGGCTGCCCTTGTAACCGAGGATACGCAGGTGAACCGGCAGGGGCCGCCGGCTTATACCCCCTGCTTCAGACTCGCCTCGATGAACGGGTCGAGGTCGCCGTCCAGCACCGCCTGGGTGTTGCCCACCTCCACGTTGGTCCGCAAGTCCTTGATGCGCGACTGGTCCAAGACGTAGGAGCGGATCTGGTGGCCCCAGCCGATGTCGGTCTTGCTGTCCTCCAGTTTCTGCTGTTCGGCCTGGCGCTTCCTCAGTTCCAGCTCGTAGAGGCGCGCGCGCAACATGTTCCATGCCTCTTCGCGGTTGCGGTGCTGGGAGCGGTCGTTCTGACACTGCACGACGATGCCGGTGGGGATGTGCGTCAGACGCACCGCGGAGTCGGTCTTGTTGATGTGCTGGCCGCCGGCGCCGCTCGCGCGGTAGGTGTCGGTGCGCACGTCGGCCGGGTTGATGTCGATCTCGATGGAGTCGTCCACCTCCGGATAAACGAAGACGCTGGCGAAGGAGGTGTGCCGGCGCGCGTTGGCGTCGTAGGGTGACTTGCGCACCAGGCGGTGCACGCCGGTCTCGGTGCGCAGGTAGCCGAAGGCGTAATCGCCCTCGACACGGATGGTGGCGCTCTTGATGCCAGCCACCTCGCCCTCGGACTCCTCCAGCAGCTCCGCCTTGAAGCCCTTGCGTTCGCAGTAGCGCAGGTACATGCGTTCGAGCATGCCGGCCCAGTCCTGCGCCTCGGTGCCGCCGGCGCCGGCATTGATCTCGATGAAGCAGGGGTTGGGGTCCATGGGGTTGGAGAACATGCGGCGGAATTCCAGCGTCGCCACCTGTTTCTCGATATCGGCCAGATCGCCGGCTACCGACTCCAGGGTGTCGTCGTCGTTCTCCTCGCGTGCCAGTTCGAACAGCTCGCCGGCGGCCTTCAGCTCGGCGTCGATCTGCTCCAGGGCGAGCACGACCCCTTCCAGGGACTTGCGTTCCCTGCCGATCTCCTGGGCGCGTTGGGGGTCGTCCCAGAGGCCGGGGTCTTCGGAGATGCGGATGACCTCGTCCAGCCGGTCGCGTTTGCCGGCGTAGTCAAAGAAACCCCCGTAAGGCACTGACGCGCCGGGCCAGATCGGCTAGCGTTTCCGACAGTTGGTTGAGGCGTTCGGCTTCCATGCGGCTATCCTGAGGTTTATGGGTAAACCATGATTATACTGTCGGCAACGCCGTCATCATCCCGACATGAAAGCCGATTACCGCTATTTCGATCACGAGGCCGACATCGGCATCGAAGCCGAGGGCAAGACCCTGGAAGAGACCTTCGAGGCCGCAGCCCTGGCCATGTTCGCCATCATGGCCGAACCGGCGACGGTGATCCCGGAGCGGCGGGTGCAACTGGCGTTCGATGAGCCGGACCCCGAATACGCCCTGGTGACCTGGCTCAACCACCTCCTGGCGCAGGCGCGTCTGCACGGGCTGGTGTTCTGCGCCTACAAACTCGAGCGGCAAAACGGGCATTGGCAGGGCGAGGCCTGGGGCATGCCCTGGCAGGCCGGCGCCGATCGGGGTACGGAGGTCAAAGGCGCCACCCTCACCCAGCTCAGGGTGGAACAGACCGCCCGCGGCTGGCGGGCGCGTTGTGTGGTCGATGTGTAGACGGCAGCAGGGCTTAGGACAAGGCGCGCAGTTCCTCCGCCGCTGCGCGGATCAGGGTGCGTTTTTCCGTCGGCATCCGCTCCAGATTGCGCACCTGTTGGCCCAGCCTCGGGTGGTTGCGGTAGTGTTCGGCATGGCGGTCCAAAAAGGCCCAGTACAGCGTCGTGAACGGACAGGCTGCGGGGCCGATGGCCTGATCCGGCCGGTAGCGGCAGCCGGCGCAGTAGTTGCTCATGCGCTGGATATATTTGCCGCTGGCGATATAGGGCTTGCTCGCCATACGTCCGCCGTCGGCGTGCTGGCTCATACCGAGCACATTGGGTAGCTCCACCCATTCCACCGCATCGACATAGACCGCCAGGTACCAGGCGTGCACCTGGCGCGGTTCTACCCCCAGGAGCAAGGCATAAAGACCGGTCACCATCAAGCGCTGGATGTGGTGGGCATAGCCATGGTCCAGTGTCTGGCCGATCGCGGCACGCAAACAGGCCATGTCGGTGTCGCCGGTCCAGTAGAAGTCGGGCAGGTCGGCATGCGCATCCAGGGCGTTCCAGCCGAGCCAGTCGGGCATCCACAGCCAGTAGAGTCCCTGCACATACTCGCGCCAGCCGAGGATCTGGCGGATGAAGCCCTCGACCGCGGCGAGCGGCGCCTGTCCTGATCGCCAGGCCGTCTCCGCCGCCCGGCACACGCTCATCGGGTCGATCAGCTTGAGGTTCAATGCGGCCGACAGGCGGCTGTGGTAAAGCCAGGGCTCGCCGCGCCACATGGCGTCCTGGTAATCACCGAAGCGCGGCAGACGGTGAGCGATGAAGTCGTCCAAGGCGTCTCGTGCTTGCGTCGGCGTCACCGGCCAGTCGAAGCGGTCGAGGCGGCCGGGGTGATGCTGGAACTGGCGTTCGACCAGGTGTAGGACCTCGGTCGTCACGCTGTCGGGCGGAAAGCCTTGCGGTCTGGGTACTTTGCCCGGGCCGGCGGGCCCAAAGGCCTTGCGGTTGTCGGCATCGAAGTTCCAGCGCCCGCCGGCGGGCTGGTCTCCTTCCATGAGCAGGCCGGTCTGCCGGCGCAGAGCCCGGTACCAGTATTCCAGCCGCAGCTCACGGCGGCCACGCGCCCAGGCGGCGAAGGCCCCAGGCGCAGCGATGAAATGCCGGTCCGAGCGTATTTCCAGCGCCACCCCGGCCGCCTGCGCCGCCGCCTCGATAGACTTTTGCACGCGCCAGTCGCCGGCGCGCACCATGACCAGCCGCTGCGGGCGGGCCTGGGCGAGGCTAGCGCCAAGCGCGGCGCTCAAGCTCGCATGCGGGTGCTCGCCCAGGCGCAGGTAGTCAAGCGGCCAGCCGCGTGCCCGTATGTCCTCGGCAAAGTGGCGCATGGCGGCGAGGAACAGGGCGATGCGTGCCTTGTGCGACCAGACGTGGGTGGCCTCTTCCGGCGCCTCGGCCATCCACAGCCGGTCCTGCGTCGGGTCGAAGCCGTCCAGCGCGGTGCTCGCGGGGTCGAGCTGGTCGCCGAGGATGGGGATGAGGTGGCGCAGTGGGCAGTCGGTCATGGCATGCGCGTGAGAGATGGTAGCGATTGTCGCGGTTCCCGGCGTGTGGGGACCATGCCAGACCCCGAGCGCGTAAGGGTTGATATTGTACCGTTATTGAACTAAATAGTACTTATTCGATCCCATATAAGAAATTGGAGCGGGATATGTTGCGCATTGCCAAACTCACCGACTATGCCACCGGCCTCATGACCCAGATGGCGCATCAGCCCGAGCGTTGGGTGAGCGCCCAGCAGCTGGCCGTGGAATTGAGTCTGCCGGCGCCCACGGTGGCGCGGCTGCTGAAGCTGCTGGGCCGCGCCGGCCTGGTGGTGAGCCAGCGCGGCAAGGGTGGCGGTTACGGCCTGGCCCGCCCGGCACGCGAGATCTCGGTGGCGGAGGTGATCGCCGCCATCGAGGGGCCGGTGGCCCTGACCGAGTGCGCCCTGGGCGACGGCCGCTGCAGCCTGGAGCGCGACTGCGCCACCCGTGCGAACTGGCGAGTGATCAATCAGGCGGTGCAGGTGGCGCTGGAGGCGGTGAGCCTTGCCGACATGGCCGCGCCGCGTTTAAGGCCCGTGCAATTTTCCTCCCTGCATCACCAACCGAGAAAGGTCTGAATCATGGGTAGCAATGACCTGCCGCTGACGCAGCACCTAAACAGCGAGTACCGCTGGGGTTTCACCACCGACATCGAA
>CALHRD010000087.1 GCA_938038385.1 uncultured Burkholderiales bacterium
GACTCAAAGACAGACCTGATTGAAAAGGGACCTGAACCCGTGTCGATCTCGACCAGCCCGGTGCAGGTCGGACCTGAGTCCGACGGGTTGGGTGTCGGGCTGAAGCCCGATCCACAAGGCAACCGGCAGCATCGACACGGATATGGGGATATGTCTTGCATCCTGCGCTCCGTACGCTTTGTGCTGCATCCCGCTCGCGGCTTTATTCGGCTTCCGTGGTTTGGGCTTTTGCCGAACGATCGGGCGCACGATACGGAGAGCGGGCTGTGGCGCTTCGCGTCGGTTCGGCGCTGATGCGGGGCCTCGACGCGATTTCCGCAATCGTGCCCGCGCCGCTGTGGGCGTCAGGGTTGCAGCCTGACGGCGTGCCCACGATGCCGCCGCCAGTTGGCGGCGTAGGCTTGGGCTAGACGCGGCTGGCCGCGCAGGACGAGGAGGTTCTCCGCATTGCGGTACTGCGCGGCGTGGGTGAAGTTGAAGCTGCCGGTGATGACGATGGCGGTATCCCGGTCCGGGTCGATCACCATCACTTTGTTGTGGGCGGCGGCATGCTCACCGTCCAGCCAGACCGGCACGCCCGCCCTGGCCAGATCGTCCACCCGGCTGTTGGCGAGGGTGCGGGCCTGCTGCATGTCGACGATGGCCTGCACGTCGATGCCGCGCCTGCGCGCGCCGATGAGGGCGTCGGCGATGTGGCGGTGCGTGAAGCTGTAGGCTTGCACCAGGATCTGCTGCCTGGCCTTGCCGATCGATTCGATCACCAGGGCGCCGGCGTCGTCGCCGGGGGTGAAGGCGACCTCGACCTCGCCACGGGCGGCGAGGGTCAGGGGCTGCGCGGCAGCGGGAATGAGCAGGCCGAGCGCCAGCAGACTGCCGACCAGGCCGTGCCGCATCAGACCCGCTCCAGGACGGCGGCGTAGAAGCCGTCGGTGTCGTGCAGGGCAGGGTCCAGGCGCAGGGCGCCGCTCATGGCCAGGTCGATGCGCTGGGCGGCCAGGATGGGGCCGACCGGGATGCTGTGGAAGTCGTTGTGCGCGACCAGGAAGGACTCGACGATAGCCTCGTTTTCCTCCGGCAGCAGGCTGCAGGTGGCATATACCAGTCGGCCGCCGGGTTTCACCAGGCCAGCGGCGCCAGCAAGGATGGCGGCCTGCTTGACGGTGAGTTCGGCCACCGTCTGCGGGGTCTGGCGCCATTTCAGGTCAGGATTGCGGCGCAGTGTGCCGAGCCCCGAGCAGGGCGCGTCCACCAGCACGCGGTCGAACTTGCCGGCCAGGCGCTTGATCCGGCTGTCGTGCTCGACACCGATCACCTGCGCATGCACGTTGGACAGCCCCGAGCGGGCCAGCCGCGGCTTGAGCCTGGCCAGGCGTGGCGCCGACACGTCGAAGGCGTAGACCCGCCCGGTGTTCTTCATCATGGCCCCCAGGGCCAGGGTCTTGCCGCCGGCTCCGGCGCAGAAGTCGCACACCATCTCGCCGCGCCGGGCCCCGGTGAGGAGGGCGAGGAGCTGGCTGCCCTCGTCCTGCACCTCGATGACGCCCTCCAGAAAGAGCGGATGGCGGCTGAGGGACGGCTTGCCCCTGAGCCGCAGCCCCCAGGGCGACCAGGGCGTGGGCTCGGCGGCGATGCCGTCCGCGGCCAGGTGGTCGCGCACCGCCTCGCGGCTCATGCGCTGGATGTTGACGCGCAGGTCCAGCGGGGCGGGGCGGTTCAGGGCGGCGGCCAGGGATTCCAGGGCATCGCCGTGGAGCGCATGCAGGCGCGCGTGGAGCCAGTCCGGCAGGTCGAGTCGCACTGCCGGCGGCAGGTCGGCAAGGTCGGCCGCCTTGACGGTGCGCAGCCATTCGCGTTCCGCCGCGTCGGCCAGGGGCTCGAATTCGCGCAGGTTGCGCCCGCCGTGGCGGGCCAGCCAGGCGAGCAGCAGGCGGCGCGGCTGCCGCCCCCCGGCCAGATGTTCCAGGCTGCGCAGGTGGCGCAGCACGCCGTAGGCCGTCTCGGCGACGAAGGCCCGGTCGCGCCCGCCCAGCTTGGGCCGGTGGCGGAAGAAGGCCGACAGGGCCGCGTCCGCCGGCTGGCCGAAGGGCAGCATGCCGGCCAGGGCGCTGACGGCGGCGTCAAGCAGGGCGGGTGTCATACTCTCTGCCGTAGGCGAGCAGGAAATCGAGGAAGGTGCGGGCCACCACCGTCAGCGGCTTGCGGGCGGGATAGACCGCATGCCACTGGCGCAGGATGGGAAAGCCCTCGGCGTCCAGGATGGCGAATTGATCCGACCGGTGCAAGGCCAGGGTGTGCTGCGACAGCACGGCGATGCCCAGTTCGGCCAGGACGGCCTGCTTGATCGCCTCGTTGCCGCCCAGTTCCATGCGCGGCACGATCGCCAGGCCCTTGCCGGCAAACAGCCGTTCCACGGCCTTGCGCGTGCCGGAGCCGGGTTCGCGCATCAGCCAGGGTTGGTCGGCGAGCTGCCGCAGCGGGATGCGGCGTTTGTGGGCCAGCGCGTGGTCGGGGTGGGCGATGACCACCAGCGGGTTGGTCATGAAGGGCTCGGCGGTGACGGGCAGGTCCTCGGGCGGCTGGCCGAGGACATAGAGGTCCTCCAGACCGCCGGCGAGGCTCTCCAGGGCCTGTTCCCGGTTGGCGACGCGCAGTGTCACCTTCACGCCGGGGTAGAGCTTGGCGAATTCACCCAGCAGACGCGGCACGAAGTAGGTGGCGGTGGTGATGGCCGCCAGGCGCAGGTAACCGCTGGACAGCCCCTTGCGGGCCACCAGGCCCAACTCGAAACGTTTCAGGGACATCAACACCTCGCGCGCCGTCCCCACCAGTTCCTGGCCCGCGCCGGTGAGCCGCACGCGCTTGCCTTCCTGTTCCATCAGGGGCTGGCCCACGGCCTCGGCCAGTTTCTTCATCTGCATCGAGACGGCGGGCTGCGACAGGTGCAGTTCCTCGGCGGCGCGCGTGATGGAGAGCTGTCGCGCCACGGCCTCGAAGATCTTCAACTGGCGGATGGTTACGTGCAGCATGGGGTAATTATAAGCAATAGTTTATGCGATCGTTTTAATTTCGTGATTTTTAATTATGGAATGAACGGTCTACAGTTCACCCCAATCCGCATGGGGTCAAGCCGGTGCGGTCGAAGCTTCACTGTCGATAGGGTCATTTCTCAAGGAGCTCATCCATGGATCAATCCGCACGCTACGCCGACCTGTCCCTCAAGGAAGAGGAGCTGATCGCCGGCGGCAAGCACATCCTCGTCGCCTACAAGATGAAGCCGAAGGCAGGCCATGGCTATCTCGAAGCCGCCGCCCACTTCGCCGCCGAATCCTCCACCGGTACCAACGTCGAGGTGTGCACCACCGACGACTTCACGAAGGGCGTCGATGCGCTGGTCTATTACATCGACGAAGCCACCGAGGACATGCGCATCGCCTATCCGCTCGAGCTGTTCGACCGCAACGTCACCGACGGTCGCATGATGATCGTCTCCTTCCTGACGCTCGCCATCGGCAACAACCAGGGCATGGGCGACATCGAGCACGCCAAGATGATCGACTTCTACGTGCCCGAGCGCGCCATCCAGCTGTTCGACGGCCCGTCCAAGGACATCAGCGACCTGTGGCGCATCCTCGGCCGCCCGCTCAAGGACGGCGGCTACATCGCCGGCACCATCATCAAGCCCAAGCTGGGCCTGCGGCCCGAGCCGTTCGCCGAGGCCGCCTACCAGTTCTGGCTGGGCGGCGACTTCATCAAGAACGACGAACCCCAGGGCAACCAGGTGTTCTCGCCGCTGAAGAAGACCATCCCCCTGGTGGCCGATGCGATGAAGCGCGCCCAGGACGAAACTGGCCAGGCCAAGCTGTTCTCCGCCAACATCACCGCGGACGATCATTACGAAATGTGCGCGCGGGCCGATTACATCCTGGAAACCTTCGGCCCGGATGCGGACAAGGTCGCCTTCCTGGTCGACGGTTTCGTCGGCGGTCCCGGCATGATCACCACCGCGCGCCGCCAGTACCCCAACCAATACCTGCACTACCACCGCGCCGGCCACGGCATGATCACCTCGCCCTCGTCCAAGCGCGGTTACACCGCCTTCGTATTGGCAAAGATCTCCCGCCTGCAGGGCGCTTCCGGCATCCACGTCGGCACTATGGGCTACGGCAAGATGGAAGGCGAGCACGACGACCGCCTGATCGCCTACATGATCGAACGCGACGAGTGCCAGGGCCCGGTCTACTACCAGAAGTGGTACGGCATGAAGCCCACCACGCCGATCATCTCCGGCGGCATGAACGCGCTGAGGCTACCCGGCTTCTTCGAGAACCTGGGTCACGGCAACGTCATCAACACCGCCGGCGGCGGCTCCTACGGCCACATCGAC
>CALHRD010000088.1 GCA_938038385.1 uncultured Burkholderiales bacterium
GGCGCTGGTCTTCATCGCCTGCGACGCCGTGCCGCGGATGAGCACGCGGTACGACACCGTCGGCGCGGTCTGCACGATCTCGACGCCGCCCTCGCGCTCGAGCCGCTCCTGCACGATGTCCATGTGCAGCAGGCCGAGGAAGCCGCAGCGGAAGCCGAAGCCCAGTGCCTGGCTGGTCTCCGGCTCGAAGTGCAGGCTGGCGTCGTTCAGTTGCAGCTTGGTGAGCGCATCGCGCAACTGGTCGTATTCGTGGGCATCGACCGGGTAGAGGCCGGCGAAGACCTGCGACTTGATCTCCTTGAAGCCGGGCAGCGGCTCGGCGGCCGGCCGCGCCACCTGGGTGATGGTGTCGCCCACCTTGGCCGCCGACAGCTCCTTGACCCCGGCGATGACGAAGCCGACCTGACCGGCGGCGAGCTCCGGCCTTTGCACCGATTTGGGCGTGAACACGCCGACCTGCTCGCACAGATATTCCGCCCCGGTGGCCATGAGCCTGATCCTGTCCTTGGGGCGCAGCACCCCGTCCACCACCCGCACGAGCATCACCACGCCGACGTAGTTGTCGAACCAGGAGTCGGTGATCAGCGCCTTGAGCGGCGCCTGCGGATCGCCGCGGGGCGGGGGGATGCGCGCCACCACCGCCTCCAGCACGTCCTCGATGCCCAGGCCGGTCTTGGCCGAGCAGCGCACCGCGTCCTCGGCGGGGATGCCGACGATGTCCTCGATCTCCCGGATCACCCGCTCCGGATCGGCCGCGGGCAGGTCGATCTTGTTCAGCACCGGCACCACCTCCACTCCCAGTTCGATGGCGGTGTAGCAGTTGGCCACGGTCTGCGCCTCGACGCCCTGCGAGGCATCCACCACCAGCAGCGCGCCCTCGCAGGCTGACAGGGAGCGGGACACCTCGTAGGAGAAATCCACGTGCCCCGGCGTGTCTATGAGGTTGAGCTGATATTCCCGCCCATCACGCGCCTTGTAGGTCAGGGCCGCAGTCTGGGCCTTGATGGTGATGCCGCGTTCACGCTCCAGATCCATCGAGTCCAGCACCTGCTCCTCCATCTCCCGGTCGGAGAGGCCGCCGCAACGATGGATGATGCGATCGGCGAGCGTCGACTTGCCGTGGTCGATGTGGGCGATGATGGAAAAGTTGCGGATGTGGCGCATCAAAAACGGCAGAGGCGCCGCGGGCGCCTCGACGATGGCAAAAAATTGCCCGGATTTTACCCTAAACCGGGTTGCCGGTCCGCGTGGCCTCGGCAGCGGTCAGGCGCTCGCGCAGCGCCTGTTCGTCCAGGAAGAAGTGGCAGACCTCCCTGCCGTCGAGCTCCAGGACCGGAATCAGGGCGCCGTAACGGCGGGTGAGTTCGGGATGGCGGTCGATGTCGAGCTCGATGACCTGAAATACGAACTCGGACCGGAGGTCTTGCAGACCGGCCCGCATCTCATCGCACAGATGGCAACCGGGCCGGCCATAGAGGGTCAGCTCAATCAAGTCGCAGGGGGATGTAGAGGGAGCCCTCGCCCCGTTTCACCAACAGGGCCACGCTCCGGCGTTGGGTGGCGTTGAGCAGATTCGTCAGCTCGTCGGCGCCGGCCACCTCACGGTTGTTCACCGCCAGGATCACGTCCCCTGGCCGCAGACCGGCGCGGGCGGCCGCGCCGCTGACGTCCTCCACCAACACGCCGGACTCGATCTTGAGCTGGCGGCGCTGCTCAGCGGTCAGCTCGCTCACCACCAGACCGGCCCGGTTGGCCTTTCTTTCAGGCATGACGGCGGCCGCGGCCTTCTCGGCAGGCATCTCGCCCACGACCACGGTCAGGTCTCGTGTCGTGCCCTTGCGCCACACGGTGAGAGTGGCCTTGGTGCCCGGTCGGGTGGCGCCCACCATGCGCGGCAGATCGATGGAACGCTCCACCGTGCGGCCGTTGAACCTGAGGATGATGTCCGAGGCCTGCACCCCGGCCTTGTCGGCGGGACCGCCGGGTTCTACCTCGGCCACCAGGGCACCTTCCGGTTTGCCAAGGCCGAAGGACTCGGCCAGGTCGGCGGTCACCTCCTGGATCAACACCCCGATGCGGCCGCGGCTGACCTTGCCGCCGCTCTTGAGCTGCTCGGCGACATCCATGGCGACATCGATGGGAATGGCGAAGGACAGACCCATGTAGCCGCCGGAGCGGGAGATGATCTGCGAGTTCACCCCCACCACCTCGCCGCGCATGTTGAACAAGGGGCCGCCGGAGTTGCCCGGGTTGACCGCGACATCGGTCTGGATGAAGGGCACATAGTTCTCCTGGGGGAGGCTCCGACCCTTGGCCGAAACGATGCCGGCGGTGACAGAGTTCTCGAAGCCGAAAGGGGCGCCGATGGCAAGTACCCATTCCCCGACCCTGAGCTTCTCGGGGTCCCCGATCGTGACGCGCGGCAGCTTGTCCGCCTCGATCTTGAGCAGGGCCACATCGGTGCGGTCGTCGGTGCCGACGACCTTGGCACGGAACTCACGCCGGTCGTGCAGGCGCACGATGACCTCGTCGGTCTCGTCCACCACATGGGTATTGGTCAGGATGTAGCCGTCGTCGCTGATGATGAAACCGGAGCCCTGCCCGCGTCTGGGTGGGGTGAAGCGCTGTTCGCCCTCGGGCGGCATGAAGCGGCGGAAGAAATCGAACATCTCTTCCGGCTGCGGCATACGGCCGCGCCGTGACTTGCGGACATCCTGGGTGGTCGTGATGTTGACGACCGCCGGGCTCTGTTTCTCTGCCAGCTGGGTGAAATCCGGCAACTCCGCGGCATGGACCGCGGTCACCGAGAGAAAAGCGAAGATCAGGCCCGAAAACCACACTTTCATGATGCACCTCGACATGTTGAATGAATGACCACCGATGATGACCGGCGCCGAATCAGCCGTGACCGCAGCCCTGGGCGGAGCGCCGGAGGATCACCGGCGAACCGGTGACGGGTTGCCGTTTCATGCGCAACACCCCCAGCAGCAAACCAAGCAGTCCACCGACGACTGCGGCGCCTTCCCCGAAAAACGCCCCCATTACCGCACCCAGTGTCAGCAGAACGAGGGGTAGCAGGTAGGCCGTCACGACGGCCCTCAGCACCGCCCCATCCTCGATGCCGATCACCACGCGCTCACCGGGCTGCGCGGCGATGGGATTGTCTACTGCATACTCGGGTTCCCGCGGATGCAGCATGCGGGCGTAGAGGCTGGAGCCGCAGCCCTTGCCCGCGCACGCGCCGCAGGATTCGGGTGTCTCCACCCTGACCCAGGCGGTATCACCCTGCAACCGGACCACGCGCGCGGGGGTCTCGACCATGTCAAGCCGCGCCGCAGCGCCACGAAGGAACCGACCACCCAGGCAGGTGGGCACGATCGGGGTGAGTCGCGGAACGTTTCATCCTAGCGCTCGGCTAGACCGGTTGCTATGGCTTCCACCGCCGGCCAGGGCGCGTCGCCCAGGACAGTCACCTGCCAGTTGCCCACCTGACGGGTGAGCAGGTTGAGCATGCCCTTGGCGCTCTCGCCCCTCACCGTCTCTACCGGCCTCAGGGCCGGCTCGATGAACAAAGAGATGTGGGT
This sequence comes from uncultured Burkholderiales bacterium, assembly GCA_938038385.1. Lineage (GTDB taxonomy): Bacteria > Pseudomonadota > Gammaproteobacteria > Burkholderiales > Thiobacillaceae > JANWZL01. The sequence continues at coordinate 3,585 of CALHRD010000088.1, forward strand.
CAGCCCGTCGCTGTATACCCAGTGCTCCACCTCGTTCGGTCTGTTCGGCAGTTTGCGCTTGACGGCAACAACCCTTGTGTAGCCGGGCGGCAGATGCCTGACGGTGACCGCCTCTGATGGACCGCTCCTGGCAAGCTGTTCGACACTCGGCAGGTTCCTGGGCTGGTTGCTGGCACGCGGATGGGCGCCGATGCGTACCTCGGTGAAGGCGTATTGCAGGAGGGGCTTGCCGGAGTCGTTGACCATCATTGCCTTGAGCGGGAGATGGCTGGTGTTCTCGGCGCAGAGGACATAGCCCCAGCGATACGTGTCCTTGGGGGTCAGTTGCAGCCAGCGGCAATCCAGGCCCGCCACCCGGTCCATGTCCCCCAGGCGCACGGCGTACCAATTCGTCAGGGCGGCGGCGTTCACGGGCAGCAGATCGGGGAAATGCCTGCTGCTCAGCCGCCGCTCGGTGCGCACCCCGGTGCCATCGGGCACCATGCTCAGGGACTCACCCTGGCGGCAGACCACCTCCCGCCGGCTACCGTCCAGGCTGGTCAGGAGGCTCTCCTTGAGCGGACCGGCACCGCGGTTGACGATGTGCATGGTCTGCATCACGTCGCCCTGATTGAACACGAACACGCCCTCGTAAGGCAGACGCCGGGCGCTGTCGGCCATCCTCTGCAACCAGAGGGCGGCTTCCTGATTCGGCAGGGGTTCCGAGGCCAGTGCGCTGGCCGCGAGCACTACGGGCGCGGCAAGAGCGGTCAGCCAGCGTGCCGCAGGACTCATCGGCCATCCTCCAGACCGACCAGGGTGACCTGGCTGAAACGCATCTCCGGCTGGGCGACCACCCCCTGCGAGAAGTCCTGATGCGCATCCAGATAGGGCATCACATGGCTGGCCTGGATCATGACGGCCTCGGGCTGTGCGGCTATCTGGGCAGGGGCGGTGTGCTGGGGCAGGGCCGTCCAGATCGTCCAGGTGACGGCCGCCACGGCGGCAGCGGCTGCGGCCCAGGCGACGGGACGCGCGTATTGCCGGCTGTGCCGCTCCCGTTTGATGGGCGCCAACAAGGTCGGCTCGGCCGCCAGCGCCGTGCGCAGGCGCTGATCCAGGCCGGGCTGTACCAACGCATCGCCGCGCAAGGCATCGCCGATGAGACAGTACTCGGCCCATCGCAGCGACAGGGTCTGGTCCTGACTCAGGCGCTTCAAGGCCCGCTCACCCTCCGCATCGTCCAGCTCGCCGTCCAACAAAGCGGACAGCCACTCCTGTTCGTTATTGCCGGGATAGGTCTTTTCTTGCTGCAACATGATTACCACCTCTGATCCTCGGAAGTGCCCAATATGGGCCTGAGCTTGGCCGCAATCGCCTCACGGGCGCGGAAGATGCGTGACCTGACCGTGCCGATCGGGCAGCCCATGAAGTTTGCAATGTCCTCGTAGCTCATGCCTTCTATCTCGCGCAGGGTGATGGCCGTGCGCAATTCTTCGGGCAGGGCCTCCACCGCCTCGTTGACCGCATAGGCGATCTGCTTGGAAAGCAGATGGGCATCGGGTGTGTCGATGTCCGGTGCCGCATAGCGCTCGTCGCCTCCTTCCTCGTCATCACCCACCACATCCCTCACGGTGAGCATGTTGCGGTTGCGCGCGGCCAGATAGTTCTTGGCCGTGTTCACCGCGATCCGATACAGCCAGGTATAGAAGGCCGCATCACCGCGAAACTGCGGCAACGCGCGATAGGCCTTGATGAAGGTTTCCTGGGCGATGTCCTCGACCTCTTCCGGATCACGCACCATGCGTGACAGAAGCCGGCCGATCTTGCGCCGGTATTTCTCCATCAACAGCTCGAAGGCGCGCTTGTCGCCGTTCCGTACCCGTTCCACCAGGAGCAGGTCGGCATCCCTGTCAGTCATCCCTGAGCATCCTCACAAGCATGTCCACCCCGACGCGCGGGGCTTCCAAATCCATTGCGGGGCTAGTATAACCGGCCTGACCCACCTGGCTGCCCGACAGACCGCCCGAAGTGGGCCTTAGTTCCCATGCCCGCGGGGTCTTCAATGCAACGCTGCGATGTGCTCATCATCGGCTCCGGCCTGGCCGCCACCACACTGGCCCTGTCCCTGCCCGATCGGTTCAGGGTGATCATGATCACCAAGAAGTCACCGACGGAAAGCTCCAGCCACTGGGCCCAGGGCGGCATCGCCGCCGTGCATTCCGGCGAGGACAGTCTCGCGTCGCACGTGCAGGACACCCTGACGGCGGGGGCCGGTCTGTGCAACGAGGACACCGTGCGCCGGGTGGTGGAGGAGGCGCCGCAGGCCATCGGCTGGTTGATATGGCAGGGCGTGCCCTTCGACCGCGAAGGCAACGACTACCACCTCGGCCGCGAGGGCGGCCACAGCCACCGGCGCATCTTCCACGTGGCCGACGCCACCGGCGCCGCGGTGCAGGACACCCTGCTCAAACGGCTAGCCGCCGCGCCCAACGTCCAAGTGCTGCCGTGGCACATCGCCATCGACCTGATCACCGGCCACAAGCTGGGCGTGGCGGAGGACAGCGTACATGGCGCCTATGTGCTGGACACCGCTCGCGCCAGGGTGGAGACCATCGCCGCCGGCCACACCGTGCTGGCCACCGGTGGCGCCGGCAAGGCCTTCCTCTACACCACCAATCCTGACACCGCCACCGGCGACGGCATCGCCATGGCCTGGCGGGCCGGCTGCCGGGTGGCCAACCTGGAGTTCATCCAGTTCCATCCCACCTGCCTGTACCATCCCAAGGCGAAATCCTTTCTCATCACCGAGGCCATGCGCGGCGAGGGGGCCGTGCTGCGGCTGCCCGAGGGCACCCGCTTCATGCCCGAGCACGACGAGCGGGCGGAGCTCGCCCCGCGCGACATCGTCGCCCGCGCCATCGACTTCGAGATGAAGAAACGCGGGCTGGACTGCGTCTACCTGGACATCACCCACCTGCCCGCCAGGCAGATCATCAGCCACTTCCCCACCATCCACGCCCGCTGCAAAGAGCTGGGCATAGACATCACCACCGAATGGATCCCGGTCGCCCCGGCGGCGCACTACACCTGCGGCGGCGTGGTGGTGGACGAGCACGGCCGCACCGAGCTCGACCACCTCTACGCCATCGGCGAGGTGAGCTTCACCGGACTACACGGCGCCAACCGGCTGGCGAGCAATTCGCTGCTGGAATGCCTGGTCTACGGGCGCGCCGCCGCCGCCGACATCGCCCAGGCCGCGCCCGCCCCGGTGCGGGATCTGCCGCCCTGGGACGAAAGCCGGGTGACCGATGCCGACGAGGAGATCGTCATCGCCCACAACTGGCACGAGCTGCGCCGCTTCATGTGGGACTATGTCGGTATCGTGCGTACCAGCAAGCGCCTCGAGCGCGCCGCCCACCGCATAAACCTGCTGGCCGAGGAGATCCACGATTACTACAGCAACTTCCGGGTCACCAACGACCTGCTGGAACTGCGCAACCTGGTGCTCACGGCGGAGCTCATCGTGCGCTGCGCGCAGGCGCGGCACGAGAGCCGCGGGCTGCACTTCTCCCGCGACTATCCAGAGCTGCTGCCCGAGGCGCGCGATACGGTGCTCGAGCCCTCAGCCGGCTGAGGGCCGTCTGCCGCACATGCGGCGCGGACAGATCAGACCTTCTTCCCGGCGCGGTTGACCAGGAAATGCACCAGCAGCGGCACCGGCCGCCCGGTGCTGCCCTTCTCCTTGCCGCTCTTCCAGGCCGTGCCGGCGATGTCGAGGTGGGCCCAGTCGTATTTCTTGGCGAAACGCGACAGGAAACAAGCGGCGGTGATGGTTCCGGCCGGGCGGCCGCCGATGTTGGCCATGTCGGCGAAGTTGCTCTTCAACTGCTCCTGATAATCGTCCCACAGGGGCAGGTGCCAACAGCGGTCGTAGGCCGTCTCGCCGGCATGCAGCAGTTCGCGCGCCAGAGCGTCGTCGTTGGCCATCAGACCGGTGGCAACGTTGCCCAGGGCAATGACGCAAGCCCCGGTCAGGGTGGCGATGTCCACCACCGCGGCCGGCTCGAAGCGTTCGGCATAGGTCAGCGCATCGCACAGGATCAGCCGCCCCTCTGCGTCGGTGTTGAGGATCTCGATGGTCTGGCCGGACATGGAAGTGACGATGTCGCCCGGCTTGTTGGCCCGACCGCTGGGCAGGTTCTCGCAGGTGGGGATGAGGCCCACGACGTTTAGCGGCAGATTGAGCATGGCCGTCGCCTTCAGCGCCCCCAGCACGCTGGCCGCGCCGCTCATGTCGTACTTCATCTCGTCCATGTCGGCGCCGGGCTTGAGCGAGATGCCACCGGAGTCGAAGGTGATGCCCTTGCCCACCAGCACCACCGGCTTGTCCTTCTTGCCGCCGCCCTTGTGCTGCAGGACGATGAACTTGGGCGGCTCGTCGGAGCCCTTGGCCACCGAGAGGAAGGAGCCCATGCCCAGCTTTTCCATGTCCTGACGCTCCAGCACCTGCACCGTCAGGCCGTGCTCCTTGGCCAGGGCTCGGGCCTGATCGGCCAGATAGCTCGGCGTGCAGACGTTGCCGGGCAGGTTGCCCAAATCCTTGGCCAACTTCATCCCCGCGGCAATGGCCAGGCCACGGACAGCGGCGGCCTCGCCCTGGGCCAGCACACCACGCCGCGAGACGGCCAGGATCATCTTGCGCAGGGGGCGACGCGGTTCGTCCTCGTGCCTGCTCTTCATCCGGTCGAAACGGTACTGGCTGTCCAGCGCGACCACGACTGCCTGTTCCACCCGCCAGGCCTGATCGTGCCGGCGCACGGCCTCTTCGGTGAGGTAGAGGGCCGCCTCGGTGGCGCCGGTCTCGTCCAGGGTCCGCACCGCCGCGCGCACGGCGTCGCGATATGGCTTCTCGCGAAATTCCCGCTCTTTGCCCAGGCCGACCAGAAGCACCCGATCGCCGAGGGTCTCCGGCACACGATGCAGCAGGAGTGTCGAGCCGGGCTTGCCGTCCATGTCCCCGCGCCGCAGGATCTCGCTCAGATAACCGCCGGAGGCCTGGTCGATGATCTGGGCCGATGCGCTCAGGCGCCTGGGTTCATAGACGCCGACCACGACACAGGCCACGCGCTGTTTCTCGGGACTGCCGCTTTTTATGCTAAATTCCATTCGAGGCTCCTGGGCATTGGGCGTAAAACTGTGGTTTTCCGGAGTTGACCGTCCGATCCTGCCAAAATCCATTATTTCCAGCAATCAAGCCGAAGTCAAAGTGCGCCTCTTCAACTCCGCCCTGATCCGCGAGATGAGCAGCATGGGTGGGGTGGCCCTCCTCTCGCTGACCGGCATCGTACTGGTCACCCTGTTGGTGCGCATCCTGGGCCGGGCGGCCGTGGGCAGGATCGACAACGAGGCGGTGTTCCCCTTCATCGGTTTCGGCATGCTCAACCTCCTGCCGGTGCTGCTCTCCCTGGCCCTGTTTCTCGCCGTTTTCCTCACCATGACCCGTCTGTGGCAGGACAGCGAGATGGTCGTCTGGCAGGGCGCGGGCCTCGGCCCCCTGGCATGGCTCTCGCCCGTGCTGCGTTTCGCACTGCCGATCACCCTGTTGATCGCGATGCTGAGCCTGCTGGTCATCCCGTGGGCCGCCCAGAAGCGCAGCGACTTCGAACGCGTCCTCTCCAGCCGGGACGAGGCCTCGGTCATCAGTGCGGGTGTGTTTGCCGAGGCCGGAGGCGGCAAGCGGGTGTTCTTCGTCGAGTCCATCGACACCCGGAGCGGGCGCGTGCGCAATGTCTTCATCCGTTCCGTACAGAGTGGTCGTGACGGCGTCATCGTCGCCCAGGACGGCCATGTCGAGGTGATGGAAAACGGTGACCGCTTCCTGGTCCTCACCAAGGGACGTCGCTATGAGGGCAGTCCGGGCGCAGCCGATTACCGCATGATGGAATTCGATCGCTACGCGGTCCGGCTCGACACGGTCACCGTGGAGAAACAGGCGCAGACTCCCCGCACAACCAGCACGGTCGATCTCCTGCGCGACCCCAGCCCGGCCAATCTGGCCGAATGGGCCTGGCGTCTGGGTTATCCGATCAGCGCCCTGCTGCTGGCGGTGTTCGCCGTGCCCGCGAGCCACGTGAATCCGCGTGCCGGCCGTTCCCTGAACGTGATCTTCGCCCTGCTGGTCTACACGGTGTATAGCAACCTGATCGGCCTGTCCGAGGCCTGGATCAACCAGCAAAAACTCTCGGTCGTCACCAGCATGCTGCTGGTGCATGGTTCCATGGGCGTTCTGGTCATCTGGCTGTATTGGCGCCGGCTGCACGGCGTGGCAGGAGGGCTGGGGTGAGACG
>CALHRD010000089.1 GCA_938038385.1 uncultured Burkholderiales bacterium
CCGTCGCCCTCGCTCCCCTGTCGCGCGAGGCGGCGCTGGCCCACGTCGTGTTCAGCCCCGAGACCCGGCATCCGGTCGAGGTCGAGGCCCGGCATGCCGATCACCTGGTGACCTGGCTGTCCAAGCGACTGGGCACACGGCTCTCCGCCCCCGACTTCAGCGCCGAGGGCTTCGAGCTGCTCGGTGGCCGTCTGCTCTCGGGCAGTGCCGGGCCGGTGGCGCAGTTCATGTATGAGGATGCCAGCGGCCGCCGCATCACCCTCTACGTCCGCCGCGATGCCCGCGGACGGGGCGACACGGCCTTTCGCCACGCCCGCGAGCATGGGGTGGAGGTGTTCTACTGGGTCGAGGGCGACATGGGCTATGCCCTCTCGGGCCAGGTCGAGCGCGCCGTCATGCAGCGGCTGGCGGATGCCTGCTACCGCCAGCTTACGCGCTAACGGCGGTTTCAGCCGAACACCGCCGCCCACAGCGCCCGCACTGCCTGCCCTGCCTGCGCCGCCTGTTCCGCCGGCACACGCGCGTGCTCGGCGCCCTGCAGCTTGACGGCGTGCTGCAGGCGTCTCAACTCGCGGTAGGCATCCGCCGCCGGCAGGGCGATTTCGGCCGGCAGCAGGCCAAGCTCGGCACAACGCCCGAGCAGCGCGATGTTGCCGACGTTGGCGGTGAGTTCTTGATGCGTGTGGGCGTGGGCCAGGACCAGGTACTGCACGCTGAATTCCACGTCCACCAGGCCGCCGGAGTCGTGCTTGACGTCGAAGAGCCCGCTCGGGTTGGGGTGGCCATCGCGCATCTTCTGGCGCATCTCCAGTACATCGGCCTTGAGCTTGGCGGCGTCGCGTGGCAGGCACAGCAGCGCCTGCCGGATCGCCTCGAAGCGCTCGCCCACGCGCCGGTCGCCGCAGCAATAGCGGGCACGTGTGAGGGCCTGGTGCTCCCAGGTCCAGGCCTGGTGGCGCTGGTAGTCGTCGAAGGCGTCGAGGCTGCTCACCAGCAGACCCGCCGCACCGTCCGGCCGCAGGCGCACATCCGTTTCGTAAAGCACGCCGGCCGCCGTGTGGGTGGAAAGCCAGGTGATGAGCCGCTTGGCCAGCCGGGCATAGATCACCTGGGCGTCGGGATGCGCGTCGTCGTGCAGAAAGACCAGGTCCAGGTCGGACGCATAGCCGAGTTCCTTGCCGCCCAGTTTGCCGTAGGCGATGACGGCGAAGGCCGGAGATTCGCGGTGGCGTCCGGCGAAACCTGCCCAGACCAGGTCCAGGGTCGCCTCCACCAGCAGGTCGGCCAACGCGCTCAGGTGGTCGGACAGCCGCTCGATGCTCAGCCGCCCGGCCAGGTCCTGGGCGAGCAGACGGAAGGTGGCGCTTTGCTTGAAGTGGCGCAACTCGTCCATCTGCCGTTCGACGTCCCCCGTCAGTTCCGCCAGACGTTCGGCCAGCTCGGCACGCGCCGCGTCCCAGTCGGGCTCGACGTAGAGGGCGCGTGGGTCGAGCAGCTCGTCGAGCAGATGCGGCCGCTGACGCAGATACTGTGCCGCCCAGGGACTGGCGCTCGCCAGGCGGGCGATCTGCGCCAGGGTTTGCGGGTATTCCTGCAGCAGCCGCAGATAGGGCGCGCGCCCGCTCACCGCCTCGAGCAGGTCGAGCATGCGGGTCAGGGTGTCGTCCGGATTGGCGAAGCCGGCCGCCACCTCCAGCATGGGGGCCATGAGCGTGTCCAGGGCGGCCTGACTGACGGCCGGCAGGGCCTTGTAGCGGCTGCTGCCGCGCAGCCCCCGCAGCCGCGCCAGGATGGTCTGGGGATCTTGGTAGCCGAGACCGGCCAGTCGGGCGGTCGCCACCTCGTCGGCCTGTAGCCACAGCCCGGCCAGGGGGTGGCCGGACTGATCCTCCTGCGGGGCACCGAACACCTGCTCGAAATGCTCGCTCACCCGCCGCCGCAGGCCGTTGAGCCGCGCGCTGAAGGCCTCCCAGTCGGCATGGCCCATGGCCTGAGCGAGCTTCAGCCGGTCCTCGCTGGAGGCCGGCAGGCGCTGGGTCTGGGCGTCGTCCACATATTGCAGGCGGTGTTCCAGGTCGCGCAGGAAGACGTAGGCCTCATCGAGGTAGGCTGCCGTTTCCGGCGGCAGGTGACGGTGTTCGGCCAGCCGTGCCAGGATGATCCGCGTCGGCCTGGCCTGCAGAGCGGCCTCGCGCCCGCCGCGGATGAGCTGGTAGACCTGGGCGATGAATTCGATCTCACGGATGCCACCCGGCCCCAGCTTGATGTCGTCCGCCTTGTCCCGGCGCGCCACTTCACGCCGGATCTGGGCATGTAGGTCACGCATGGCGGCAAAGGCACCGAAATCGAGATAGCGGCGGAAGACGAACGGGCGCCTGAGCTGTTCCAGTTCCTCGATGCGCTCCCCGGTCAGCGCCCGGCCCTTGATCCAGGCATAGCGTTCCCACTCCCGCGCCTGGGCGTAGAAGTATTGCTCCAGCATACCGAAGCTCACCGCCAGCGGCCCGGAGTCGCCGTAGGGGCGCAGCCGCATGTCGACGCGGAAGACGAAGCCGTCGGCCGTGGCCTCGTTGAGCAGGTTGATCAGCCGCTTGCCCAGGCGCACGAAGAACTCGTGGTTGTCGATGCGGCGCGGGCCGCCACCCCTCTCCCGCGGGGAGAGGGGTCGGGGGTGTGGGTCACCCGTCTCCCCATCCTCCGGATAGACGAAGATGAGGTCGATGTCGGAAGAGACGTTGAGCTCGCGCCCGCCCAGTTTGCCCATGCCCACCACGATCATCCGCTGCGGCCGACCGCTGGCATCCAGGGGCTCACCGTGGAGGGTGGCGAGATCGGCATGGAGGAAATCGAGCCCCGTTTGCACGGCCACCTCGGCCAGGTCGGTCATGCTGCCGGTGACCTCGCTGAGGTCGGCCATGCCGGCCAGGTCGCGCACGATCAACCGGGCCAGCACCCACTGGCGCAGTCGGCGCAGCGCCCGTGCCAGGCTCGTCTCGTCGGCGGCGGCGGCCGCCTCGAGCCAGGCGGTCATCTCCGCACGCGTACACGGCCGGTCGAGGGCTGCGCTGACCCCCTCGACCAGTTCCGGATCGGCCTCGATGCGGGCGGCGAGCCAGCGGCTGTAAGCGGCGGCCTGCTGCAGCAGGGTGGAGGAATCGGCAGGGGTCATGATGGCCGGTTTGAAATAAAGCGCATTTTGGCCTAATTTCCCGGTTGCGGCCTCTGCACCAGAGGGCTTTCAAGGAAAGAACCGTCGAGGAGCACCATGTCCAACATCGAATCCATTCTGCAGGAACACCGGGTCTTCCCGCCCAGCCCGGAGTTCGTCGCCCAGGCCAACGTCGCCGGCATGGACGCCTATCGCGCGCTGTGCGCCAAGGCCGAGGCCGACTACGAGGGCTTCTGGGGCGAACTCGCCCGCGAGCACATCCATTGGCACAAGCCCTTCACCCAGGTACTGGACGAGTCCAAGGCGCCCTTCTATCGCTGGTTCCACGACGGTGAGCTGAACGTCTCCTACAACTGCCTGGAGCGCAACCTCGACAAGCGCGCAGACAAGACCGCCCTCATCTTCGAGGCCGACAACGGCGACGTCACCCGTGTCTCCTACCGCGAGCTCTATCACCGCGTCTGCCGCTTCGCCAACGGCCTGAAGGAGCTGGGGGTGGCCAAGGGCGAGCGCGTCATCATCTACATGCCGATGTCGATCGAGGCGGTGGTGGCCATGCAGGCCTGTGCACGCATCGGCGCCATCCACTCGGTGGTGTTCGGCGGCTTTTCCGCCAAGAGCCTGCACGAGCGCATCCAGGACGCGCGTGCCAAGGTCGTCGTCACTGCCGACGAGAGCCTGCGCGGCGGCAAGGCCGTGCCGCTCAAGGCCGCGGTGGACGAGGCCCTGACCATGGGCGACGTGGACAACGTCGAGAAGGTGATCGTCTACCGGCGCTCCGGCGGCCGCATCGCCTGGCAGGCGGGCCGCGACGTCTGGTGGCACGAGCTCACCGAGCGCCAGGCCGACACCTGCGAGGCGGTGCCGATGAACGCCGAGGACCCGCTGTTCATCCTCTATACCTCCGGCTCCACCGGTAAGCCGAAAGGCGTGCAGCATGCCACTGGCGGCTATCTCCTGGGGGCCATCCTGTCGATGCAGTGGGTGTTCGACGCCAAGCCAGACAGCGACGTCTATTGGTGCACCGCCGACGTGGGCTGGATCACAGGCCATACCTACGTCGCCTACGGGCCGCTCGCCTTGGGGATGACGGAGGTGATCTTCGAAGGCGTGCCCACCCATCCGCACGCCGGGCGTTTCTGGGAGATGATCGCGCGCCACCGCGTGACCACCTTCTACACCGCCCCCACCGCCATCCGCTCGCTCATCAAGCTGGGGGCGGAACTACCCAGGCAATACGACTTGTCCAGTCTGCGTCTGCTCGGCACGGTGGGCGAGCCGATCAACCCCGAGGCCTGGATGTGGTACTACGAAACGGTGGGCCAGTCGCGCTGCCCCATCGTCGACACCTGGTGGCAGACCGAGACCGGATCGAACATGATCTCGCCCCTGCCCGGCGCCATCCCGATCAAGCCCGGCACCTGTACCCTGCCCCTGCCCGGCATCATGGCCGCCGTGGTGGACGAACACGGCCACCCGGTCGGCGCCAACGCCGGCGGCTACCTGGTCATCCAGCGCCCCTTCCCGAGCCAATTACGTACACTGTGGGGCGACCCCGATCGCTTCAAAAAAACCTACTTCCCCGAGGAGTTGGGCGGCAAGACCTATCTCGCCGGCGACTCTGCCCGCCGTGACGAGGATGGCTACTTCTGGATCATGGGCCGCATCGACGACGTACTCAACGTCTCCGGCCACCGCCTGGGCACCATGGAGATCGAGTCCGCACTGGTCGCCCATCCGCTGGTGGCCGAGGCCGCCGTGGTCGGCAAGCCGCACGAGATCAAGGGCGAAGCGGTGGTGGCCTACGTCGTCCTCAGGCGATCCCGCCCCACCGGCGAGGAGGCCAAACAAATCGTCGCCGAGCTGCGCGAATGGGTGGGCAAGGAGATCGGCCCCATCGCCAAGCCCGACGACATCCGCTTCGGCGACAACCTGCCCAAGACCCGCTCCGGCAAGATCATGCGCCGGCTGCTGCGCACCATCGCCAAGGGCGAGGAGATCACCTCCGACACCTCCACTTTGGAAAATCCGGCCATCCTGGAACAGCTCAAGGAAACGGTGTAGCGCGGCAGCATTACCGGAATGGTTGGTTTCGACGGCATGGCCGGATTTCGGCGTAGGCTAACGGACATGGCGACACTCATGCTTCGGGGTGGCGTCGCCATGTCCGTTAGCGTGAAAGTCGGCACAGCCGGCTCACGAAGCTCCCCTCCCCCCCTCACCCCCGACCCCTCCCCCCATGGGGGAGGGGAGGCTCGACCCACCTCTCTCCCTGGGGGAGAGAGGCCGGGAGAGAGGGCCGGAGGGGCTTAAGGTGAGGGAACGGACATGGCCCCTTTCATCCTCTGGGGTGGCGTTGGCCATGTCCGTCAGCTGCCTTTCTCGGCCGGCGGCTGATTGACCACCAGCACGTCGCCCACCGACTCCGCCAGCACATGCTTGGTCACGCTGCCCAGCAGCAACTCCTCCATCATGCCCTGGCCGTGTTTGCCCATGACGATGAGGTCGCAGTCCAGTTCCTGTTCCTGCGCCAGGATGACACGCGAGGCATCGCCATGCTCCACGTGCTGGCGAACCCGCCCGACATCGAGCCCGACTTCGGCAGAGAGGTCCTGCAACCGGGCCAGGGCGTCCCGCCGGGCGGCGATGAGGTAACGGTTGAGGGTCTCCTCCTCCACGCCGGCATAACGCAGCTTGGCCTCGAACGGGGCCTCGAAGGCGTGGAACAGGATCAGTTCCGCGCCTGGCGCGACGGCGCGGGCCAGGCGCAGCACCTGGGTCGAGCAGGCGGAGAAGTCGACCGGCACCAGCACCCGCCGATAGGCCTCGTGCGGGGTCTGCTTGACCACCAGCATGGGCCGCAGGGTGCGGCGCAGCAGGCGTTCGGACGTTGTGCCGATGAGCAGCCGACCCAGATAGCCTTCGCCGCGGGCGCCAACGACGATGAGGTCGGCACCGCGGGCATCGGCCTGGTCGAGTATGGCGCTCAGCACGCGGCCGGACGCCAGGGCGATCCCCGCCGAGCTGCCGTGGAGCGGCCCCAGCTCCGCGGTCAACATGGCGAGCCGCTCACGCGCCTCGTCCATCAGGCGTTGCTCCACCCCCGCCGAGACGGTGCCGAGCAGGCGGCGCAGTTGTTCCAGACCGCCCTGGTTGAGCACATGCAGCAGGGTGAGCTCCGCCCCGGTCTCGCCAGCGATGCGGAAGGCGCGCGTGACGGCATGCCGGGCCGGTGCGGACAGGTCGGTGGCGGCAAGGATGCGTTTGATCTGGGTCATGTGTCCTTCTCCTTGTCGGAACGTATCAAGGCAGTGAGATGCTCGACGGTGAAGTCCACCGCGTCGCGTAAGGGGTAGAGCACGGTGGGTGCGCCCAGGCGCTTGAGCGCGGCGCCCTGCGCTTCGTCACGGGCGACGATGGCAACCTCGCCACTGTAGCCGCGTGCGGTCAGTGCGTGCAGCAGGGCGCGGTTGGATTCCAGGTCCGGCAGGGTGCTCACCACCCAAGGTACGCCTTCGAGCGGCAGGCTCTCCAGGAAATCGGGGTCCTGGCCATCGCCGAAGCGGACAGCCAGACCCTGGCGGCGCAGCCGTCGCACCGTCTCGGGGTCGAAATCGACGCCGAGGACGGTAACACCCGCCTCGGCAAGGCGACGCGCCAGGCGCTCGCCATAACGACCCAGCCCGAAGACGACGATGTCCGGTGCGGGTGTGCCATGCGCCTGCCGCTCCACCGCCAGTTCGCGGTGCGGGCGCCGACGTTCGAACGCCCCCAGCCAAGGCGCCAGACGCTCGTACAAGGGTTGTGAGTAGAGGATCATGTAGGTGGACAGCGCAATGGTCACCACCCCCACCAGGGTCGTGAGCCCCAGGGCCTCCATGCCGACATGACCGAGGTTGATACCCATGGCCACGAAGACGATGGAGAACTCGCTGATCTGCGCCACGGTGAGACCGGCCAGGAAACCGGTGCGCTTGCGGTAGCCCATCCAACCCATGATGGCCATGACGATGAGCGGGTTGCCGATCAACACGAAGGCCGACAGGATCACCGCCGGCCACACCTCTTCGCCCAGGGTGGAGAAATCCAGTTTCGACCCCAGATCGATGAAGAAGAACAGGAGCAGAAAGTCACGGATGCCCGTCAGCCGCGCGCCGATGGCCTCGCGGTAGGCGGTGGAGGCGAGCGAGAAACCGGCGAGGAAGGCCCCCGCCTCCTTGGAGAAGCCGGCCCATTCACCCAAGGCCGCCAGTCCCGTACCCCAGGCGATGGCGAAGATGAGCAGCAACTCCTGTGAGCGCGCCATGATCGCAACCAGACGCGGCAGCAGATAGCGCATGAGGACGAACATGGCCATTGCCGCCAGCGCCACCCGTGCAAGCAACGAGCCTGCCACCTGCAAAACTTCCGCATCGCCGGCGCCGCGCATCGCGCTCATGGCCATCATGGCGATCACCACGGCGATGTCCTGCACGATGAGGAAACCCACGGCGATGCGCCCGTGCAGGCTGTCCAGCTCGCGTTTGTCGGAGAGCAGCTTGACGATGATGATGGTGCTGGAAAAGGTCAGCGCCACCGCCACGTAGAGCGCCTCCATCACGCCCTTGCCCAGGGCAAGGATGATCAGGAAGCCGAACAGGATGGTGAAGGCGAGTTGCCCCAGACCGGTGGCGAGGGCCACTGGGCCGATGTGGCGGACGTGCTGCAGGTCGAGCTTCAGTCCCACCAGGAAGAGCAGCACCGCCACGCCGACCTGGGCGAGCAGATCAATCTGGCCGTGGGCCTGCACCAGACCGAAAACGGCCGGTCCGACCAGGACGCCCACGGCGATGTAGGCGATGAGCACCGGTTGTTTGAGGCGTGTGGCCACCGCCCCCACGGCGGCGGCGATGAGCAGGAGCAGGGCGAATTCGGCAAAAGGTTCTTGCATGCAGGCAGGTCATTCCCGGTGTCTAACCGGGATGATGGCCCGCCTGGCCGGCCAGGACAATCCGTTCCGGATGGTCGATTACAGTCAGAGGGATGGCGCGGCTCAGTGCGCGATGCGACGACCGGTTGAGAAATTCCCTGGACAGGTTCGCATGCCTGCCGGGACGGATACTGCCATGCCGCTTCATCCGAACAGGTCGCAAGGCCTGACCTTTTGGGAAGACCTGACCCTGTTATTCCCCCTGCACTGACCTCACTGATCAAGGGGAGATGGCAGAAGCAGCCTCAACATCCAGGTCTCCGGTACCTACTCCTCCCCATGGGGAGGGTGGGGCTTCGAGAGTCGCTGCGGTAGTTATGCACTGTAACGTCTGGCCATGAGGCTGGCCGTGACTCGGCGCGATTCGATCAGAACAGGCGGTCGCCGGTGATGGCCAGGATTCGATAGCCGCCGCGCAGAGGCTTGAGGATGAACTCGCTGGTCCCCTCGGCCTTGCGGGTGGCGCCGGTGGCGTTTTCGATCCAGCTCTTTTTCCAGCGCACCTGCGCGTTGACCAGCCCATCGGCCTCCAGCACCCGCAGCACGTCGAATTGCAGGTCGAGCAGGGTCTGGCTGCGCATCTGCGCCTCGAGCCGATCGCGCAGCTCGCCGTAGCCTTCGTAGTAGGCTGGCGAGAAATAGCGCTCGACCCGTGACCAGGTGCCGGAGCGCAGCCCCTGTTGCAGTCCCGTGAGATCCTGGCGCACGCGATCCTTGGTCGCTGCCGGGTCGTCGGCGGTGGTGGGCGGCAGGTCCGCACAGGCAGCCAGCCCGAACAGCAAGGCGGCAAAAGACAACATGCGGGTCAGCAGGGCGGGTCTCATGGTCACGCTCTCCTCATTGCAGCCATAAACGTCCCCCTTGGGTGGACTGGATACGGGCCACACCGTCCGGCCCGAACACTACGGTATCCTGCACCTGGGAGGTCTCCTGGTGTTTCATGTCCATCTGGAAGATCTGGCCGGTAATGGTGACCGAGTAACTCACCCGGTAGCGTCCGGCCCCCTGGGGCTCGATGGCCAGATCCCTGACCTGGAACTGAACCCGGTCGAACACCCGGAAACTGTTGCCCAGATTGTCTTCCAGGTCGCCCAGGTCGGAGCCGTCCGATGCCCGCCAGTCGGGGGTCATCATGCGCGTGAGCCGGGCGAGGTTGCGTGCCTGGTAGGCATCGGCGAAGTCCTGGTAGAGCTGGCGCACGGATTGCAGCGCGCTCTCGGCAGCCCGGCGTAGGGCTTCCTCTTGATCTCTGCGCGCCCTCTCCTCTGCCTCCAGGCGCTTGCGTTCGGCCTCCAGCCTGGCTTCCGCCTCCGCCTGACGACGCTCCCAATCGACCTTGGCGATCGGATAGCCCTCGATCCAGTCCTTGAGTTGGGCGGCGATCTCGCCGCTGACCGTTTGCAGGGCCTCCCGCTTGACGTCCAGGTAGCCACGCAGGGCGCCCACCTCGTTGGCATATCGGTAGTAGCCATACTGCACCAAGGAAGTGAGGGCAGCGGGTACGGCCTGATAGGCCTGGGTCAGCCGGCTGTCGTCGGGCAGTTGCGCGTAAAGTGCCTCCAGCTTGCCGCGCTCGCCCGCGGCCAGGGCCTCGAAGCGGGCGTAGAGGGGTTCGAGACCCCGCCACAAGGTCTCCAGCTTCTTCATGGCCGCCTCGTCCACCGGGTGGAAGGAGGCCGGCCGCGTGCGCAGATGGTTGCGCATCCTGTCCTGGGCCAGGGCCTGCAGGCCGCCTTGGACGGCGAGCAGCAGGCGACGCGGCGTGTCGCCTTTCAGGGCCGGCGCATAGGGCGATCCACGATAGAGGCTCTGCCAGGCCCCCTGCAGGTCGGCATCCGCACCCAGCCTTTCCAGGTCGGCCACCAGGGATGACCAGCCGCCGCCGCGCAATTCCTCGCGGGCCTGCTCGGTCAAAGGCTTCAGTCGGGGGCTGAAGGCCGGCTTGCCGGTGATGGCACGGCTGACCGGCTCCAGCCTGGCCAGGCTGTTGCCCAGACGCCAGCGGAAGGTGTCCAGCCGCTGTACCCAGTCGTCCAGTTCTGCGAGGGCGTTCTCGATGCGCCGGGCGGTGCCTTCGTAGTCGAAGCGCTCCGCCTCGGCCACATCGTCCGCCTCTTTCACCTTGAAGGTTTGCCGGATCCAATTCTGCTGCTCCTCGAGGTAGGCGTCGATGGCGGCCTGGGTGTAATCGGGGTATCCCCCGTGGTACCGCAGCAAGGGCCCGTAGCGTGTGAGCAGGGCGGTCAGTTCCGACTCGGCCTGGTTGGCCGCGTTGCGCATGGCTCCCAGCGCCTTGCGGTACTCCCGGACCGCCTGCCGGGCCGTTTCGCCCTGCGCCCGGATCTGCCGTGCCGTCTCCCTCAGACGGTCACGCAAGACCACCGGCTCGGCACCCCAGCGCATTTCCTGGGCAATACTCTCCTGCACGCCATCGGCCGTGCTGGCGTAATTGCGCAACTGCCAGGAGCCCGGAATGAGCGCCAACGAGTAGGAGGCGTCCTGCCCCGCCTCGTCCAGCGCAGCTCGATGTTCCTGCCAAAGCAGACTGAACGACTGTCGCCGGGCGTTGGCCGCCTCCTGCATCATGGCTTCCAACCCTCGAGCGCCCCCCTGGACGATCCACTGGATCTGACGAAGACGGACGGCTTCGCGAGTGGCACTGGCTAGCTCCCGGGCCGGGCCATGAACAGTCGCGATGGCGGCGTTCACCGTGGCTTGAAAGCTGGCTTCGGCGGACTGCGCACAGGTAACACGGCGCCCATAGTCCGGCAAGTCGCCACATCGCCGCCACGCCAGCCTGTAGGCATCCCAGGCCGCGCGGTAGGTATCGTGATAGGCAGCGCTCGCATCCTGATAATTCTTTGTGGCCTGGGCCAAGCGCTCCCCGGCGGGACGCTGGCGTTGCGCAAGGCGCTCCATGTGACCGTTGAGGAGATCATGAAAGGCCAGCGGCGAGCCGCCGTCCACCGCCGCCGCGGCGGCGGAGCGCAGCTCCCGCAGGATGTTCTCAGCCTCGGTCTCATACTCGCCGGCCGGCAGGATGGAGGGTTCCACGTTCGGCCAAATGCCGCCCAGTTGCAGGCCGGGTTCCGGCTTGGCCACCGCCTCGTCGAATTGCCGGATCTCCTCCTGGGCGCGTCCCCTGCTGGCTTCCTCCACCACCTTCAGCCAGCCGTTGCGCATGGCGAAGAACTTGGCCAGGGTCTGCTCGCGCTGCGCCATGTAGCGCTCCAGAAAGCCGACGCCCTGGCGGGCCGAGGCCAGGCTGGCCTGGGTCCTCTGGATGAACTCGTCGGCAAAGGCCGTCTGTTGTTGGGCGGTCTTCACCACCCGGCCGGCGCTCTTCATCTCGTCCAGGTAGTAGTAGAGGCCCCAGGCGGTCTTGGCCGCGCCGTAGACGGTGCTGATGGCGCCCCCGGCCAGGGTGGCCACCAGGTCCGCCGCATCGGTGGGCACGCCGATGGCGTCCAGGGCGATGTCGGCGAGCTTGCCCTTGACCGCCTCACCGATGTCCGCCTGGGTCTGCGCCTGCAGTTGCTGGTAGCGCCGCTTCATGGCCTCCGCCCGGTCGATGCTGGCCTGCAGGTCCTTGGCGATGCCTTCCATCTGCTTGAGCAGCGGCTTGAAGGCCGGGGTTTCCGGCTGCACGTAGGGCAGTGAGGCCGAAGGCGCCAGCCTGAGGAGGGTGCGGGCATGGCCGTCCATGACCGTGGCCTGCTTTTCCACCGTGGCACTCCATGCCTGCATGGCCTGGTCCAGCTCGGCCCAGTGGGGGCCCTCGAAGCGCTCGGCCTGCATGACCTTGTCTATGGCCTTCTGCAGTTTGCCCTGGGCTTCGGCGACGGTCTGTCCGGCCTCCTCCATGCCCTTTCTTGCGGCGGCGATGCGGGCGTAGGTCTCGGCGTCCGCCGCCCAGGCCGACGCGGACAGCAGCGCCCAAGCGGTCAACAGCAGCAGGCGCAGACAGGTTGCGAGCTTCACGGCTGCCCCCCCTCCGGCAGCAGCGGGGCATCGCCCAAGACACGCAGCGCCCGCGCCGCCTCCGCCTGCCCGGCCCCCTCCAGCACCACCACCAGGGTTCCGGCGCGCAGGTCGATCGCACCGGCGTGCAGGCGCGGCAGCAGCCCGGCAAACGCCTTGCCCGGCCCCGCCTCGACACACTGCATCGGGCGCTGGCCGGGGCAGGCGAGAGGTTCGATGCTCAGCGGCTCGGGGGTGGCCGTCTCTCTGCCCGGCTTGCGCTTGCCGGAGAGAGCCTGTTCCAGGGGGTCATCCGCCGGCAGCGGCAGGCGCTGGCCCAGGATCTTGCGCAGGGCCTCAGGCGGTTTGCTGCGCGCCAGCCAGTAGGGCGTGGCCACGTGGCCGGCGCGCGGGTCCGTGAGGCGGGCAGGTTCACCGGGCAACAACGACCAGGGTGCGGGGGGGAAGTAGAGCGCCCCACCCAGATTCAGGGCCCGCCCCCGCAGGCGCGTCAAAGCGGCCTGGGCCCGCGCTTCGTCGCGGGCGGCGCGGTAGGCGGCCAGGGCCTCCGAGAGCCGTCCCGCCGCCTCGTGCATCGCTCCCAGCAGGTATTGGCCGCGGGGCGTAGCCTGATCGGCCTTGGACAGCTTGCGCCAATAACCCTGGGCACGCTCCTGCAGCCCCAGGGCAACCAGGGCCTCGGTGGCGGCCCAGAGAAAGGGCACATGGCCCGCATGGCGCGCCGCGGCCTCCTCCGCGGCCAGGGCGCGGTCGAGGGGCGTGCCCACGGCATCCAGGGCACGCAACCACGACGTGTAGACGGCCACATCCGGGCGCGCCGCCCGCACGCGCTGAATCTCGGGCAGGGCCTCGGCATACCGTTGCCGATCCATGAGCAGACCGGCCAGGCGCAGACGCAGGTCGTGATCGTCCGGCTTGCGCAGCAGCAATTCCCGAAGCCCCTTCACCGCGTCTTCGAAACGCCCGGCCGCCAAATGCTGCTCGACCGCCTTCAGCATCGCCTCGGGACTGGCGACGGCGGTCCCGGCGGCGGGGGGCGTCTGGGCGAACGCAGCGCCACACCCGGCCAACCAGGTCAACAGCAGCAGGAGGCGGGCGGGGGACCGCATGGCGATCGACTAGAAATTGCGCGAGCCGTCGGGCTGGTATTTGTAACGGATGCCGACCTGGAAGGCCCCCCCGCCCAGGTCGGTGACGCTGCTGATCTCCAGCAGGCCATATTTGCTGCCCCCCAGCAGACTGAAGGCATAGACCTGACCCGCCGAGACAACAAAAGGCCCACCCGCGTAGCCCGCCGCCGGCACCTGGGTGGTGGCATCGAAGGAGCTGCCCAGGAGCTGTGCGGTGTTGCCGGTTTGCAGCCACATCAGGTTGATCTCGATGCGCAGATCCCCCTCCAGGAAAGCGCCCAGGCAGTTCTGGCCGGGGTAGGTGTTGCCGCCGTCGAATTCGAAGGCGGTGCAGGGGTTGTTGCTGGCATAGAGGGTGGCGCTGCCGGTTTCGACGCCTGCCCCGGTGGTGGCCACCGTGCTGCCCTGGGTGGCGGTGGCGGCCGTGCCGGTGGCGGGGTCCAGGGTGATGACGGTCTGTCCCACCGACTGTTCGGTCACCGAGGTGGCGATCTCGCTGGCGCCGGACAGGCCGAAGATCAGGGGCGCGGCCAGGCGCGAGAGCCTGAAGCCCCCGCCCTCGCGCACGAAACCGGCCACGGTGGCGGCACTGTCGCGTAGGATCTGCCCGCTGCGGGTGGACTGCACCTGGCGGTTGAAGGTGAAGTAGACCTCGTAGGTACGGTCGAACTGGGCCACGCGCGTGATGTTGGGTTCGATGCGGATGTTGTCCAGATAGCGGAAGTCATCCGTGATGGCATCCTCCAGGGCCGAGCGGTTGCCCTCGAAGTCCTCCGAGACCAGGGTCATGAAAGCGGAGCGGTTTTCCTCCATGTAGGCGCGCAGCAGGGCCAGGAAGGCTTGCCGCACCTCGTCCTGGGGGTTGGCGGCGGTGACCCGCAAAATGAAGCTGTGCTCCTCGGGGTCGCTCTTTTGCCCCGTGGTGGTGATGGCGCGGATGCGGAAGGCGTACTCGCGCTCCAGCTCGGGGCGGAAGTCCAAGGTGAAGCGGCCTCTCTCGCCCAGCAGGGCCTTCTTCCAGGTCTCGCCGCCGTCGAAGGAGACCTCCACCAGACCGATCAGGCCGCGCCCCACCTCCGCCCGGCCGCGCAGGGTGAGAAGACCGCTGTCCAGGTCGTCCCGCGTCAGGACCACCACCTCCTCGGCGCGAGACACATCCACCCGGTTGAATTTCAGCTCGGTGATGGCCGGTTCGCCTTCGGCGCGGCCGAACTCCCACCATGCGGCGCTGGCCAAACCGCTGAGTGTGACGAGAAAGACGAAGAGCAGCGCTTTGCGGAGCATGTAGATCACTTGGCGGTTCCTTTCGCGTCGGTTTTTTCGTAATTCCACTGCAGACTCACCTTGGCGATCTGCTCGCGGTAATCCCGGCTGGGGTCTTGGGTGAAGGTGTGCAGATAGTCGCTCACCTCGAACCGGAGGCTGCCCTGTTTCTTCAGCCAGGCGGGGCGGGTCTGCCAATACAGGCTCGCCCGGTTGTGCCGGTTGTCGGCGTTGGCGGCCAGCAGGTCCGCCGTGGTGTATTCATAAAAACCGCCCAGGACCGTGCCATCCTCCCGGTTGGCGGCAAAACCCAGCCGCATCCGGTTGCTGATGTCACGCCCGCTCACGCCGGTGGTTTCGGTTTCCTGGCGCCCCAGGTCGAGGTTGGCGCGCACGTCCCAATCCTTGCCCAGGCGCTGACGGTAGCCCAGGCCCAGATCGAAGAGCAGGCTGTCGGCATCGGCGTCCGCCACGTTGTCCTCGTCCAAGATGTATTCCACCTCGCCGCGCCAGTCGAAGGCCTGGCCGATGCGGTCGTTGAGCTTGACCTTGAGGCGGTCGCTGACGCGGTCTTTGCTGCCATCCGAGCTGTCCACGGCCTTGTTGCGCCAGGAGACCGACAGGTTCAGGTTGCGCCGGTCGAACAGGCGCGACTTCCTGAAGCCGCCCTCCCAGGTGGTGGTTTGGGTGGTGGTGGCGAGCTGGTCAGAAAGGTTGTCGCGGAAGTCGTCGTAGATCAGGAACAGCCGCCAGGTCTTGTCCAGCTTGTATTCACCCTTGAGGTAGTAGCGCAGCCGGTCCGGTGTGGCCCCGCCACCCAGGCTCAGGAAGTCGCTGGAGACCCGCTCAGCGTGGCCGTTCAGATTCAACTGACCCAGGCTGGCTCGGGCCACGATCTTGTGTGCGGTGCCGTCCTGGTCGGTGGCCGCCCCCGCCGCGGGCATGCGCCGCGTGCTGGCGTAGGCGTGATCGCCGCTCACCACCAGTCCCCCGTCCCGGTATTCCCAGTCCAGGGCAGGCATCACCTGGCGGTAGGCATCCATGCCGGCCGGGCGATGGGCATCGTCTTCCTCATCCATGGCCTGGGCCAGGTTCAGGCCCAGGCGGAACCTGTCCCAGGCCCGCTGCAGACGCAGCCCGCCGCCGAGCCGGTTCATGGGTTCCCGAGCAGGGTCCTTGTACAGGTAGGCCCACTGCGCATCGAAACTGCCATACAGGACGCGCACGTAGTTCTGATCGTCGCCCAGATTGCGCTGGAAGGCCACCCCCTTGATGCCCTTGGTCATGCTGTAGGGGGACAGGTTGGCGAAATAGTCCCCCAAGTGGATCTGGGTGCGGGCGTCGGAGAGTTTCCATTCCAGTTTCTGTATGGATAAGTCCTCGGGGTCGAACTGACGACTGTCGGTCACCCGCACGGTCGTGTTCAAGAGGCTGTTCCACTGCCCGTCCATGAGGGAGGTTTTATAGCGCAGGTCGGATTCATGCAGCAGATGGGCACCCCGGTCGTAAAAACTGGCCGACCGGCCTGGGCCCGTCACCTTCTGGTACAACAGGTCTGTGCGCGTGGCCAGGGAGATTTCTTCGGCCCTGGTCTCGGAGGATAATGTCCATACACATCCCAAAACGGCGCAAAGGCCAAGATTCATCAGCAGGGAGGGTCCATTCATATGCTTGTTCCGGGGATATCAAGATGTATATGTCATATATCTTATCAATTTTTTCTCCACGATACGTAGGCATCGGGCTGGGGGACGGGCCGGTCTGTGGACAACCGGGGTCAGTACAGGTTTGTCGGTATCCTCAGGCCGATGCGGGCGATGCGCCCCGCCCCCACTTCGCGCACCACGAACTCCACGTTGCCCAGACGGTGTCGGTCGCCAGCGACCGGCAGCCCCGGCAGGCGTTCGGCGAGATAAGCCGCCAGGGTACGGGCCGCCGTGCCCGCCGACGCGGGTATCAAACCCGGCCGCGGTTGCCGTGTCGGCGACGCCGCCAGTTCCAGGCCGTCTTCAGGCGCCAGAACAGCATGACGAGGCTGTAGGTGAGCAGGCCGGCCGTCACCGCCAGGATGGTGAGTCCCAGAAGCAGCGGTTTGCCCAGGGCAAGCAGGCCCTGCCAGGCGACCTGCCACCCGCTCGCATCGGCGTCGATACCGACCGGCTCGGGGCCCTCCAGGTCGGGCAGCGGCGTCTGCGGCTCACCCAGCAGGGTGGCGCCGAGCCGGTGGGCGAGGACATAGACCGGCGCGAAGGTCACCGGATTGGTCACCAGCGTGCTGCCCATGGCGGCCGGCAGGTTGGCGCGCAGCAGCACCGCCATGCCGGCGGCGAAGGGGATCTGGGCGACGGGGATCAACAGGCCGAAGAACACCCCCAGCGCCACGCCGATGGCCACGCCGCGCCGGCTGAAGTGCCACAGACGCGGGTGCAGCAGGCGCGGGCCCAGCCAGCGCAGCCAGCGGTTCGACTCGACCTGCTCGCGCGTGGGCAGTAATCGTCTGAATGCGCGCATCAGCCCCGGTGCCGGCCGCGCAGGCGCCGCACCACCGTTTTTTCCAGCTCCACCGCCAGAAGCACGAACACGCCGAAGGCGAGGATGCGTCCCCAGGCCGCTGTATCGAGGGCGGCGGTGTGGAACAGGGTTTGCATCCACGGCACGTAGGTGAAGGCAAGCTGAAGCAGCAGCAGCACGCCGATGGCGATCCATACATAGCGGTTGCCGGTCAGCCCCTCCCAGGACAGCACCGGGTTGGTGAGCCGCCGGCAGTTGAAGAGATAGAACACCTCGCCCAGCATGAGCAGGTTGACGGTGGCCGTGCGCGCCACCTCGAGGCTCGCGCCGCGCGTAAGTTCCCAGAGGAAGAGGCCAAGGCTGCCCGCCACCAGCAGCGCGGAGACGAAGGCCACGCGCCAGAGCATGAAGGGGGTGAGTATGGGCTCACCGGGCGGGCGCGGCGGGCGGCGCATGATGTCGGCCTCCGCCGGCTCGAAGGCGAGCGCAAGCGCCAGGGTCACGGCGGTGACCATGTTCACCCAGAGGATCTGCACCGGGGTGATGGGCAGCGCTTGTAGCCCAAGCAGGATGGCCGCCACCAGCACGCCGGCCTGGCCGCCGTTGGTGGGCAGGATGAAGACGATGGCCTTGCGGATGTTGTCGTAGATACGCCGACCCTCCTCCACCGCTGCGGCAATGGTGGCGAAGTTGTCGTCGGCAAGCACGATCTGCCCCGCCTCCTTGGCCGCCTCGGTGCCCTTGAGCCCCATGGCCACCCCCACGTCGGCGCGTTTCAGGGCCGGGGCGTCGTTCACCCCGTCGCCGGTCATCGCCACCACCTGCCCCTCGGCCTGCAGGGCCTCGACCAGGCGCAGCTTATGCTCGGGACTGGCACGCGCGAAGATCGCGGTCTCGATCGCCGCGCGCCGGAGCCGCTCGGCGTCCATCGCCTCGATCTCGGCACCGGTGAGGGTGTGGATCGCATCGGCGAGATCGAGCTCAGCGCCGATGGCCGCCGCGGTGGCGGCATGATCGCCGGTGATCATCTTCACGCGGATACCCGCTGCGCGGCAGTCGGCCACGGCCCGGATCGCCTCCTCGCGCGGCGGATCGGCGATTCCCACCACGGCCAGCAAGGTGAAGCCACCCGCCTCGACATCGGCGAACGCCAGCACCCGCTGGTCCGCGGGGGCGGGTTTGCTGGCCAGGGCGAGCAGGCGCATGCCGCGTGCGGCGATACCCTGCATGGCAGCCATCCAGCGCTCGGGGTCGAGGCCTTGGTCGCCTGCCTGCATGCGCGCATGACTGCATAGCGCCAGGACCCGCTCGGGCGCGCCTTTGAGCGCGATCCAGCCACGACCGGTGTGGTCGTGATTGAGGGTGGCCATGAAACGGTGCTCGGATTCGAAGGGGATGACGTCGGTGCGCGGCCAGGACTCGGCCTCGAATCTCGGATCCAGGCCGGCCTTGAGCGCCATGGTGATGAGTGCCCCCTCGGTGGGGTCGCCGTTGACCCGCCACTGCTCGTCCGCCTGCTCCAAAGTGGCGTCGTTGCACAGCAGGGCCACGCGGGCGATGTCACGCAGAAGCGGGTAGGCTTGGATATCCACCGCGGCGCCATCGAGCTCGAAGCCCCCGTGTGGGGCATAGCCGGTGCCGCCGATGCTGAATTCGTGCTCGGCGGTGCGGACCGCTTGCACGGTCATCTCGTTGCGGGTGAGTGTGCCGGTCTTGTCCGAACAGATCACCGTGACCGAACCCAAGGCCTCCACCGCCGGCAGCCGGCGCACGATGGCGCGCCGCCCCGCCATGGCCTGCACCCCGAGCGCCAGGGTGATGGTGAGGATGGCCGGCAGCCCCTCGGGGATGGCCGCGACCGCCAGCCCTACGGCCGCCAGGAACATTTCGCTGGCGGTGTAGTCGCGAATGAGCGTGCCAAAGACGAAGGTGAGCGCCGCCACCCCCAGGATCACCCAGGTGAGCAGGTAGCCGAACCGTGCCAGCTTGCGTATGAGTGGCGTCTCGATGCGCTCGACCTCGGCCAGCATCTGGCTTATGCGGCCGATCTCGGTTCGGCTTGCCGTGGCCACAACCACGCCCGTGGCCTGGCCGTAGGTCACCAGCGTGCCGGACCAGGCCATGCTGGCGCGGTCGCCCAAGGGGGCATCTGCCGCAACCAGGTCCACCTGTTTTTCCACCGCCACCGATTCGCCCGTGAGCGCGGCCTCCTCCACCTTGAGGCTTTTGACCTCTATGAGCCGCAAATCCGCCGGCACCCGGTCGCCCGAGACGAGGTAGACGATGTCGCCGGGAACCAGTTCGGCCGCGTCGATCTCCTGCCGGCGACCGTCCCTGAGCACCTGTGCATGCGGCGAGAGCATGCCGCGGATGGCCTCCAGGGCGGCCTCCGCCTTGCCTTCCTGGATGAAGCCGATGGCGGCGTTGATCACCACCACCCCGAGGATCACCAGGCTGTCCACCCAGTGGCCCATGAACGCGGTGACGACCGCCGCGGCGAGCAGCACGTAAATCAGCACGTTGTGGAACTGCAGCAGGAAGCGCATGAGCGGACTGCGCTTCTTCGGCGGTGGCAGCACGTTGCGGCCGTAACGTTCGAGACGCGCCGCCACCTCGGCGGCAGTCAGCCCCTGGCGGGTGGCCTCCAGCGCCCGTAGCGTCTCCTCGACCGGGCGGGCATGCCAAGGGGTGGCAGATGCGGGTTGATCCTTGGTCATGTCATCTGTCTCCGAACGGTTTCATTTTGTGACAACCGATTCCGCTGCGCATTCCGCGGCGGGCGCGGACCGCCTATCGTCCGGGTCGGCGACGACGCTGATGTCTCAGACCAGGCGCGCTCTCAAAACGGCCACTGCCAATCCGCCAGCTCCGGGGGATCGACGCCATGTTCGTGCGCGTAGCGTACGCAGTCGATGCGCCGATCGCGCAGCTGCTCTTTGACATGTGCTCCGCGAGCGCGCAACGCAGGCACCCGGTCGATGGCATCGATGGCCAGGCTGAAACGATCGATCTCGTTTTCGATGGCCAGTTCCAGGGGCGTGTTGATGTGGCCCTTCTCCTTGTAGCCGCGCACGTGCAGATTGGCGTGGTTGGCGCGCCGGTAGCTCAGACGGTGGATGAGCCAGGGGTAGCCGTGGAAATTGAACAGTATGGGCTTGTCCGTGGTGAACAGGCTGTCGAAGTCGCGGTCGGAAAGCCCATGCGGGTGTTCGCTGGGCTGGGTCATGCGGAAGAGGTCCACCACGTTGACGAAGCGGATCTTCAGTTCCGGGAAGTGCTCGCGCAGCAGCGCCGTGGCGGCCAGGGCCTCCTGGGTCGGGATGTCGCCGCAGGCAGCCATCACCAGGTCAGGCTCGGTGCCCTGGTCATTGCTCGCCCAATCCCAGATGCCGATGCCCTTCGTGCAATGCCGGATGGCGGCGTCCTTGTCCAGGTATTGCAAATGGTTCTGCTTGTCGCAGACGATGACGTTGACGCGGTTGTGGCTCTTCAGGCAGTGGTCGGCCACCGCCAGCAGACAGTTGGCATCCGGTGGCAGATAGATGCGGGTGACACTCGGGCGCTTGTTCACCACCAGGTCGAGGAAGCCCGGGTCCTGGTGGGTGAAGCCGTTGTGGTCCTGCCGCCAGACGGTGGAAGTGATGAGCAGGTTGACCGAGGCGATGGGCGCGCGCCAGGGGATCTCCTCGCAGATGGCCAGCCACTTGGCATGCTGGTTGAACATGGAGTCGATCACGTGCACGAAGGCCTCGTAGGTGGCGAGGAAGCCATGTCGGCCGGTGAGCACGTAGCCCTCGTACCACCCCTCCAGGGTGTGTTCGGACAGCATCTCCAGCACCCGCCCGTCTGGCGCGAGCTCTCCACCGTCGGCATCCTCGGGCAGATAGTCGGCCAGCCACAGCTTCTTGGTCACTTCGTAGACCGCGTCCAAGCGGTTGGAGGTGGTCTCGTCCGGTCCGAAGAGGCGGAAATTGTCCGGGTTGCGGCGCAAGGTGTCGCGTAGCCAGGCCCCCAGCGGCCGGGTGTTCATGGCACGCGCACGCGCCGGTCGCTCCACTGCCTGGGCGTAGTCGCGGAAGTCCGGCAGCCGCAGGTCACGGCGCAGCAGCCCGCCGTTGGCGTGCGGATTGGCGCTCATGCGCCGGCTGCCCGTGGGGGCGAGCGCGCGCAATTCTGGGCGCAGACGGCCGTTCGCGTCGAACAGCTCTTCCGGGCCATAGCTTCGCAGCCAGGCCTCCAGCATGGCGATGCGCTCCGGCCGCGCGTTGAGGTCGGCGAGCGGCACCTGGTGCGCGCGCCAACTGCCCTCGACACGGTGGCCGTCCACCGCCTGCGGCCCGGTCCAGCCCTTGGGGCTACGCAGCACGATCATGGGCCAATGCGCGCGATGGGCGATGCCGCTCGCCCGTGCCTCCGACTGGATCGCCCGAATTCCGGCCAGGCACTGATCCAGCACTGCCGCCATGGCCTCATGCATGGCCATCGGCTCCTCGCCCTCGACGAAGTAGGGCGTCCAGCCGTAGCCCACCATGAGGCTCTCCAGCTCTGCGCGCGGGATGCGCGCCAGCAGCGTCGGGTTGTTGATCTTGTAACCATTCAAATGCAGGATGGGCAGCACCGCCCCGTCGCGGATGGGGTTCAAAAACTTGCCCGAGTGCCAGCTGGTGGCGAGCGGTCCGGTCTCCGCCTCGCCGTCGCCCACCGCCACGGCAACGATCAGGTCCGGGTTGTCGAAGGCGGCGCCGGTGGCGTGCGACAGGCTGTAGCCCAGCTCGCCGCCCTCATGGATGGAGCCCGGCAGTTCCGGCGTGCAATGGCTGCCTATGCCGCCGGGGAAGGAGAATCGCTGGAACAGCCGGGTCATGCCCTCGGCGTCCTCGCTCACCTCGGGATAGACCTCGGAATAGGTGCCCTCCAGATACACCGGCGCGATCACGCCGGGAGCACCGTGGCCTGGGCCGGCGAGGAAGATCATGTCGAGGTCGTGCGTGCGGATGAGGCGGTTCAGATGCGTATACATGAAGGCCAACCCCGGACTCGCGCCCCAGTGGCCCAGCAGGCGCTGCTTGATGTGCTCGGGCCGGAGCGGCTCGACGAGCAGCGGGTTGTCGCGCAGATAGATCATGCCGGCGGCCAGGTAATTGCAGGCGCGCCACCAGGCGTCGAGGCGCTCGAGGGCGGCGGTGTCCAAGGCGGTGGTTGCGTGCATGGGCTCCTCCCAGAAAGGTGATTTCTCAGTCTAGACGGTGTCCGTGACAATCTCATCGCGCACCCGGCCAGATGACCTGCCACCCATACAGACCTCCAGGCGGACCCGCGGACGTACGATGCCGGGACGAGTTTCGCGCTACAATCGTCTCAGACTGAATGGTTGCTGGAGCGGGTGGAATGGAACTGATGGAATCCCTGCGCGTGGCGATCCAGGAGTGGATCGTCCCTGAACTGGACAAGATCCGGCTGGAAAATGCCGAGATCCGCACGGCGCTCCAACTGACCAACAAGCGCCTGGACGACTTGCACCTGCAGCTCGTCGACCAGAGTCGGCGTATCGACGAGACCAACAAGCGCATCGATGAGACCAACAAACGCATCGATGAGACCAACAAACGCATCGACCGTGTGCATGACGACCTGCTCGCGCGCATCGACGAGACCAACAAGCGCATCGACGAGACCAACAAGCGCATCGACGAGACCAACAAGCGCATCGACGAGACCAAACAGAGCATCGACACAGTGCGCGACGATCTCGTCCGGCAGATCGGCGAGACGAACCGCCGACTGGACCGCCTCTACGAGGTGATCGTCCGGCGTGAGGAGCATACCTCGCTCCAAGCCACGGTGCAGTCGCTGGAGCGCAGGGTGCAAGCCCTGGAGCTGAAGTTCGCCGCGTGAAGTTGCGGCTCACCGTCCCCGCTCAGGGAACGAGCGCATCATCGTTCACCACCGTCTCGACCCGCACGGCCAGCCAACGCAGACTGCACTCAGCGTGACTTGGGGGTCCGCTGTTGCACTCCCGAATGACCGGCCCCGGCTCATTGCATTCACAGTACAAGCGCTCGATGGGGGCTATGGAGGCGAGGTCGATGCGCCCAGCTCGCCACTGAGCCAGTAGCCGCTGTAGCAGGGTGTCGCGTGGCTGCACGGGCGTGCGTGCGTCCAGGTGCAGGTAGTACACCGTGCGCGGCGGGTAGCCGTTGCGGATGCGCACCGGGTTCTCGTACCTCGCCACCGTCACCGCCTCGCCCAGGACGGTGCCGGCACTGCGTGCATCGCCATAGCGGGTGTGCCCGAACTCGTGCGAGAGCACCGCGTAGGGGTCGACCAGCTCGTCGCTGAACGTGAACTGACAGCGTATCCCCTGCAGGCCCAGGCGGATGCTCGAGTGGGCGGCCATGGCGCCGCGGCCGTCGTGCGCGTAGATGCGAAAGCGCGAGGCATCCTGGGCGAACAGACCGGCCTCTGACAAGCCGCCGGTGAGCAATTCCGACAGGCGTGCCGCCACGCCAGCATCTCGTCTGTCCGCCCACAGGGTCTCGTCGTAAGCGAGATAGCCCTTGTTGAACAGGCGCAGGGTGTCGTCGGCCACCTCACGAAACCACACCGCCCCCGCATCCGTGAGAGCGAAGCGGGCCAGCAAGGCGACTTGCTCGGACGTGAGGGGTAGAGCGTTCGGCGGGCCGACCCCAGCCGTGGTCACCAGATTGACTTTGAGGGCCAGGGTGAAGTGCTCCAGGCGGCGTGCCCGTTCCTCGGCGGCATCGGCGGGCGGCGCCGGCAGCCTGCCCGCACGCGGCCTGCCATCCGCACCGGCGAACACGACGAGGGCGCCGCCGGCCTGCCAAGGCGCAGTCAGTTCCTGATCGAGATCGACTGGCGGACGCTCATCCGGCGGCAGGACGACCTGGGCGGCCTGCGCCTCCACGCCCCCCAGCAGAAGGCCAGCCAGCAGGAAGAACGCCCGCGTCACGGCTGCACGGCTGCATCAGGCCCGGGCCAGGCCGCTACTCAGGGCTCGTCGGCATAGCGCCAAATGTTGACGTCGCGCCCGGATTCGCGGATGTGTTCGGCGCGTGCCGAAAGGTAACGCTGGAAACTCGGCTCGCGCCGCCAGTCGGCACTCTTGACATAGTCGAACATGCCGGCGGTGTGGAAGACGCGAAAGCCGCTCTCCCAGCGGATCACCTCCTGGCCGCTAGCGTCGAAGAGCACGATGCCGGGGGCGAACTTGACGTCGAGTGATCGCGCCCAGTCGCGCACCGTGAGCCGGCGGCCATCCGGCGTGACGATCGGGCGATTGGACCACATGTCGAGCTGAACCACGTCGAACCCCGCCATCGCCTCGCGCACAGCAGCATCCGCCAACACCCGCTGGTGCAGCACGGCGCAATCCGGGCAGTCGCGCTGCTCGAAAAAGACCGCCAGTGGGCGTGGCTTCGGCCCCTTGCGGCGCAGGTCGGTCATGTCCTGGAAAAACGGCTGGCGGATCAAATCACGCCCCTCGCCCACCCCCGCACGCTCCAGCCCGGCGACATAGTCACGAAAGGCGATCTCCCGCTCCATGCGCCCCGCCACCCAGTCCAGGGCCGCCTTGAAGCGCGCCGGCGGCACATAGCCGTTGAGCCGCAGGATGACCTCGCCCGCTTCATCGAAGAACAGGAGGGTCGGCGTGAACTGCACGCGCAAGGCGGCGGCGAAGCTCTTCTCGGTGTAGGACTTGCCATCCAACCCGGTGACGGGGCGGTCACCCCACATGTTGAGGGCGATGACGTCGAAACGTGTGCGCAGCAGGGTTTCGATCTCGCGCTGCGCCAGGTTGCGTTCGACGATCTGGTTGCAGTAGGGGCAGTT
Organism: uncultured Burkholderiales bacterium; assembly: GCA_938038385.1. Lineage (GTDB taxonomy): Bacteria > Pseudomonadota > Gammaproteobacteria > Burkholderiales > Thiobacillaceae > JANWZL01. The sequence continues at coordinate 24,875 of CALHRD010000089.1, forward strand.
GTCCTGGTGGAAAAGCAGCACGACGCGCCGCCCAGCAGAGGCCGCCTCGGCGATGTCCTCCTTGAGGTCGAGGAAGCTCTCCTTGAACCACTCCGGATACTCCGTCGGCTTGGCACCGAGATAGGCGCCCTGCTGCTGGCCCGGCGCCGCGCCCTGGGCGAGCGCGGGGATGAACGCGAGATGAACGAACAACCACCACAATCTTCGCATGTCTCGTCCTCCTCTTTGGATACCGTTTACAGTATCCACCGCCAAAGTCCCTGGCGATAGTACCAACGTGCCCCTGATGAGGTCAGGACCTCAGCCTTTGTTCTATCGGCAGGATGTCGCGTTGGCGACGCTTCAGGATCTTGAGCAGGTGTTCCAGCGGCACCACCAAGTCGCCCGGCGGAATGACCGGCACCTGCAGGCGCCCGCGCCAGGCCAGCCAGGCAAAAAGCAGGCCGAGGAGCACCGGCCAGGTGGCGGCCGCGAGCCCAGCCCATTCTGGAAACGTCACCCTCTGGGCGTATCCCCAGGGCAGGACCAGGCCCAGGAGCGTCCACGCCAGCCAGGGCAGGGCCAGGCTCGCGACCGGTTCCTTGGCAGGCAAACGATGGACGAGCCAGAGCAGGCGGGTCATGAGCAGGGTGGTGCCCACTGCCGCCAACGGCAACAATATGCCCAACAACCCCCCCCAAGGCGCAGGCAGACCGGCGAGTCCGCCCTTGAGCGCCGCCTTGGCCAGCCAGCCGCCGGTGAGCGGGGCGCCGGCCAGGGCCAGGGCTGGCAGCGCTAGACCCGCCAGCACCCAGGCTCGTCCGCCCACTTTGAGGGCCACGCCGGCGCCCAGAAAGAGCGCACTCTTGGCCAGGGCGTGGTGCAGGGCATAGAGTCCGACCGCCGGCAGCAGGACCGGCCAAAGTCCGGGTGCGCTGAGACCCGCCCCCACGCCCAGGGTCATGAAGCCCATCTGACTGACGCTGGAATAGGCCAGCACCACCTTGAGGTCGCGTTGTGCCAGGCCCACCGCCACGCCGTAGAACATGGCGATGAGCCCCAGGAGCAGGAGGGTCGCGCCGATCTCCGGATAGACGGCATGGCCCAGAGGCAGGAGGCGCAGCCAGCCCAATAGCCCGGCCTTGAGCATGACGCCGGAGAGCACGGCGCTGGCCGGCACCGGCGCCACCGGGTGGGCGAGCGGCAGCCACAGGTGCAACAGCGGCAGCCCCACCTTGACGCCCAGCCCGGCCGCGACCAGGGCGACGGCCACGGGGGGCGGGCTGGCTGCCTGCAGGTCGGCGATCATCAGGCCGCCGGCGGCATGGGCGGTCATCATGAGACCGGCCACCAGGGTCAGCTCGCCCAGCACGGCCATGACGAGATAGATACGACCTGCCCGCCAGGCCTCGGCGCTGCGGGTGTGCACCACCAGGCCGTAGGCGGCGAAGGTCATCAGGGCATACAAGGTGTAGAAACTGGCCAGATCCAGGGCCAGGCACACGCCCAGATTGCCGGCCTGGGTGGCGAGAAAGAAGGCCCAGAAGGCCGTCCGGCGGGCATCGCGCGCGAGATAGGCACGGGCGTAGAGCCCCGCCGCCAGCCAGGTGAGGGCCGTAAAAAGAAGGAACAAACGCCCGGTGTCGTCCAGGCCCAGGCGGCTGCCCAGCAGCAGCCAGGGCAGGTCCAGCACCGCGTCGGCAGAGGCCAAGCTGGCCGTCCACAGCGCCGGCAGGGGGGCCAGCGGGGCCAAGACCAGGGCGATGCGGCGCGTGGCCGGCGGCAGCAACGCCAGCAGCAGGGCGAGCGGCAGCAGCAGGCTGGCAGTGAGGCTGGCGGCATTCACTGCAGGTATTCGCGCGCGGCGATGAGTTTCGCCCAGGCCAGCGGACTCCAGCTCGTCTCGGCAAACAGCCCGGTGATGAGCACGGCGGCGGCCGTGATGAGCGGCGGCGCGAGCAGCAGCCAGCCGGTCTCGCGCCAGCCGCGCGCCGGGATGTGCTCGTGCGGCCAGGCCGCCGGTCGCGGCCGGAACCACAGGCGGTAGAGGATGGGCAGGAAATAGGCGGCGTTGAGCAGGCTGGAGGTCCACAGCACGGCCACCACCCAATCCATGCCGGCGGCCAGCGCCCCCTCGCCCAGATACCACTTGCTCACATAGCCGGCCGTGGGCGCCACGCCGATCATGCCGAAGGCGGCGATACTGAAGGCGGCGGAGGTGAGCGGCATGCGCCGGCCGGCGCCGTCCAGCTCGCTCACCTTGTGCACACCCAGGGTCTCGGCGTAATTGCCGGCGGCGAAGAACAGGGTGATCTTCATGATGCCCTGATGCACCAGGTGGGCAAGGCCGCCGATGGTGCCCACCGGCCCGAACAGGGCCACGCCCAGGGCGATGTAGGAGACCTGACTCACCGTGGAATAGGCCAACCGCTTCTTCAGGTCGTCCTGGAACAGGGCCCGGACACTGCCCCAGACGATGGTGATCGCCGCGGCGATGGCGAGCGGCAGGAGCAGGCCGAGCGACTGCGCGTACTCCACTCCATAGACCTCGTAGACGATGCGCACGATGCCGAAGGCGCCCGCCTTCACCACCGCCACCGCGTGCAGCAGGGCCGAGACCGGCGCCGGCGCCACCATCGCCTGCGGCAGCCACCCATGCAGGGGCACGATGGCCGCCTTCACCCCCACCCCGGCGATGAGCAGCAGGAAGACCACCTTGAGCTGCGCCGTGGCCTGCGGCCCCAGGGCGGCGACGCTGCCGCCGTGCACGAAATCCACCTGGCCCATGAGGCCATGCAGCCAGACGATGCCGGTGAGCAGCAGCGCGCCGCCGGCCAGGGTGTAGGCCAGATAGACCATGCCGCCGCGCATGGCCTGTGGCGTGCCGCGATGCACCACCAGGGGAAAGGTGGACAGCGTGAGCAGCTCGTAGAAAACGAAGAAGGTGAACAGGTTGCCGGCCATGGCCAGCCCCACGGTGGCGGTCACGCACAGGCTGAAGAAGCCGAAGAACCGGCTGCGGTGCGGCGAGCCTTCGAGGTAGCCGATGGCATAGACGGTGGTGAACAGCCACAGCACCGTCGAGAGGGTGACGAACAGGAGCGCCAGGGCATCGGCCTTGAACACCAGCTCGACGCCCGGCAGCACGGTGTGACGGAAACCGTATTCCTCGCCCGCCGCCACGCCGGCAAGCAGCAGGCCGACGAACACCAGCTTGGACACCGCCCCCAGGAGGTTGAGCGCGCTGCGCAGCCCGATGCGCCGTTCGGGCAGGGCGAAGATGATCAGCCCCGGCAGTAGCGATGAGGCGATCACCGCCAAGGGCAGGACCTCGTTGACCGTCATACCATCAGCCCAGCAGCGCCACCAGTTCTGCGCCACGCAGCCCCAGCAGCACGCTGGCGACGGCGAGCGCGAAGGCCGTCCATTCCAGCCGGCGCGGCACCGGATGGAAGCGGCTGTCCTCCGGCGCCACCAGGAAGGCGCGGCGCAACACGCGGAAGATGTACCCCGCCGCCAGCAGGCCGCCGGCGATGATGACCACCACCCAGCCCCACTGCCCGCTCGCGAGCGCCGCGTCGATGAGCAGCCACTTGGCGAGGAAGCCTGCCGAGGGCGGCAGGCCCATGATGGTCACCCCGGCCAGCCCGAAGGCGAACAGGGTGAGCGGCACGCGGCCGGCCACCCCGGCCAGGCCGTCCAGGGTATCGCGGCCGGTGGCCCGCATCAGCACGCCGGCAGCGGCGAACAGGGCAGCCTTGGCCAGGCCGTGCGCCACCGCCTGCATGACCCCGGCCTGCATGGCCAGGCCGTCGGCGGCCAGCAGGGGAAAGATCAGGAACAGATAGCCGAGCTGGGCGACGGTGGACCAGGCCACCAGACGCTTGATGTGCCGGGTGCGCAGCGCCTGCCAGGAGCCCCACAGGATGGCCGCCGCCCCGAGCCCGCCCGCCAGCCAGGCCGCCATCTCCGCCAGGGGGGCGAACGGCCCCAGCGCCAGACGCAACACCAGATAAAAGCTCGCCTTGACCACCAGGGCCGAGAGCAGCGCGGAGACCGGCGCCGGCGCCCCGCCGTGCGCGGGCGGCAGCCAAAAATGGAAGGGGAACAGCGCGGTCTTGGCCATCAGCCCCACGACCATCAGGCCCGCGGCCAGCCAGGTGGCCAGGGGCGGCGTCGGGTCGATCAGGGGTGCGAGGCTGGCGATGGCGGCCGTGCCATAGGTGCCATAGATCAGTGCCACCCCCATGAGATAGGCACCGGAGGCGATCAGGCTCACCAGCAGGTAGCGCAGCGCCGCCGCGATCTGGGCGGTGCCGCCGCCCACCGCCACCAGCCCCACGGCCGCCAGCCCGAGCAGCTCCAGGGTGACGTAGAGGTTGAACAGATCGGCGGACAGGAACAGGGCGTTCATGGCGGCGATCAGGAAACCGGTGAGCGGCCAAAACCAGGTCGCCTCGTGGCGATGATGCGCATCGGCGAAATAGGCCTGGGCATAGACGGCGAGGGCCAAGGCCACGGCCTGGGTGAGCAGCAACATGACGGCGCTCAGCCCGTCGGCCAAGAGGTCGATGCCCAGCGGCGCACCCCAGCCGCCGACCGGGTGCAGGCGCGCCCCCGACTCCGCCAGACTGACGGCGAGCCACAGCGCCAGGGCACACTGTGCTGCCAGGGCCGGTATGGCCAGCCGGCCGCCGCGGCCCGGTCCGGCCAGAAAGGCAAGCGTTGCCCAGGCGAGCGGCAGCAGGATCAGCCAGGCCGCCGGGTCCGGCCAGGCCTCAGTCACGGCGCGCCTCTTCGGTCAAGCCGGTGCGGCCCGTGCGTGCATGAAACGCACGCGCGAGCCCCAAGGCGAGGGCGGTGGCGGCCACCGCCACGACGATGCCGGTGAGCACCATGGCCTGCGGCACCGGGTCGATGACGTCCTCGCGCTGCGCCAGTCCGACCAAGACCAGAAAGGCGCCGCTGCCCATGACGTTGAAGGCCAGGACCTTGCGCATGAGGTGCGCGAGCAGGACCGCGCCGGCTGCGCCCAACACGAACAGCAGTACGCCGGCCAGGGCGTAGAGCAGACCCGTGCTCACGCGTCCCGCCCTGTCAGGAAGAGGAACAACCCGGCCAGGATCAACCCCAGGGACAGGGTGAGGCCGGCCTCGATCAGCAGGATCAGGCCGCCGGCCAGCGCCGGCGGATACCGCAGCAAAGCCCCCTGGCCGAGCAGGGCGGCGGCCACCGCCAGGAAGACGAGGAAACCCAGCACCAGCCCCAGGCGTAGCCACCGGCGCGGGGCTGTCCAGGCCGGTAGCAGACCGGCGAGCTGCAAGAACACCGCGCCGGCGGCCAATACCGCGCCGGCCTGGAAGGCGCCGCCCGGCCGGTGGGCCCCGGCCCAGAGGAGATAGCCTGCCGTGAGGACGATCAACGGCAGCATCCTGCGCGCCAGGCCCTGCAGCAGCGGATCGACGGCGGCAGCCGGGGCGGGCGCCTTGCCGCCGCCCAGGGTGAGCAGGGTCAACAAAGCGAGCAGGAGCACGGCCACCTCCAGCAGGGTGTCCCAGCCGCGGAAATTGAGCAGCACGGCGGTGACCGGATGCTCCACCCCGCTTTGCGCCAGATTCTCCGCCACCAGGGCCGGCAGGTGCACCGCCGCCGACGGCAACTGCAGGAGGGCGATCACCATGGCGGCGGCCAGGGACAGGCCAACGATCACCACCGCGGACCGCAGCAGCCCGTTCATGCGTCTTCCTTCTTCTCGCCGCGACGCGCCTGCAGTGCGCCGAGGGCATCCAGCAGCAGGGCGCCGGTCAGGCCGGCGCCGATGGCCGCCTCGGCGAGCGCGATGTCGGGGGCGCCGAGCCTCGCCCAGGCCAGGGCCATGAGCAGGCCGAAGACGATGAACATCACCACGGCGCGGGTCAGATCGGGCGTGGCCAGGCTGCGCCAGGCACTCCACGACAGCGCCAGGATGAGCAGGAGGTCGAAGGCCAGGTTCATCCTCGCTGCGCCCTCCCTTGCCACGGCTTGAGCCCCAGTTGCTCGGCACGGCGGGCGATGGCGTAACTCACCGCCGCGCTGGCCGCCAGGACGAGGGGCCAAATCAACAGGATCTTGAGCGCGGCAGCCAGACTGCTCGCCTGCAAGGCCAGCCCCAGGGTGAGGAAGCCCAGCCCCAGGTTGTCCGCCTTGGTGAGTGCATGCAAGCGGGTGTAGACGTCGGGGAAGCGCAGCAACCCCACGGTGCCGGCCAGGTAGAAACCGGCGCCGGCCAGCAGCAGCAGGCCGCTCACCGCCTCAACGGCTGTCATGATCGTCTCCCCAGGCGCGCAATGCGAACGCCACCCCGGCGATGGCCGCCAGCAGGGCCAGGACCAAGGCGGCATCGACCAGCGGCATGCCGCCGCCGGCATGACCCAGCAACAGGAGCACCCCCACCCCGGTGGTGCCGAACAACAAGGCCACCAGCATGCGGTCCGCCGGGGTGGGACCGCGTCCGGCGCGGATCAGGGCGACCATCAGGTTGACGAGCAGAAACACCGCCAGCGCCCCTTCCAGCCCGGTCATAGCGCGATCCCGAACAGGCGCGCGACCCTTGCCTCGGCGGTGCGCACCTCCGCCTCGATGGGCAGCCGGGCGTCCAGGGCGTGCAGGCAAAGCGTCGCGCCTTCCAGACGCACGCTCAGGGTGCCCGGCAACAGGCTTAGCGTCCCGGTCAGCAACCGTTGCGCTGGCCCCGGCGGCAGGCGCAGGGGGACTTCGAACAGGCTCGGGGCGAGTGCAAGGCGCGGCCGCATCGCCATGGCCGCGACCTGGAAACCGCCGCGCACCGACTGGACCATGAAGAAACCGAGGTAGCCAAGCAGGCCGGCCAGGGACAGGCGATAGGCTGCCGGTGGCCACAAACGCCGGCTGGCGATCACCGCCAGGACGACGAAGATCAGGCCCACACCCCAGGCGTCCGCCCGCCCCTCGGTCAGGACCCACCAGGTGACGGCGAAGACGGTGGCGCGTAGCCAAACGGTCTTCATTGCGGCGCAGCCGTGTGCGACGGCGCCTTGTCGAAGCGCAGGCCGTCCGGCGCGTTGGTGCCGCCGGTCATCACGAAGCTCATCGCCTCCTCCACGCTCCAGTCGGTCTGCACCACTTCATCCAGGGGCACGATCTCGATGTAGCCGGAGGTGGGATTGGGCGAGGTGGGCACATAGACCGCCGCGAGCTTACGCCCGGTGTCGGGATCGGTCATCACCTTGGTGACGAAGCCCACCGCCTTCATCTCCGGCGAAGGAAAACTGATCAACACCACCCGCTGCCCGGCGACGGGACCTTCGCGCATGGTTTCCAGGAAACGCTTGGTGGCGCCGTAGATGGTCTGCACCAGGGGTAGCCGCGCCAGGATGTGCTCCATGAGCCCGATGAGCTGACGCCCCAACACCATGGAGGTGATGAGACCGATGCCATACAACCCCACCAGTGTCACCAGGGCCGCCAGCAGATACTGCACGCTGGGGAGCAACAACCAGTCGGCGACCGACTCGGCGAACGGGCGTATGGCCCGTGCCGCCCCACGCAGCAAGGGCGCACCCGTCTTTGCCAACAGGCTGAACGCAAAATCGAGCACGAACCAGGTCACCCACAGCGGCGCCACGGTGAAGAAGCCGATCAGCGAATAGCGCAGGAAGTGGGGCCGGGGGGCCTTGTCACCGCCATTTTTCTGCGGCACGTCGGATGTACCGGGAGCGCGGGTCGTCATGACGATGAGCTTGCCATAGCCGTCGCCACCCGACCATCCCCGCACCGGGGTATGGCAAGAGGCGCGGTTTGCCAACAACGGGGACGCACCGGCCTGCCCGATCCGCGCCACGCACGCCGCAATCCGGCCCTATCGGGACTGCGGGCAGAAGGCCGGCAGGCGCTCCATGACCTCGGCCCCCGACGGCAGGGGGCGCGTCGGCGCCCGCAGCCAGGCGGCGATGTCCGCCAGCACCGTCGCCGCCTCCAGGTCGCGCGTGAGCATGTGCCAGCCTTGCGCGTAGACCGCCAGACGATGCGCGGCGGACTCGGGCCGGGCAGCGAGCCAGCGGCAGGTGGGGCGCTTGGGGATGATCTGGTCGCGCGCGCCGTAGAGGATCAGGGTGGGCAGCCCGGCCGGCGGCGGGGTCTGGAGGGCATGGTCCATCAGGTCGGCAAGCCCCCACAGCGCCTCCACGCGCGTGTCCTTGATCACCAGGGGATCCTCGCGCAGCTTTTTCAGCGCGGCGTCGTTGTCGGTGGCGCGGATATTGAGGCCGCGGGCGGACAGCGTCGTTGTGGGGAAGGTGTGGGCCAGCAACCACAGGCCCGCGCGCTGCAGCCAGGGCATGGTCTGCCGCCCCCACACCGCCGGGGCGAGCAGGATCAGCCCGTCGGCCCAATCCCCAGGCTGCGCGGCCAAGGCCCGCAAGGCCACGGCGCCGCCCATGCTCTCGCCGAGCAGATAAAGCGGGACACCGGGATGCCGTGCGCGGATGAGACGCGCCGCCAGGCGCACGTCGGCGGCAAGCCGCGCCTCGCC
>CALHRD010000090.1 GCA_938038385.1 uncultured Burkholderiales bacterium
AGGCCAGCACACCCAGCCCGGCCAGGCCCATGAATAGTAGACGCTGGAAGATGCACAGATGGCAGGGGTGCAGATCGAGCCAGGCGGTGAGGATCAAGCTGCCGGTCACCAGGCCGGCGGCGGCCAGGCCTAGGAACAGCCAGAGGAGGCGCGAAGCGGGCGTGGTCATGATAGCCGGCAGCCTGGTAGGGGAGCGACGCGCAGGGGTGCTGGTTGGATCATACCCCGGATTTTGCCATCGAGCCGCCCTCCTCCGTCATCCCACTGTTACACGATGGCGCGACACTGCATACCCAGCCCGTCATCCGACGCTGACATCCCGATCATCATCCACGACCCGATTCGAGGAGCATTCCATGCCGCATTCCCTATTCTCGTCCCGACAACCATTCGCGCTCGCGGTCGCGGCCGCGCTGGGCCTGGCCAGTCACACGCTGCCCAGGTCGATGCCGGGCAGACGAACCAAGGCCTGCACCGGCCGACGGTGGAATTCATCGGCATGCCGGCGCCGGCCACAGCCGAAGAGCGTGCCGCTGTGCTCGCCCGCGCCCGCGTCAAGGTCACCTACCCGGATGGACGGGTGGTCGAGCAGCCGCTGGAATACGTGACCCTGTTCAAGAACACCGACCGCATCGGCGGCAATCCGTATCCGGCCGGCACGCTCTACGACGTCAACGGCCAGCCTATCCCGGATCCCACCGACCCGGACAAAGTCCTCGTCTCGGAGACGCCGGACGCCAACACCCTGATCGATCTCGGCGACGAGCTCTATCTGGTCACCCACTTCGAATACGACTGGCTGCTCGCCAACGGCAGTGTGGCCGACAAGTCGCCAGATAGCATGTTCAAGCGTGCCGACGGCAAGACGGCCAACTGGCGGCGCAACACGCCCACCAGCATGATCCTGACCCGCCTCGAGCAAGACCGGCAAACCGGCAAGCTCAACGCCGTCGAGCAGAGGCCGATCGACTTCTCCGCCTGGGAGGGCCTCGCCTGGCTGTGCAACGGCTCGCACACGCCTTGGAACACCCACCTGGGGTCCGAGGAGAACTACACCATCGACGCCCGTGCCGTCGAGGCGAGCCGCGCCATCGACCCCTCTGGCATGCAGGACGACATGACCGGGTTTACCCGGCTCTATTTCAAGGGCCTGCGCCAGGCGAACCCCTACTACCGGGGTATCACGCCGGAAGTAAAGGTTGTGAAGGGCGGCAAGACCGAGGTGGTCAAGCACTTCGCCATGGGCCGCGGTACCTTCGAGATGGGCTACGTCTTCCCCGATCAGCGCACCGTCCTTTTCGGCCATGACGGCGACAACAAGCCGCTCACCCTGTTCGTCGCCGACCGCGCCGGCGATCTGTCGCGCGGCACGCTCTATGCCGCCCGGCTGGAGCAGCTAAGCCCAGACAACGCCACCGACGGCGGCCGCTTCGAGGTGCAATGGGTCAAGCTCGGCCGCACCGATAATGACAGCGTCAAGGCCCTGGTCGATGCAGGCATCCGTTTCAGCGACCTCTTCGAGGTGAGCGACACCAACCCCAATGATCCAAGCTACATCGCCGTCGCCACCGGCAAGACCACACCGGAGTATTTGCGCCTGAAGCGTGGTAGCCGACACTTCAGCGCCAAGGACATCGAGTTGGCGGCAGCTGCTTTGGAGACCCTGCGCTTTGCTGGCTACAAGGGCGCCACCACCGAGTTCAACAAGCTCGAGGGCGTGGCCTACAACGCGCGCGACCACATCGCCTATCTCGCCATCACCAGCATCGCCAACGGCATGGAGAGCGGTAAGGGCACGGGCACGGCCGGTGACCACATCCGACTGGCCCGTACCGACGCAGGAGCCGTCTACGCCATGGCCCTGGGCAGGCAACGCAAGGACACCGATGGCCAGCCGATCGCCAGCGATTACGTTGGCGTGAGTCTGTGGGTGCTGGAGGGATTGATGGGAGAAGACATTCCTAAAGACGCGGCCGGTAACACCGCCAACGAGGACAAGATCGCCAATCCCGACAACCTCTACTTCGACGAGAAGATGCGTACACTGTTCATCGGCGAGGACAGCGCCACCCAGCACATCAACAACTATGTGTGGGCGTACAACGTCGACACGAAGAAGCTATCGCGCATCCTGTCGCTGCCGGCCGGCGCCGAGTCCACGGGCCTCAAGGTCTATGAGCTCAACGGCCACACCTACATCCTGAGCAACGCGCAGCACATCGGTGACTTCAGCAAGAACATCGACCCCAAGCTGAAGAGCCAGATCGAGCCGCTGATCGACAAGTTCGAGGCACCGATCGGTTACCTGAAAGGCGTGCCGAAGCTCTGATCGTCAACGGCAGGTGAAGTATGGAGGGGCCGCGTTGCGGCCCCGTTTTTTTGAGCGGCGCGAAGGGGGGCCCTCATTCGCTCAGCACGATGCCAATCGCCGTCAGCACGCCGACACCGAAGGTGAGCCAGGCCCAGGGTTTGCGCTGGTGCTCGGCCTCGGGCAGCAGGTGGGTGGCGCCCACGTAGACCAGCATGCCGGCGGAGAGCGACAACAGCGCGCCGAGCAGCGGCGCGTCGATGCGGCTGATGAAGGGATAGGCGGCGAGCATGCCGAGCGGGGTGGTGAGCGCCGCCGCCGCGAACGCCGTCCAAAGTGCGGTGCGCGGTTTGAATCCGCCGTGGATCAGCAGCAGGTAGGTGACGATGCCCTCAGGGAACTCGTGCAGCACCATGCCCACCGCCGCGAGCGTGCCGGTGAACAGGCTCACCTGGTAGGTCACGGCATAGACCATGCCGTCGATGAAGGAATGAAAGCCGATGCCCAGCACCGGCACGATGCCGATGCCGGGCTGGATGAGGTGGTGGCGCTCGCACACGAAGGCGCACAGGAAGCGGTGCAGGAAGTGCATGCCGGCGAAGCCCGCGAGCAGCAGGGCCGCGGCGTGCGGGTTCATCTCGAAGGACTCGGGCACGAGATGCAGGAAGGAGGCGGCGATCAGCACGCCGGCCGCGTAGCTGATGAAGTACACGATCTTCGCCCGCGTCCAGGTCTCGAAGCGGCGCACGGCAAAGATGCCGAGGGTGGTGACCAGCGCCGCGAGGCTGCTGGCGGCGAGCGCGGTCCAGAAAGTGGATGTCAAGCGTGTCTCCTCAATCCAGCATGCCCAGGATGATGCGCTCCACCGCTGTGTCCGGGTCCAGGCCGCGCGCCATCAGGGCCACGATGTCGGCCTCCCGGTCCGCCACGGACACCAGCCGGGTGTCCGGCAGCCGCCCCGCCACCCCGGCGATGCGCAGGTAGCCTTCCGTCCAGCGGGTGCTTTCCAGCAGGCCGCCCCGCGCCCCGTGCGCGTCCTTGGGTTCGCGCGCCCACATC
>CALHRD010000091.1 GCA_938038385.1 uncultured Burkholderiales bacterium
GGCTAAAGCCGAAGTTAGCCTACGCCGAAACTTCGTTGTGGCTTCGGCCGCCCTGGTGGCAGAATAGCGTCTGTATAGTAGCGGTAACATGTGTGTAGGCTTGAGCTGGCGGCCTTTGCAGCGATGCGTTGCGGGGCGACCCAACGAATACGGCTGATTACGATCATATGCCCGGGATGTCAGTTCGGCTATAGTGCGCGGCTGCCAAGACAAATGAGGACTCCATGATGGCCCTCCGTACCTTCGTCTTACCTATCCTGCTATGGCTACTTAGCCTGTCCACCGCTGTCCTTGCCGACCGATCCTTCCTGGTGGATGCCGATTGGCTGGCCGCCGAGAAGGCGCAAAACCCAAAACTCGTGATCTTGGAGGTGCGCTACCACCCGCACCGCTACCACACCGTAGGCCACATCCCAGGCGCCATCCAGGTGCAGCGCTTCAAAGACTTGGGTGACAACGATGGGCGCTCCATCATGCTGTTTCCATCGAAAGACAAATTCGAGGCGACCCTGCGCGCCTGGGGCATAGACGACGACTCCACCCTGGTGCTCTACGACGACTCTCGCACGGCCCTGACCGCCCGGCTGTACTACCTGCTCGAACTCTACGGTTTCGACATGAGCCGTGTGAAGATCCTGGACGGGGGCGCCCAGGAGTGGGCCGCGTTCAATGAACTAACCCAGGCGCCGACGCCGGCGCCGAAACGCGGCAACGTCAGACTCAAACCTGCCAATCCCCAGTTGTACGTGGAGTGGCCCCAGGTCTACGACGACGTGGTCTCGCGCCGCGACCCCAGCGTAGTGCTCGTGGATGCCCGTCCCCATGATATGTACACCGGCAAGGTCATCCGCCATGCCGTGCAAGGTGGCCATATCCCCGGTGCCATCAACGTGGTGAGTTTGGATGGCACCGATCCCCAGACGCAAAAGTGGCTTGGGGTCGAAGAGCTTGCCGCCTTATACAAAGATGTGCCGCGCGACAAGACGGTCTATCTCTATTGTCACGATGGTTTCCGCATGAGCCTGGGTTGGTTGCAGCTAAAGTCCTTGGGCTACAAGGATGTGCGCGTGCTCAACGGTGGCTGGGGCATCTGGGACAGGGCCTTCACGCTCCCCGTGGTGGTGGGTGAGACACCCTACGACGAGGAATTCTCGCTTTGAGGCGGTAAACGTCTGCATGACCGGCAACGCCTGCCGGCCGGCCATGGGAGTCGGTCGGCTATGGATCAACCCCCGGTCATGTTCATGAAACGGATGAGCTTCTCCGGCTGTTCGTTGAAATCATGCCGCTCAGGCTTGAGCGCCATCGCCCGCCCGATGGCCGCAGCCAACTCCTCGTCGCTGGTGCCGCTGCGCAGTAGGCTGCGGAAATCGACCCGATCCTCCTGACCTAGGCACAGATGTAACTGTCCATCCACCGTCAGCCGCACGCGGTTGCAGGTGGCGCAGAAGTGTTGCGACAGCGGGGTGATGAAGCCCACGGTGAAGCGGCCGTCGGACGTGCCCAAATAGCGCGCCGGACCGCCACCAGGCAGCACCGTGTCCACGAGATCGAAGTGCGCCTGCAGACGCTGTCGAATGGGCTGCAGATCGACATAACCCATTCTGCGAGCGGTGTCGCCCATGGGCATGAGCTCGATCAGACGCAGGACATAGCCCTTGTCCATACAAAACGCCACCATGTCGTCGACCTCGTCGACGTTGTCGCGCATGACCACCATGTTGATCTTGATCGGCGCGAACCCGACGACACTTGCCGCCTGCAGGCCAGCCAGCACCTCGTCGAGCACCGGCCGGCCATTGATTCTGGCCACGGTCTCGGGGCGCAGGGAATCCAGGCTGACATTGAGCCGGGTGACGCCAGCGTCTTTGAGCTTTTGCGCCATCTTCGCAAGCTGCGTGGCGTTGGTGGACAAGGATACGTCCTCTATGCCGGGCAAGGCGGCGATGCGGCGCGCCAGGTCATCGACGTGCCGGCGCAGCAGCGGCTCGCCGCCGGTCAAACGCACGCGCTTGAGTCCCAGTCGGGCGAAAACCGCGAGCAAGCGTTCCACCTCGTCGAAGGTCAGCCAATGCGCAGGCTCCTCGAAGCCTTTGAACCCCTCGGGGATGCAGTAGGCACAGCGCAGGTCGCAGCGGTCGGTGACGGAAAGCCGCAGATACTCGATGCGACGGCCATATCGATCGATCAGAGACGTCACGGTCATAGGGGCGGTCCTGTTATGCAGGTAGGGTCTTTATAACAAAACGCACGCTCGGCGTGTGCTCGGCAGCACAAACTCTTTGATCATCGTCAATTGCATTGGTCATCCGGGGTAGGACGATCAAACCGATCAATGCAGTCAGATAACCGATGGCAACCAGCAGTACTGTGACCAAAGCCCAAATTGCCATCGCCATTGGATTCTGGGTGAAGGCGACCACGGCGAACAGGGCGCCGACGCCAAAGAAAGCGATCACGACCGGCAAATGATTGGGGTTATTGAGCAGATTGCTGGCAAATGAGAAGCTGCCCTCTCGATGGGGAAAAACGCCCTTTTGATAGGCAAAACCATCAGTCCTCGATGTCATGGCCACAATGATTGCAGTGATCCGCGCCCAGAGACTCGCCAACATGGCCCATGTGATCACTATTAGACCCATCATCCAGCCGTTGGCGAAAAGGAGTCGAAAGGGTTGTATCAGGTCGACCAGAGGCTCTCCCCGCTCGCGGACGCGGGATATGGCGTAGAAAAAGGTCGCCAGGATAGGGGCCACCAGGAGAAAGCCGGAGGTGAAAGTCAAGGCCCAGTGATAGTCGCTCCAGCCCAGATTCACGAGCAGCCAGCCCAAGCCGGCGAAGACCAGGCCGTAGAACAGAAGGACGTGCCAGGCGGCGGCAAGGTCCGCCCAACCGAGACTCGCCCAAGACAGGCCACTGGTGTGACACTGCGGATGGTGGGTAAGGGGGTGGAGGGGTGTTCCATTTGCGCTGGGTCAAGAACATCGTCTCACTCCTTTGTAAGAGATCCCGGTCTATTCCTGGGTTTCAGCCGGCGTCGTCTTCTGTGTGAGCGTTCATCATGCTGGACAACGCTTTGTGTAGTCCATCAAAGCAAGGGATTAAACGGCGTCAGCAAGCGCCATATCCTGCTGTATCAAAAAAGGCCGGCCGGGAAACGGCCCCCGTGCCGGCCTAAGGAGGACATCACAGGACAGTCATCAAGCCTTGTAATGGCGTGACTTGAAGCTCACCGTGGCCTTGTAGGTACCGCTGGCGACCTTGCGGATGTTGGCCCAGGTGTGCTTGTAGTCGGGCACCACGTTGCGGTCCACGGCCTCCGTGGTCACATCGCCCTGGATGCCATTGAAGTGGCCGAACTGCATGAACACCTGGCCACGCTTGGCCTCCGGCACGATGTAGGCCATGCCATACGTGGAACCATAGTCGTTGTAGAGCTCGACGATGTCACCGCTGGCGATCCCCAGGTCGCGGGCGTCCTCCGGGTTGATCTCCACTGGGGCCATGGGCCAGCGCTCGCGCATGTTGGGGTTGTAGTAATCGTGGTACATCGACTGCCAGGCCTCGTTGACGCGGCCACTGTTGATCCAGAAACGGTACTTGGCGCGTTGTGCCTCCACCGGTTTGAAGAAGCCCTTCCAGGGCGAGGGCTTGAAATGGGCCAAGCCGTCGGGGGTGTCGAATTTCTCGGTGTAAAGTATTTCCGTACCGATTAGCTTGCCGTTCTTCACCTCCTTGATCGGAAGTTGCACACCGTTGTTGCCGGCCTTGCGCAGCAGTTCATAGGTGGCCAGATGCCCGGTGTCGCCGCCCTGGCTGTGGATCACACCCCCGACGTCGTCCTTGCCCATGAGGCGGAAGCCATCGTTGAAGGCATCCTCCTCGGTCTTCCAGTTGAAGCCCTTGAAGCGGGCCGCCATCTTGGCATTGCCTTCCTTCTCGTACATCGCCTTGAGGGTGTTGGCGATGTCCGCGGCGATCAGGCAGTCGGGCTTGGCGGTACCGGGCGGGTCCATGAAGCGCTCCGACAGACGCAGACGCCGCTCGCCGTTCATGGAGGTGAGGTTCATCTCGCCCGGATGTACCGCGGGCAGCATCAGGTGGGCCGCATCTTCCATGATGTGCGGATAGAGGTTGATGCTGGTGACGAACAGCCCGCCCTTGTTGGCGATGGCGTCGTAGATGGCGTCCACGATCTGCGCGGTGGTACCGCCCCGCGCCTTGCGCAGGGCCTCCTTGACGATTTCCGAGCGGCGCAGCACGGTATTGCGGAAGTTCTCCGCGTTGCAGGTGGTCTGAAAGGTGGACACACCCCAGAAGGTGAGGGTCTGGCCCTTGCCGGCGATGATCTCCTGGTCGAGGTAGATCTTCTCGCCGGTGGGGTGTGGCGGACGGGCATAGCCTTCCTGGTGGCCGCCCATGCGCACGCAGCCGGTGCCACGGCGGCCGCCCACGTTGTGCGTGGCGATGACCAGATCGAGCAGGCTCGACTGGATGGCATAGTTGTCGTTGCCCCAGATGATGCCCTTTTCATAGCCGTGCATGGTGCGCTTGAGCTTGCCGCCGGCCTTGGGTTTGTACGCCCACTCCGCCGCCTGTTTGAGCTTCTCCACCGACACGCCGGTGATCTTGCTGCACTCCTCCAGGCTCATGCGGTTGGCCTTGACCGCCTCGTCGAAGCCCTTGGTGCGTTTGGCGATGAAGTCGCGGTCGATCCAGCCTTGGTCCACCACATAGGTGAACAGACCGTTGAACAGGGCCACGTCGGTGCCCGGCTCGATGTCCAGGTGCAACACGCGGTCCGGGGCCGTGGCCTCGCAAACGGCAATGGAGGCGGTCTTGCGCGGATCGACGAAGATCACGCGACCCTCGCCCACTTCCTCGCCGGGGAACCACTCCTTCTTCTTGTCGATGGTGGTGCCCTGCACGTTGGGCAGCCAGTGCATGAGGAAATAGTTGGTCTGCGTCTCGTAGGGGTTGACGCCGATGGCCATGATGCAGTCGGCTACTTCCGCGTCCTCGTAGGAGTTGTTCAGCTCCATGATGCCCATCTCGCGCGTGGCGTGGCACTCGGAGTTGTAGGCCTGGCGGTTGTGGATGCGGGTCATGGGGGCCTGCAGACCCGTGAAGACCAGCTTGCCGGAGCCCCAGGTGTTCTCGAAACCGCCGCCGGCGCCGCCATGGTCGAACAGGACGAAACCCAGTTCGCGCGGTCCTTTGTTGTCGAGCACCTTCTTGGTCACACCGGCGTAGATCGCCAGGGCCTGATTCCAGTCAGTGTCCAGCCACTGGTCGCCGGTATGGATACGCGGGTGCTTCAGGCGCGATTCTTTCTGGATGTAGCTCGCCATGTGCAGCCCGCGCACGGAGGCACCGCCCTGGTTGACCACGCATTCCTTGTCCGGGACGATGAGGATGTTGTAGCGCCGGCCGCTTTTGTCCGAGACAACGGTTTGCTGGGTCGGGGAGACGATAGTCGAGAAGGGGGGCAGTTGTTTGCGGAAATCCAGGCCCAGGGCGTTCTGGTGCGGCGCCTTGCCGCCTTCCTGGTTCTCGGGCCACTTGTACACGTGGTAGCCGCAGCCCACGATGCAGAAGTGGCAGCTCATGTTGGTCTTTTGGGCGTTGACCGGGGGGAGGACGATACGATCGTTTGCCATGTTCGAGGTCTCCTTACAGCACGTTGGCCTGGCGGCCGTAGATCAGGCCGTTGACGGCGACGGCGGCGATCATGTCGGTCTTGGCGTCATACTCCAGCACGATCTGGGGCAGTTTGGTCGGCGCCTGGCCACAGACCATCTGGCCGGCCTTCTCGGCGTCGAAGATGGAGTAATGGCAGGGGCACTTGAAGCAACGATCGTTGCTGTCATAAACCGTCGGGCAGCCCTGGTGGGTACACAGGATGCTGTAGGCGACGATGTCGTTGTCCGGGCCCACGCCGCCGGGAACCGGGGTGCCCATCTTCACCGCCTGGCAGGGGCTGGCGGCATCCGGATAGTTGAAGGCCACGGGCTGGTTGACCTTCATGGTCTTGACACGGGCGATGGTCTTGGGCTTGTAGGGGAGGGTGGCGGAGGTGTCCACTGCCGCCTCGGCGGTGGCCGGGGCCAGGCCGACCACGGCAACGCCGGCGCCGGCTGTGATGGCACCGCCCATTTTGAAGAATTCCCGCCGGGCAGGTTGAGCGGGTTGATTGCTGTCCTGTGTCATAAACGGTCTCCTGAGTTGTGCTGCGCACCAGTGCGCTGTGCTTTGATTAGCAAGGCACGTGCCAATCAAGAAATCCTTTGAAATCATCTTGATGGAAGGAGAGGTTATTACCTCATGGTAACAACCTTGACCGGGATCAAAGTCTTGCCATTACCGGTCGGTAATAGCCACACGAAGATCACGATCCGTCACACAGACCGGTCGAGGTCCGATCAGAGATTCGTGGGTCAGGGTTGCGCGGCGGCGGCCGCCGGGCCGCTTTCCACTGGCGTGCGTATCTGGGCGTGGTGCCTGTCTGCAGGGCCGTCGCTGCCGTCGATGGCGTCTGGACGACCGCTGCGGACGGGGGCGCAGTCGGTGTGGCGAGACTGGTTGTCATGGGCGTGAGCAGCAAAGCCAACGCCAAGCAACGGTGCCTCATCGACGTCTGCGCAAGCTGCGCCAGGCCAGCCATGGTGCCAGGACCAAAGCCAGGGCGGCGCCAAGCAGCCCCGCCCATTCCAGCATCGCCGCAACGCCCCGTGCCCCTTGTCGTTCCGCCAGATAGCGCGCCAAGACATTGCCCTCCGACAGGCTCAGCGGGGCACCGTTGAGCCAACGCATGCGAGCGATGACTGCCTGCCAGCCGAGCCAGGTGTGGCGGTAGGGCGCGAGTTGCTCGGGGGCGTGGCATAGTCCGCAACGGGCCTCGAACAAACGCTCGGGATAGGGACGCCGGGCGGCCTCCGCCGCAATACGTGCTTGCTCGGCGCGCCACTCGGCTTGGCGAAGCCGCTCGCGCTCGGCCTCCGCTGCCTGCTCGGCTTGAATGCGAGCGCGCATGGACTCTCGCGAGCGCGCATCCAGCACGCCGTCAGGCACATATGTATCGCCCTCCATCTCGGCCCAGGCAGGTATGGCGATGCCAAGCAAAAGTAAAAGTGCCCACTTGCGTTTCATGCCGAATGCGGCATGTGCTTGGGCGGCTGTGGCGGAGTCAAAGGGTGCAGGCCCCGCTCTGCATCACGCTCGGCGGGTGTTTTGGTGAGATGGTCAGCGCTCACCCCCTGGGCGAGAAGCCGCTCGCGCAGCGTCGCGATCTCCTCGGCAGTCGGCATGCGGCCAGAATATTTCTGACGGAGAAGCTCGATTTCGGAGGGCTCGGGTGATGTATCCGGTTTCTTTGCCAAACGGGCTTCCTGTTGCGCGGCCGTCACCAGAATATCTGCCAGCGCAAGCCAGGGATTTTTCTCGGGGGGGCACAGTGCCGTGGCCTGCACCAGGTCGCGTTGTAACAGGGGAGCCCACCGAGCCACGAAGGTGGAGATGAACTCTTGGGCAGGCAACGGGAGGGTCTGCCCTGCTGCCTGGGCAGCATGGAGCCAGGCGACGAACTCGAGCTGTACGGCAACATGGTCCGGCAGATCAGCAAGGGTGTCGCTTTTTTCTAACCCGCAAGCCCGATAGCATTCCGTCAAACGACGCACGGTGTCGCCGTGTATCGTGCCGTCGAAGTAGACACCCATGTTGATCGGCGGGTGCGCCACGCCGGGCACCAGGAACAGGCGGCTGTAGAGCACGAGCAGATCCTCCGGTTCGGGCCAGGCCGACAGGGCAGTGCGCAGACGGGCGATGTCTGCCGTCACGGGATAACCGAGCACTGAGGCAAGCTCGGCCAGGTCGTCGGCGAGGATGGTACGCAAGGCGTCCTGGCTCTGCGCTGTGGCCGGTATGAGAAAGGCTCGCGCCAGACACAGCCAGAACTCGGCCTTGTGCGCATCGATGCCAGGCGCGGCAACGTTTGCTTCGTTCATAGGGACTCCGTAAAAAAAAGCGGCGGGATCACCTCCCGCCGCCCCACCTCAACTGCCCTGCTCGCAGGAGGAAAGCCGGAATTGCTTCTCGCCCCAGGCGTTGACGGTGTTGGCCAGGAAGATGGCCATGAGCAGCAGCGCCCATTCCGTGGCAGAGGGGCTGTAGGACAACAGCGCCGGTGCCCAGGCACCTTTGAACAGCGGTACGAGCTGTCCGCCGAGGATGTAGTCGTAACGCGAGATGAACAGCGAGATCATCACCAGCAGAGCTGCCAGGGTCTGCATCTTGGCGTTCGCGCGCGTGGTGCCGAGCAGCATCAGCACCAGGGGGAGCAACAGACCGACCCACAGTTCGACATGGAACAACGGTGTGGACACCAGGTGATGCCAGACCTGCATCCCCTCCGCATTGCTATAGAGGCCGATGAGGGCGCGCGCCGAGACGAACATCAGGTGCACGAAGATGGCCAGCGCGAACACATTGGGCATCAAGCCGTTGAGCAGGCCCTTGAGCGGTGAGGGCATGCTCTCTTGCGAAAAGCCGTGGGCCAGATAGGTGAAAAAGATGGCGAAGGCCAGCCCGCCCAACAGCGACTCGAAGATGAACGCGACCGGCACGTCACCGCTGGACCAGAATGGGCGCATGGTCATCGAGCCATAAACCACGCCGGCGATACCGGTCACACCCAGAGCGGCGAGCAGCAGCAAGGTGGCCGTGCCGCGCGCGCCGCCGCTCCAGCCACCGGCCCGGTTGAGGCGGGTGAAGACCAGCAGCAGGAGCACGATGTAGGCGATGACGAACAGCACCTTCCACCAGAGCGGCGAGCTCAGCGCAAAGCTGGTTGGGATCGCCCAGATCGCCCGCAGTGGATGCCCCAGTTCCAGCGCCAGCACCGCCACCCCGCCGGCAAGGCCGGCCAGGGCCAGCCACAGACAGCGCCGCACCAGGGGCTGGCAGTGCGCGCCGCCGAAGATCAGCGCCAGGGTGGCCACCATGGCCAGCCCCGTGGAGGTGAGCAGGAAATAGTCGTAGACGACGATGGGGAAAGTCCAGTGCAGGCCCAGGTTGCTGCCGTTGAAGGCGGCGTGTCCCTGGGTGAACAGGTTGAACAATGCGTAGGCGCCGGTGACCACCAGGCCTACGAGGGCGATCGTGAGGATCGGGGTGGATCTGACATTCTCGGTCATCATGGTCTCCTATCAGCCTTCGTCCTTCATGCTGCGCAGGCCCGGTACGGCGCTGGCGGCGCCGCCCGAGAGGTAGTACACCTGCGGCTTGTTGCCGGTTTCGTCCTTGAGTCGGCTACCGTGCTTGTCGGCGATCAGCTTGTTGACGTAACTGGCCGGGTTGTCGAGGTCGCCGAAGAAACGGGCCTTGGGTGCGCACACCCGCACACAGCCGGGCACGTATTCCTTCAGTTCCGGGATGTCCTCGTCCAGATCCGCCACCCCCTTGGGCGCCTTGGAAACCTTGTGGTAGCAGAAGGTGCACTTCGACACCACGCCGTGCGGCTGGATGCCGATGCCGCGGGAGGGA
>CALHRD010000092.1 GCA_938038385.1 uncultured Burkholderiales bacterium
CCGGATGTGGTCCTGATACGAGGCCACCGCCACCGTGGCCAGGATCGCGACGATGGCAACGGCCACCAGCAGTTCGATCAGGGTAAAGCCCCGCTGCCGCATGTTCACCTCAACCTCCCGAAATATATGGCACGACAAAAGTGAAAAATACCAGATGCCGGCCGCGCACGGTACCGCCGTCACCGACGGCACCAGGCGAGGCATGCCACAACAGATGCGCTGCCTACACCCCCGACATCTAGTCGATGATCTCGCGCCAGGACACGCGCCCTGTGGCACCCACCGGGGGGGTGATCGCCGTGCTCTCGGTCAGGCCCGTGCTGCCCAAGTCCACCATCACGCCCTTGCCACCCTGATAGAGAAATTCGAATGACTTGATGATGCCCACCGTGGTCTTGAGACCGGCCAGCGCATCCGCTCCCGGGGACAGGTCGAAGATGCTCGCCTCGGTGATGCCGCCGGTATCAGGCTGCAGTTCCATCACCCAGCTTTCGCCGCCAAACCTGCAAGGGTCGTCGGAGGGAATCATGGTGGTGTAGAAAACCCGTTGGAATTGGCGGCGCGGCGTGCTGACCACCCGCTCGCCCTGAGTCGTGCCGCCCGGGGGCAGCAGGTCCAGGTACCAGCCGCGCTGGCTGGCGTAAGACACAGGATTCTTGCTCACGGTGCGCACCGTACGGCCGCTCGTATCCAGACCCTCTGTGAGGGTCTGTTGGGCCTGCAGCAGGCTGCGGTCGGTCCCGGCGATGGTCGTGCCGTCGTCCAGGAGTCCATACAGGCTCTGGACGGTGTGATCCGTCAGGTCGCCATCGACGAAGAAGCGGCCGGTGCCGAAATAGACCATGACGCCGCCAACGCCGGCGGGCGGCACACCCAGCTCCACGGCCGTGGTGATGGGCTGCACCTGGTTGCTGGCATTGCGCGCGGTGAACAGGGGTGCGCCACCGTAGGCCACGGCCCAATCGGACTCAGTCGCTGCGCTCAGGTCGAACTTCCATAGCCGGCCGAGCAGGTCGCCCGCATAGACGTAATCGGTGATGCCGTCGCCGTTGGCGTCGTACAGACTCGGCGCAGCCATGCCGTTGTCGATGCCGCCGATATCGAATTTTTTGATCAGGCTGCCGTCGGCCAGGTCCACAACGAACAGGACGGCACGGCCCGAGGCGCTGTTGTAGCCGTTGCCGAACACCGCCGCCCATTTCCCGTTGTTAAGCCGGGCGATGACCGGCTTGCTGAGGGTATAGCCCAGGTCGCCGTCCCAGGCGGGCGTTCGTTCCCACAGCACCTTGCCGTGGTCGAACTCGCAGGGGTTGGTCACGTCAAGGGCAAAGACCACCCGACCGCCGGCCCCCGTCGTGCCGACAAGGATGGTACGCCAGGGTTGATCGGCACTCAGTGCCGGGAGATAAGCATCGCCGACATAGGGGGCGCCGTCCACATAATAGCGGTGCACGTAGGCCGGATCGCTGAGCTTGGGCAGCTCCGGCACGAGGGCACCCGGGATATAGGCGAACAGCTCCTGCCCGAGTTTTTCCGTGCCGGTGCCGCCGCAGGCATGCATGGTGCCTGTTCCGGCACCGGCGATGAAGCCGTGCAGCATGCCGTCGTTGGCGCCGACGTAAAGCATCTTCACCCGGTCCTTGTTGGCGGCGAGGAAGTTCTTGTAGGGTTTGGTCGCCGTGTCCCGCCCCTCCAGCGTGACGGCGTAGCCAAAATCCTGACTTGCCACGAAGGCCGGGTCGGAGTTGACGATGTCCCCCAGCAAGGACGAGCGCCTGCGGTAGGTGCCACCGGTGAGCACGCCATCCGCGTTGAAGGTCTGTTCCTTGCTCTGATCACCACGCAGGTAGGACAAAACCTCCTGGGCCTTGGCCGCATTGTCCACCACCCCGTTGACGGTGCCCTCGATGGCATCATCCAGCGCCGCCTGCTGGGCCCCGCTCAACCCCGCCCACGTGAACAGGCTGCCTGCGCTGCCATTCCAGGTGTATAGGCTGCGCTCGCTCGCGACAGGAATATTCGCGGTCCACTGCACCGCGCCCAGACTGCCGTCGGTATTGATTGCCGTGGCGGTGAGCACGCCATGCCAGTCGGACGTGTGGTAGAGCGCCTGGAAGACCGTGCTGCCGGTGTCCAGCCTGGTCGAATTGGTGGCGACGGAGGCTGCCGCCGCCTGGCGCGCCTCCAGTCTCTGGGCGATGGTCTCCAGGGCCTCGATCAGGCGGTCCACTTCGTCCACACCGAAAAACTGCCCACGGCTGTTGAGCGCGGCGTGCCAGTAGTCATAGATGCGGGCGGGGTCGGCACTGATCGCACCGGTGCTCGTGTCCAGGTATGGCCAGTTCTTCTCGCCCACGGCCTGCTTGCCGTCATAGGTATCGGTCTTCCAATCGCCGGAGAGGACATAGCTCATGCCGGTGATCACGGCGTAATTGACGATGTGCTGCCAGGTGGCGGGGTTGTTTCTCGGGTTCCACGTCTGTTCTGCCGCGGTGGCGCCCGTCTGATCGGGTATATAGGGCAGGATGTTGTTCTCCAGACCGGGGACCAGATCCCGCGCCCAGTAATAGAGGGCGATGTCGGCCAGGGTATATGTATTCTTTGCCGAAGGCTTGGGATCGAGCGGATAGTCCGTGTAGGGCACTTGCGGGGTGTAGGCAATGGCGAAACCCGATTCGCCCAACGCGAAGGCCGTGCTGTCCACGTCCCCACCGGCCGGTAGCTCGCCCACGCTGAAGCTGTCCCGGTTCTCCCCGTCGGTGACCATGATGTGCACATTGTCCCGACATGAACGGGCGGGGTTGGCCATGCTCAGCACGGTGGTCGGATCGTCGCAGTAACGCTGCTGATTGCTGAGATGATCGCCGACCCGCTTCATCGCCGCGCGCATCGATGTACCACCGAGGCTCGCGCCGCTGCCGAGCCGGGTCAGCCACAGGTAGAAATTGTTCCTGTGCGTGCCCGCGAAGGGTTTGAGGCCGTTGTCGACGTTTACACCGCCCCAGCCCTTGCAGGCGCTTCCCGACAAGTCGGTGCAAAAATCGCCGCTGGTCGTGCTCGTGCCCTGCCAGGCCAGGCGGATCCTGCCCTCCAGTTTGGGCATGACCAGGTGCAGGGCGGTGATGGTGGCGAGATAACGGGTACGGTAGAAGGAATACCAGTTGGCGAAGTTCTGCTGCTCGTCCGTGCCGCCCGGCCCGGAGGTGGCGCCGACCCAGACCAGGCTGTAGCAGGATTCCGTTTCCTTGTTGAGCACTGGGTCACAGCCGGCACCTGGATTGAACCGGTAGTAATAGGCCGAAACAGCGGCGTCCACCGCCGGAAACTTGCCTTCGCTGACGTCGGTCTCCGGATGACGGCCAAAGGTGTCTTTCCTGTCGACCGGGTCATAGGCGTAGGTCGGCCGGTACGCTGTGCCCAGGTTTATCGTCCCCGAGCCGGTGTCGTATCCGTTCCTCCAGGCCGAATCAAAGGCGGTCGTGTAACTGGTGCCATCCGGTTTCTTGGGGACCCGATAGGTGATTTCCGGGTTGTAGTACAGCGGGTTGTAGTGCGAAGAATAGCTATACCGCTTTGCGTCGGTGGCCGAGACATCCGGACTGAAGGGCGGTACGCCGCGCCGCATGGTGCCGGCCTCCTCCACGGTCAGGACGACGTTGGGGGGCAGCGGCGAGGGGATGATGATCGGCTTGGTGGCCAGCGCCACCTCGCCCCAGCCCGGCAGCGGAAGTAGCACAAGGAGGGCGCCGAGCCAGCCCAGTCTCCCGTAGTGACGGCGGATGGTGCCTGGCCTGCCCATGATGACCTCCCGTCTGTCCTATTTCTCGAGTTTCAGCGTGGTCTGCAGCATGACCACCGTCCTGTCGGTCGCCCCCAGCCCCCGCGCCGTGACCCGGTAGTAGCCATAGCTGGGCCCGGTCGGCACCCCCATGCGCAGGCCCTCCTTGACGACGACACCGAGATCCTCGGCGATGCAGCGTGGGTTGTTAACATCCTCTATCAGAGGCAGCGTACCAGGGTATTTCTGCACGGCGCTATCGGACTTCCAATCCACCGTCTCCCAGCGCGGGGCGGTCCCCGCTGCAGCGGGCTGATACAACCCATTGCTGTTGTTGAACACGGTGGTGGGGGTGACGGCCGACTCGCAGAACCGCAAGGCAGCCTCCGCGGCCTGGAAGGCGCGGATGCGGTCGCGGGCGTTGGCGGCCATGCGCTCCTCCAGCAGGCTGGTGCCCATCGCGGTCAGGCCCAGCAGGGTGAGGAGGACCATGATGATCATGCCCATGACCAAGGCGGCGCCGGACTGGCGCTTCGGTAGGAAGTTGATGACTGTAAGATGGGCCATGGTTCAAGGCATTCCGACCATACGGTTGCGTAGAGCGATAGTGGTCGTGTAGACATAACGAAGACGGCGATCTGTGGCAGTGACCGGGTCATCCAATTTGCCGTCGTTGTCGCTGTCCCAGGAATAGGTCTGAACATTGGTTGCCAGATTGTCCTCATTGCTCCTGAGCAATAGACTCACACGCACCGCTAACACCCGGCTCCAATCGGTGACTGTGTCGGCCTTGCGGTAGTCGTCCACGCTGCCGTCACCATTCGTGTCCAGGCCATAGACGATCTGCATGGCCTCAACGTTGTCCACGACTTCCTCACTGTTCTGCCATTGATTACCGCGCCAAGGCAGCCGATAAAGGGCACGTCCACCCCCTGATTTGCTTCTGATGTAATAGATGGTCGCATCCAGGGGCATTAACATGGCATCCGTTCCATAGGCCTTACTTAGGGTGGAACCGTGCTTGAAGGCCGTCGTACCGTTCTCCGTAGCGATGACCAAATCTGCACTAAGGCAATCGGCGACTAGTGCCAAATCGCCTGGCTTATAAGAGATCTTGTTGGCTCCGATAGGTATATCGGCCGTTGTCGAGGCCATGCTTGCAGTCAAGATGGTGATTTCATTTGCCGGCCGGAGGATTAACAGTGTGTCGGTATTGGCGACATAGTCGATGAGCTTGTCACTGTCGTTTATCGCTCCATCCATGTTCCGATCCACTTTCGCCCAATTGGACTCGAAACCCCTGAACACGTGCTTGCCCTCAAGCGCGACACTAGTGTCGAGTTCTGTATCGCTCTTGGCCGGCAGCAGCTTTTTGACTGTATCCACAGTGTGTATTACTGGTTTTAGTTCTGAAAGATTGGCACAACCTATGTATCCAACCATGCGTAGATCCTGGCTGAAAAATTCCATGGCAATACGTCCATTTTCCTGAATCCTGGCCACAGCGTCTTGGGTTCGGTAGGTCTGTCTATTTCCCACGTAAAGGTATCCCAAGGCAGCCACCACCAGCAGGCCAAGGGCCATGCCGACCATCAGCTCTACGAGTGTCAGACCGGTTTGTCTGTCAGCTTTGAGCCGGCTATTTTGTATTAGGCCTGGTGTCATAGCTCAGTAACCAGACGAAAACAGACCTCGCCCTTCGTCTGTGGCGGAGGGCACTCGCTGTGAGTCAGCGTGTTACCCATGGCCGACTCGTTCCATTTGATAATGACCGTCGCTACGCCGTCAGCAGTGACCTTGATATCAGCCTCGCCAGAGGGTAAAGCGGCGGATACCTGCGCCAGCCATTCATCCACATCGGCCTTCGCCAGGCCTGACTTAGTACTCGTCGTTGCTCCCATATCGAGGACATACCCTTCAGTTATTGCCTGCTGCCTGTTTACCCGCATACGATCAACGATGTCATATCCATATTGCGCAGCCTGGGCACGAAGCAACGCGCTGTAACTATTCTTCATGGCAGTGACCTGCAGCCCACTAAGTCCCAGGATGCCCAGAGAAAGAACGAGTACGGTCACCAGCACCTCCAGGAGGCTGAAACCCTCGCATTTGGAGATTGAATGTGCTGCGGGCCCGCTTCTCATGTGCACGTGTAGGCGCTCACACTGATTCGCCCTGTGTTATTGATTGCAATCTGTCTGCCATAGGTGTCCTTGCAGACTGTCAGGCTGCCGTTGGCGAGGCCGGTTGTGCCCCCTGCCTTGATGCCTTGACTGATACCACTGGCTAGATAGGAAACCGCGCGTGCGAAATTCGTACCACCACTGATACTGCCACCATCTGGCAGTGGGCCGGATACACGCAGCACTTCATCTTGGCCTGAGTCGAATACACCTGCCGCATTACCAGTAAGATGACTGTTGTCAACGAATACAACCCAGCCTTCAGCCCATTTGTTGTCCTCACACGTAGGATTCGCCGCGTTCGGATTGCTGCTGCCGCATACGCTTACGCGCACGCCGCGCCGAATCGCCTCGCTTCGCGCGTAATTCAGAGCCGCAACAATATCGCTGGTTGCAGCCTCCACCCGGTTGCGCCGGAAAAAGTCCTGAAACCCCGGCACCGCGATGGTCATGAGGATCACGGCGATGCTGAGGGTGACCAGCAGCTCGATGAGGGTGACTCCGGATTGCGCTCGGATTGTCATGGACCTTGGGGTTTTCCCGGATTGTGGACTACGCGTGCATAGTTTATGCAACCGAGGGGAGCGGCGCAGCGGGCGGCGACGAATGGCCGAGTTGCTAGAATGAACGGCATGTCTTCAGCACCCATGACCACGGATGTCCTCGTCGTCGGCGCCGGGGTGAGCGGGCTGGCCACCGCCTGGGCCCTGGCTTCGCGCGGCCTCGGAGTGTGCGTGCTGGACCGGGGGCCGGTCGCGCGCGAGTCGACCTGGGCGGGGGCCGGCGTCCTCTCGCTGCTGCTGCCCTGGCACTATCCCGAGCCGGTGGTTGCGCTGGCCGAGCGCGGCCGGACCCTGTGGCCCGAGTGGATCGAGAGGCTGCAGGGCCTGACCGGCCTGGACGCGGAATATCTCGTCGGCGGCATGCTGGTGGCGGACACGGACGAGACGACAGCGGCCCGCGCCTGGGGTGAGCGGCACGGCCGGCGGGTGGAGGCCCCGCCGCCCGAGTTCGTGCATACCTGTTCGTTCGCCGAGGGCGGTCTCTGGCTGCCGGAGGTGGCGCAGGTGCGCAATCCGCGTCTCGCGCGCCTGCTCGAATCGGCCGTCCGCGCACTCGGCGTGCAGGTCCTGCCGCATAGGGCGGTCACAAGGCTCGAGGTGGCCAATGGCCGACTCATGGGCGTGCAGACCGCGGCCGGTCGCATCGCCTGCGGCCGGGCGGTGGTCTGCGCCGGGGCCTGGAGTCAGGGCCTGCTGGGCAAGCTGGCCCTGGGGCTGTACATCCGCCCGGTGCGCGGCCAGATCCTGCTGCTGGCCGGTCGGCCGGGCCTGCTGCCCTGCATCGTCTACCGCAGCGGCCGCTACCTGGTGCCCAGGGCGGATGGTCGCGTGCTGGTCGGCAGCACGCTGGAGGAGGCGGGGTTCGACAAGTCCACCACCGACGAGGCGGGCGAGACCCTGCTCACCTTTGCCCTGGAGACCTGTCCCGACCTGCGGCGGGCAGCCGTGGAGCGGCAGTGGGCCGGACTGCGTCCAGGCTCTCCGGGCAATTTGCCGGTGATCGCCCGCCATCCTGAGGTGGAGAATCTGTTCCTCAACGCCGGGCATTACCGCTATGGCCTGACCATGGCGCCGGCGGCGGCGGAGCTGATCGCCGCCCTGATCCTGGGCGGCGAGACTGCGCTCGAGCCGGCGCCCTATGCCTGGCCGCGATGTTGACGGTGCCACGCCCGCCCAGACCGTAGCCACCCCGTCCGCAGGTCGGCTTTCAGCCCAGATTGTCCATCAGGACGCGCGATGATGGCGAGGTGGAGCGCGAGGCAGTTCGGGCGGTTGGGAGGAGGCCATAGCCGTGCCTGTGGCCGACGAGCAAGCGCACGAAATGGCCGCGCTCCGACCGCCAGGGCGCGCGTAGGCCCGTAGGGCCGCCTAATGGACAATCTGGGCTTATAGGTCGGGCTTCAGCCCGACACCCAACCCGTCGCACCAGAGTCCGACCTATACCGGGGTGGTCGTGATCGACACGGATTCAGGGGGATAGAAAGGGCGAGACGCAGATGCGCCGGACCTGGGTCTCGAAGGCATAGGTCTGCTTGCCGGAATCGGTAACCGGTTCTTTAATGAAACTATCGGACACGGCATGCGCCTGGCAACCCGCGCAGCGGGCGTGGAGACACGGCGGAACCGGCCGCGATCGCCAGCCAGCACCACGCCGCGGTGGGCGGCGCCCTCAGGGGTGCCAACCAGGGTCGTACACACAGACGGAGGGCAACATGGCAATCGGTGAGATATGCAACCGCGAGGTGGTGATCGTGGAACGCGAGGCCCCGGTGATCGAGGCTGCCCGCCTGATGCGCCAGTATCACGTCGGCGATCTGGTGGTGGTGGACGCGCCTTCCGGGCTGCGCAGGCCGGTAGGCATCGTCACCGACCGCGACATCGTCATCGAGGTGGTGGCCATGCAGGTGGCGCCCGAGACCCTGCGTGTGGGCGACATCATGAGCGCGGAACTGGCCACCGTGCGTGAGACGGAAGGCGTGTTCGAGACCATCCGCTACATGCGCGACAAGGGCATCCGGCGGCTCCCGGTGGTGGACCGGGACGGCTGGCTGCAGGGCATCGTCACCCTCGATGACCTGCTGATCCTGCTGGCCGAGGAGATGGGTGAGATGGCCCGCCTCATCGGCCGCGAGATGGACCGGGAACAAGCATCCCGTAAATGACTGGCAGAAGGAAGACAAACATGAAACTACCCCTGCAGATCGTCATGCGCGACATCCCGCATTCGGATGCGGTGGAGGCCGACATCCGCAGCCGCGTGGACAAGCTCGATCAGTTCTATCCCGACATCATGCGTTGCCGCGTGGTGGTGGAACTGGACGGCAAGCACAGACATCAGGGCAAGCAGTTCAAGGTGCGCATCGACATGACCGTGCCCGGCAGCGAGATCGTCGTCGATCGCGACCACGGCGAGGATCTCTACGTCGTGCTGCGCGATGCCTTCGACGCGGCCAAGCGGCGGCTGGAGGACTTCGCGCGCAAGCAGCGCGGCGACGTCAAGACGCACGAACCGCTCATCCAGGGCCGGGTCGCACGCATCCTGGCCGAGGAGGGGTATGGCTTCATCGCCACAGCCGACGGCAGGGAACTGTATTTCAGCCGCGACAACGTGGTGCATCCCCAATTCGAGCACCTGCAGGCCGGCATGGCCGTGACCTTTCTGGAGGAAGTGGCGGCGGAGGGGCTACAGGCCAAACGGGTGAGCGCGGTCTAACCCCTGCGGGCGGCGTCATGCCTGCCCCGCGGGCGGGGACACAGCCCCGGCCCGGTAACTTTTCATGAATGCACCTGCGCCAATCGAGGTGGTTCATGCCCTGGTGGCAGGGCGGGCGCGGCTGCGGGTGCGCGGGCTGTACCGCAACGAAGCGGCACGGCGCGGCATCGAGACCGCCCTGGCCGGGCATGCGGCCATCCGCCTCGGTTCGGCCAACGTCCTCACCGGCACCATGCTGGTGCACTACGACCCTGCCCGCAGGCTGGAGGAGGTCCTGGCCGAACTCCTTGCCCTCATCGGCGACAGCGTGGGCGCCGAGGCTGCACCAGAGCCCACCTCCCTGCGGCGTATGGCGGCAGGCGCGATGCCGACTTGGCAGGCGGCGACGCCAGGCGGCCAACCTCGCCCCGTCAAGACGGTGACGCCGCCGCACACCGCCGTCGTCGCATCGCGACCACGGCAGGTACAGCCTGCCGCGCTTTGGCACACGCTGCCCACCGAGGCGGTGCTGGCCGCACAGCAGGTCGATTTCAGCCGTGGCCTCAGCGCTGTAGAGGCCCAAGCGCGGCGCGCGCGGTATGGCCCCAATCGGCTGCCCGAACCGGAGCGGCGATCGCGCCTGGCCATCCTGCTGGGCCAGTTCGACAGCCTGCCGGTCTGGCTGCTGGGGGCCTCGGCCCTGCTCTCCGCCGCCACCGGCGGGCTGGGCGACGCCGCCGTCATCCTCGGCGTGGTGGCGATCAACGCCGGTATCGGCTACGTCACCGAGTCGCAGGCCGAAGGCATCATCGGCTCGCTGACCACGCTGCCCCGGCCGCCGGTGCCGGTATTGCGCGATGGGCGCGTGCAGCAGACACCCTCGGCAGAGGTGGTGCCGGGCGACATGCTGCTGTTGACCCCGGGTTGCCTGGTCGCCGCCGATGCCCGCCTGGTGAGCGTCAAGGAACTGAGCGTGGACGAGTCGGCGCTGACCGGCGAGAGCCTGCCGGTCGCCAAGCGTGTCGCCGCCCTCACGGCGGCCGACATTCCCCTGGCCGACCGCTGCAACATGGTCTACATGGGTACCCTGGTCACCGGCGGCAGCGGCCTGGCGGTGGTGGTGGCCACCGGCCACGCCACCGAGCTGGGCCTGATCCAGGCCCTGGTGGGCGAGACCCGGCCGCCCGAGACGCCGATGCAGCGGCAGCTCGACCGGCTGGGCAATCAGTTGGTATGGATTTCGCTCGCCATCTGCGGCGGGGTGTTCGCCGTCGGCCTGTTGCGCGGTTACGGCTTCCTGCCCATGCTGCGCGCCGCCATCTCGCTCGCCGTGGCGGCGGTGCCCGAAGGTCTGCCCACCGTCGCCACCACCACCCTGGCCCTGGGGCTCAGACAGATGCGCCGCAAGCACGTCCTCATCCGCCAGCTCGCCGCTGTCGAGACCCTGGGCTCGGTACAGGTGATGTGCCTGGACAAGACCGGCACCCTGACGGAAAACCGCATGGCGGTGCTTGCCGTGCAGGTCAACGGCGACCGGCTGCAGGTCGTGGACGGACGCTTCCATGCACCCGGGGGCGTGGTGGACCCCTATGCCAACGAGGCGTTGCTCAGGCTGCTGCACGTCGCCGCCCTGTGCAACGAAAGCCGGCTCAACGGCACGCTGACCACCCCGGCCCGCATGAGCATCGAAGGCTCGGCCACCGAGAATGCACTGCTGGCCATGACCCTGGCCGCCGGGGTGGATGCCGAGGCCCTGCGCCGCCGTCACCCCCTGCTGCGTACCGAATACCGCTCCGAGGGTCGCGCCTGGATGGCGACCTGGCATGATGCCGGCGACGGACGGCGGCTGCTGGCGGTCAAGGGCAGCCCGGAGCAGGTGCTGGAGCTGTGCCGCTGGTATGAGGATCAGGCCGGCCGCCACGAGATCGACCAAGCCTACCGCGAGGCCATGCTCACCCAGAACGCGCGCATGGCCGGCGAGGCACTGCGCGTGCTGGCCTTCGCCTATGGTCTGGAGGATGTCGAGGGCAACGGCAACGGCCTGACCTGGCTGGGCCTGGCGGGCCTGGCCGACCCCATCCGCGCCGGCACGCGCGAGCTGATCGGGCTGTTCCACCAGGCCGGCATCAAGACGGTGATGATCACCGGCGACCAGAGCGCGACCGCCTATGCCATCGGGCGACAGCTCGACCTCTCGGGCGACGAACGTCTGGAGATCCTCGACTCCTCCCAGATCGACCGCATCGATCCGCCGCTGCTCTCCGCCCTGGCCGAAAAGGTGGAGATCTTCTCCCGCGTCAGCCCGGCGCACAAGCTGCAGATCGTGCAGGCGCTGCAGCGCGCCGGCCGGGTGGTGGCCATGACCGGCGACGGCATCAACGACGGCCCGGCCCTGAAGGCGGCCGATATCGGCGTGGCCATGGGCGGGGCCAAGGCCGGCGGTGGCACCGAGGTTGCGCGCAGCATCGCCGACGTGGTGCTGGAGGACGACGAGCTGGGCACCATGATCCTGGCCGTGGCCCAGGGCCGCACGATCTACGGCAACATCCGCAAGTCCATCCACTACCTGGTGTCGTCCAACATCAGCGAGATCGGGCTGACCTTCATCGCCGTCGCCGGCGGCCTGGGGCAGCCGCTCAACACCATGCAGCTGCTGTGGATCAACCTGCTCACCGACGTCTTCCCTGCCCTGGCCCTGTCCATGGACCCGCCCGAGCCGGACGTGCTGCGCCGTCCGCCCCGGGACCCGCACGAGCCCATCATCCGCGCCCAGGACTTCCGCCGCTACGGACTGGAGGCGGCCGCCCTCACCGCCGGCGCCCTGGGCGCCTACGGCTGGGGCCTGCTGCGGTACGGCCCGGGCGCGCAGGCGAGCACCCTGGCCTTCATGACCCTGACCATGAGCCAGTTGCTGCACGCCCGCTCCTGCCGCTCGGAGACGCACGGCCTGTTCAGTGCCGAACGCCTGCCGCAAAACCGCTGGCTAGACCGCGCCCTGCTCGGCAGCGGCGCGCTGCAGTTGGCCACCGTGCTGCTGCCACCCCTGCGCGGCCTGCTCGGCACCACCCCCATTCTGCCGGCCGATGCCCTGATGGTGGGCACCGCCGCCGGCCTGCCCTATCTGGCCATCGAGGCCATGAAGACCGCCGGCACGCCCAGCGCCGTGCCAGCCCCCCTGCCCGGGAGCGCATCATGAAAAGCGACTACATGTTCAGTTCCGAATCGGTCACCGAGGGCCACCCCGACAAGCTCTGCGACCAGATCGCCGATGCCGTCGTCGATCACTATCTGCGTCAGGACCCGAGGAGCCGCGTGCTGGCGGAATGCGCCGTCTCCAACGGCATCCTGTTCATCGCCGCCCGCTTCGCCTCCACTGCCACGGTGGACATCCCCGAGGTGGCCCGCCAGGTGATCCGCCAGGTCGGTTACACCGGCGAGGACTTCAATGCCGACACCTGCACGGTGATGACCAGCCTCACCGAGCTGCCACCCATGCGGCTGGACGACGAACGCGAGCTCGACGACGCCGCCCTTGAGCGCATACCGGCCCACAACATGGCCAACGTCTTCGGTTACGCCTGTGACCAGACCCCCGTGCTCATGCCGCTGCCGATCTGGCTCGCGCACAAGCTCGCCCGTCGCCTGGCTGCCGCCCGTCAGCAACGGCAGCTCACCTACCTCTCCCCGGACGGTAAGTGCCAGGTCGGGGTGGAATATCGTGCCGGTCGCCCCTGGCGCATCCACAGCCTGACCCTGGTCGCCGGACAGCGGCAGGGGCAGGCCGTGGCCGCCGAGCGCCTGCGCGACGACCTCATGGCGCAGGTGGTCGAGCTCGCCTTCCAGGACGAGGCCATCCGGCCCGACCGCGGCACCGCCATCTACGTCAACCCCGAGGGCCCGCTGATCGACGGCGGCCCGGCCGTGCACTCGGGCCTCACCGGCCGCAAGAACGCCATCGACAGCTACGGCGAATATTGCCGGCAGAGCGAATCCGCCCTCTCGGGCAAGGACCCCACCCGCATCGACCGCGTCGGCGCCTATGCCGCGCGTCACGCCGCCAAGAACGTGGTGGCGGCCGGTCTGGCCAGCGCCTGTGAGGTGCAGCTGACCTATTCGCCCGGCCAATCCCAGCCGGTCAGCGTGCAGGTGGAGACCTTCGGCAGCGGCCGCCTGCCGGACGAGGCCTTGGCCGAGCGTATCCGCGCTCACTTCGATTTCCGCCCCGCCGGCATCATCCGCGCCTACAGCCTGCGTCATCTGCCCACGATCCACCGCGGTGGTTTCTACCGCAGGCTGGCGGCCTACGGCCAGGTCGGACGCATGGACCTGGCGCTGCCCTGGGAGCGCACCGACCAGGCGGCCCTGCTGCGGGAATGAGTCTGTCGCTAGCGTCCCCAATCGGCCAGGTGAGCGACCAGGTGGGCGAGGTCGGCCCGCCCGCAGTCCTGGATCAGCTTGCGGGTCATCTGCGGGTCGAAGCGGACCATGTGCTCGGCCACCTCCTTGACCTTGTCCGGCTCGCGGCAGTGGTGCCAAGCCATGCCCAGGGCATACCAGGCGTGGCCGTTCATGGGCTGCAGGCCGGTGGTCTCGCTGAAGCAGCGGGCGGCCTCCTGGTGCCGGCCGAGGGCGGCGTGGGCCAGACCCATGCCGTACCAGGCCCGGTCGAGCTTGGGATTCAGCCGCACGGCCGCAGCGAATGACTCGATCGCCGCGGCATGGCGTCCGGCCTTGTCCTGGGCGAAGCCCAGGTTGAACCAGAGATCGGCGTGCGCCGGCGCGAGCTGTACCGCCCGTTGCAGACAGGGCTCGGCCAGGTCGTAGCGCTGCTGCCGGGCGTGCAGATAACCCATGGTGGCCAGCGCACGCAGGTTGGCGGGGTCCGCCGCAAGGGCGTCCCGATAGGCGCGGATGGCGGCATCGACTTGGCGCAGCCGGGTCATCAGGCGCCCGCGCAGGCAGTGGCGCCAGGCATCGAAATTCATCACAGCTCCGGTGCAAAGCCCGATTTTCAGCCGGCGCGGCCAAGCGGGCAAGTGCCGGTCTCGGCTACAATGCCGCCTCCAGCCCCGCAACGCCCCATGTCCCAGACCCTGCTCTTCCTCGTCTCCGTCCTGCGCGCCCTGGTCGAGGTAGCGGGCCTGGGCCTGCTGGGCCAGGGCATCGTCGGCCTGCTGGCCGGGCGCAGGCGCGAGGAGAACTTCATCTACCGCATCTTCCAGGTCATCACCCGGCCTGCCATCCGGGCGGTGCGTGCGATCCTGCCGGCGGCGATCATCAACCGGCACATCCCCTACGTCGCCTTCTTCATGCTGTTGTGGCTATGGCTCGCCCTGGCCTACCTGAAGGGCCTGCTGTCGGCCTGACTGCACCTATAATCCTAAAAACCTCAGTTAACCGCTCCATTCGTTTCGCAACAGCCTGATCATGCTGACGATTTTGCCTTCGTTCGCACTCACCCATGTGGTGAGATCGCTACGCGCCCGCTTGCCGGCCCAGGACAGTGCCCGGCTTTGTCGCTCCTCCTTGCAGGGGGCGACCCTGCGGCGTCGTCGCTT
>CALHRD010000093.1 GCA_938038385.1 uncultured Burkholderiales bacterium
GCCGGGGGACGTGGTCGTGCTGTCGGCGGGCGACATGATCCCCGCTGACTGCCGCGTGCTCACCGCCAAGGACCTGTTCGTCGCCCAAGCCGCCATGACCGGCGAATCCATGCCGGTGGAGAAGTTCGCCGTGCAGCGCGACCCGCAGGCCAGCAACCCCCTGGAACTCGACAACATCCTGTTCATGGGCACCAACGTGGTCTCTGGCACGGCCACGGCGGTGGTGCTGGCCACCGGCAACCATACCTACTTCGGTGCCCTGGCCGGGCGTGTCACCGCCGCCGACCAAGTCCCCACCCAGTTCCAGGCCGGGGTGAACCAGGTGAGCTGGCTGTTGATCCGCTTCATGCTGGTGATGGCGCCCCTGGTGTTCATCATCAACGGCTTCACCAAGGGCGACTGGCTGGAGGCGCTGCTGTTCGCGCTCTCCATCGCCGTGGGTTTGACGCCCGAGATGCTGCCGATGATCGTCACCTCGACCCTGGCCAAGGGGGCCGTGTTCCTGTCGCGCAAGAAGGTCATCGTCAAGCGGCTGGATGCCATCCAGAACTTTGGCGCCATGGACGTGCTGTGCACCGACAAGACCGGCACCTTGACGCAGGACAAGATTTTCTTGGCCCGTCACATCGATGCCTGGGGTGAGGAGTCCGACGAGGTGCTGGAGATGGCCTACCTCAACAGCTACTACCAGACGGGGCTCAAGAACCTGCTGGACGTGGCCGTGCTCGATCACGTCGAAGTACATCAGGAACTCAATCCGGCGATAAACTACCGCAAGGTCGATGAGATTCCGTTCGACTTCAACCGCCGCCGCATGTCGGTGGTGGTGAGCGAGCGCGAAGACCACCACGAGTTGATCTGCAAAGGCGCGGTTGAGGAAATCCTCGCCGTCTGCTCGCGCGTGCGCCACGAAGACGCCATCGAGCCGCTGACGCCGGAACTGCTGGCGCACATCCGCCAGGTCACCGCCGAGCTGAACGAAGAGGGCCTGCGCGTGGTGGCCGTAGCCGCCAAGGAAGTGCCGCCGAGCAAAGAGGCCTATGGCGTGGCCGATGAGTCGGAACTGACCTTGATCGGCTACGTGGCCTTCCTCGATCCGCCGAAGGAATCGGCGGCCCCGGCGCTCAAGGCGCTGGCCGAGCACGGCGTGGCGGTCAAGGTGCTGACCGGCGACAACGAACGGGTCACCGCCAAGATCTGCCGCGAGGTGGGCATCGCAGCGGATGGCATCCTCCTGGGCACCGATGTGGAACGCTTGGATGAGGCGCAGCTCAGCCGCGCCGTCGAGACCCATCATGTATTCGCCCGCCTCACCCCGGCACAGAAGGAACGCATCGTCCGCGCCCTGCGCGCGAATGGCCACGTGGTCGGTTTCATGGGCGACGGCATCAACGACGCACCCGCCCTGCGCGCCGCCGACATCGGCATCTCGGTGGATTCGGCGGTGGACATCGCCAAGGAGGCGGCCGATCTGATCCTGCTGGAAAAGAGCCTGATGGTGTTGGAAGAGGGCGTGCTGGAGGGCCGCCGCACCTTCGCCAACATGCTGAAGTATATCAAGATGACCGCCAGCTCCAACTTCGGCAACGTCTTCTCGGTGCTGGCGGCCAGCGCCTTCCTGCCCTTTCTGCCCATGTTGCCCCTGCAGCTCCTGGTGCAGAACCTGCTCTACGACATCTCCCAGGTCGCCATTCCCTTCGACCGCGTGGACGCCGAGCAGCTCGCCGCGCCGCAACGTTGGAACCCGGCCGACATCGGCCGTTTCATGCTGTTCTTCGGGCCGATCAGCTCGGTGTTCGACATCCTCACCTTTGCCATGCTGTGGTTCGTGTTCGGCGCCGATACCGTGGCCGAACAGGCCCTGTTCCAATCCGGTTGGTTCGTCGAGGGCCTGCTCACGCAGACCCTCATCGTGCACATGATCCGCACGGCGAAGATACCGTTCATCCAGAGCCGAGCCGCCACGCCGCTGCTGGTGATGACGGCGGTGATCATGGCCATCGGCATCTTTCTGCCGATGGGACCGCTGGCGCACTACTTCAAGCTGCAAGCATTGCCGCCGCTGTACTTTGTGTTCCTGCCCATGATCCTGCTGGCCTATATGGGGCTGACCCAGGCTATGAAGGGTCTCTACTTCCGCCGTTACGGCTGGCAATAAGGAGCCGAGCATGGAGGCAATTCACAACATCAACCCGACCTCCCTGCTCGATACCCTGATCAGCCTTGCCGCCGCTTTCGTGCTCGGCGGGCTGATCGGTTTCGAGCGGCAGTACCGGCAACGCACAGCGGGGCTGCGCACCAACGTGCTGGTGGCAGTGGGTGCGGCCCTGTTCGTGGACATGGCCAATCGACTGCACGGTCACGAGGGGGCCGTGCATGTCATGGCCTACGTGGTATCCGGCATCGGTTTCCTCGGCGCAGGCGTGATCATGCGCGAAGAAGGCAATGTACGCGGCCTGAATACAGCGGCCACGCTGTGGGGGTCGGCAGCGGTTGGCGCGGCAGCGGGGGCAGACCTGATCATCGAGGCGGTACTGGGTGCCTTGTTCGTGCTGTCGGCCAACACTTTGTTGCGACCCATCGTCAACACCATCAACCGCAAGCCG
>CALHRD010000094.1 GCA_938038385.1 uncultured Burkholderiales bacterium
GGCCGGTATGGTGGCCAGCCTGCCCCTGGGGGCCACGCCCTACCGTTCGGCCGATGCCCAGAGGCTCGCCGCCGAGGCGAGCGGGGCCGGCCGCGAGGCGGCCCGGCGCGAGGCGGCGCGCCAGCTCGCCAGCCTCGAGGCTGCCTACGACGCCGCCCTGGCCGATGCCGTCGCGGTGGAGCGGGAGATCGCCTACCGCGAGGAGAAGGTGCGGGTGCAGCACGAGATGACCCGCCTGGGCAGCCAGACCCTGGAAAACCTGTTCCGCCACGAACGCGACCTGCTCGAGGCCCGTTCGCGCCGCGCCGAGGCGCGGGCGCGGGCCGCCGCGGCCTGGTCCGCCGCGCAGGTGGTGATCGGCCTGGCCCCGGAGACCTACATTGCCACCCTGGACCCCAAATGAAGAAGAAGCTCGTCCTCCTCGTCCTCATCGCCCTCGCTGTGGCCGGCGCCTTTTTCGCCCTGAAGCACAAGCGCGAGGCGGTGGCCGCCCGGCCCGCCGCCGGCATCCCGCCCGTGGTATTGGAATCCCGCCGCCTCGAGGCCGGCCCCGCCGTGCTGACCCGGCCGGTGAGCGCCGAGGTGCTGGCCCTGCGCGACGCCGTGCTGGCCTCGCGTTTCTCCGCCTACGTGCTGGAGCTGCCCCGCTACGAGGGCGAGCGGGTGAAGAAGGGCGAGGTGCTGGCGCGTCTGGACGTCTCCCAGGCCGAGGCGGATCTGGCGCGCGCCGAGGCGCAACTGGCGGAGACCCGCCTGCGCGAGGGCAGCCTCGCCGCGGAGCTGGCCGCCGCCCGCGCCCTGGCACAGAGCGAGGCGGACCGGGCCGAGCGCCTCGCGGCCCTGGAGAGACTCGGCGGCGCCGCCCTGGAGCAGGTGCAGGCGGCCCAGGCCGCGCAGGCCGCCGCCCAGGCGCGTCTGGCCGCCGCCCAGTCCGCGCGCGACAACTACCGGGCCCTGCTCCACGCCAGCGAGGCCCAGGCCCGGGCGGCGCGGGAGAACCTCGGCTATGCCGTCATCCGCGCCCCCTTCGACGGCGTGGTGACGCAGCGTCTGGCCCAGGCCGGTGACCTGGCCGCACCGGGCAAGCCCCTCGTCAAGCTCATGGACACGGGCGCGGGGGTACGCCTGCTGGTCTCCCTGCCACAAGACTTACCGGCAAGAGCCCTGCAGGTCGACGGTCAGCGTCTGGCCCTCAAACCCTGGCCCGAGGCGGTGGGGCAGGGCATGGCCCGCTTCGAGGCCCGGGCCGGCGGGCATGGTTTCGGGATGACGCCCCCGGGCAGGCATGTCCCGCCCGCCTCCCTCTCCCCCAACCCCTCTCCCGCAAGCGGGCGAGGGGAGTTTCGAGAGTCGCCACGCGACGGGCAGGTCAAGGCTGAGTGGCTGCCGGGCGCGCGGGTGGACGCCCGCCTGGAGGTGTTCCGCGCCGAGGCTGCCCTGGTGATCCCCCGCGACTGCCTGCTGGCGGTCGGGGACGGCCGCGCGCGCCTGGTGCGTCTGGACGGCGGCAGGGCCGTCGCGGTCGCCGCCCGCCTCGCGGCCGAGGGCGACGAGGGCGTGGCCCTGGCCGATCAGGCCCTCGACGGCGCCGAGATCGCCTGCGCCAGCCCCGATATCCTCGCCCGGGCGCTGGCCGGGGCGCCGCTGACGGTGCACGGCCCCTCTCCCCAGGCCCCTCCCCCCGGGGGGGAGGGGAGGCTCGGTCCCTTCTCCCGGTCCGGACCGCCTCTCTCCCTCGGGGAGAGAGGATGGGAGAGAGGGTGAGGGACTAGCATGTTCCGCTTCTTCCACGCCCGCCCGCTGCTGCTCGCCGTGGTGCTGGGCCTGGCCTCGCTGCTGGGGGCGATCGGCTACCTCAACCTGCCGCGCAACATGTACCCGGACATGGAGCGGCCGCAGGTCACCCTCATCACCCAACTGCCGGGCGCCGCGGCGCTGACCGTGGCGCAGAAGGTGTCGCGGCCCATCGAGCAGGAGCTCTACACCCTCGCCGGCATCCGCAACGTGGAGAGCACCAGCCGCAACGAGCTGTCCATCGTCAAGGCCGAGTTCGAGTACGAAAAGGGCCTCGATGCCGCCCTGGTGGAAGCGGCCAACGCGCTCACCCGCGCCCGGGCGAAACTGCCGGCGGAAGCGCCGCCCTCGGCGATCCATCCGGTGGGCGCGTTCACCAACCCGGTGCTGGTGCTGGCGGTATCGCCCAGGCCCGGCAGCGGCCTGGATCTGGCGCAGGTGCGCCTGCTGGCGGAAAACGACCTCAGGGCCGCCCTGGTGACCCAGCCGCACGTGGCCAACGTGGAGGTGTTCGGCGGCTACGAGCCGGCCCTGCGCGTGGAGTTCGACCCGCTGAAACTGGCCCGCCACGGCCTGACCCAGGCCGCCTTCCAGGACCTGCTGGCCAGGCTCGACCGCGACTGGCCGCTGGGCCGCCTGCAGGGCGCGGGCCAGGCCACCACCCTGACGGTCTACGGCGAGCGCGGCGACGCCGCCCGGCTCGCGGCCCTGCCCATCGCGCCGGGTCTCACCCTGGGCGACGTGGCGCGGGTGACGCTGGCCCATGCCGAGCGCTACAGCGCCTTCCACGCCAATGGCATCCCGGCCATCGCGCTGGCCGTGCAGCGCCCGCCCGGTGGCGCCGTGGCCCCGGCCATCGCCGAGGTCATGGCCCAGTTGCCGGCGCTGGAGGCACGCTATCCCGGCCTTGAATTCACTGTGGCCGACACCCAGGGCGAGCTCATCCAGACCTCCAACAGCAACATGCTGGAGGCCCTGCGCGACGCGGTGATCTTCACCAGCCTGGTCATCCTGTTCTTCCTGGGCAACTGGCGGGCGGTGGTCACCGCGCTGGTGTCCATCCCGCTGGTGTTCCTCATCACCCTGGCGGTGCTGTGGCTCACCGGCCGCGAGATGAACACCATCGTCTTCACCGCCATCATCCTGGCCCTGGGCATGCTGGTGGACGACGCCGTGGTGGTGCTGGAGAACATCGAGCGCCACCTCGAGGAACTGCACGAGGACGTGACCACCGCCATCCGCCAGGGCACCCAGGAGGTGATCTTCCCGGTGCTCGTCGGCACGCTGGCCACCGCGGTGGTGATCGGGCCGCTGATGTTCGTCGGCGGCTTCACCGAGCAAATGTTCAAGCACCTGGTGTTCCCGCTCATCGTCGCCGTGTTCGCCTCCTACTTCGTGGCGGTGACCTTCATCCCGCGTCTGTCGGTGTTCTGGTACCGCAACGGGCTGCCGCAGAAGGCCGGCTGGGAGCGGGCCATGGAGCGCTTCTACCGGCGCACCCTGGGGCCTGGCGCGACGCTCTATCCGAAGGGTGTGGCCTGGGTGTTCGAGGGGGGACTGGCGAGACGACTGGCGGTGGTGCTGCCGGCCTATGCCCTGCTGGTGGCGAGTTTCGTCCTCATCATGCCGCTCGTCGGCCGCGACGCCCTGCCGCCCATGGACAGCGGCATCGTCAAGGCGCGCGTCAAGTTCAGCGGCAACGAGCCGGTGGCGGCGGCCGAGGCCCGGCTGGCCGCCTTCGAGGCGGGGCTCGCCCAGGACGAGCGCCTCAAGCGCTGGAGCGTGGCCTACGGCGCCGAGCCGGGCGTGCTGTCGCTCGCCGGCGGCCAGATCCCGGCCGAGGCCACCTACACCCTGCACTATGTCACCCGCTTCGAGCGCGCCGCCACCACCTGGCAGATCGAGGCCGACCTGCGCCGGCGGCTCGCCGCCATCCCCGGCGTGGTGTCGGCGGACGCCTTCGGCTTCGGCATCACGCCCATGTCCACGGTCAAGGCGCCGGTCAACATCCGCCTCTATGCCGAGGACTGGCGCCTGTTGCCCGAGGCCGCCGCCAGGGTGCGCGCCGCCCTGGCCCGGGTGCCCGGCCTCACCTCGGTATCCACCGCCTGGGACGCCGATACCCGCGAGACGGTGCTGGAGCTGGACGAGAACAAGCTCAGGGCGTTCGGCCTCACCCCCGAGACGGTGGCGGCGCAACTGCCCCTGAAGGGCGGCGCGCCGGCCAGCCTTTCCAAGCTCGCCACGGTCACCGCCATCCCGGTGCGCACCTATTTCGCCGCACCCTACCGGGCGGAGCCGGGGGCGTTGAGTCTGCTGCCCATCCAGACGCCGGCCGGCGGCAGCGTGCCGCTGGGCGAGATCGGCCGGCTGCGCGAGCAGGCCACCGCCTCGCTGCTCACCCGCGACCACCTGAAATACAGCCTGGACGTCTTCGCCTGGCGCGAGAAAGCGCCCACCAGCGTGCTGGCGGCGGAGGCCGAAGCCGCCGCCCGCGCCGTGCTGCCGCCGGGGGTGAGCCTCGTCGAGGCGGGCGACAACGGCGTGGGCACCGAATCGAGCATGGCCATGATGGCCGGCATGATGTTGGGCATGCTGCTCCTGTTCACCGTCCTGGTGCCGGCCTACGGCAGTTTGAAACTGGCCGGGGTGACCATGCTCACCCTGCCGCTGGCGGCCATGGGCGCGGCCTGGGGCCTGTTGCTGTTCGACAAGGCCATGGCGCTGCCGGCGATTCTGGGCATCATCCTCATGTTCTCCATCGTGGTGAAGAACTCCGTGCTCATGGTGGACTTCATCCACGAGCGCGAAAAACAGGGCAGCAACGCCATGGACGCGGCCCTGGACAGCATCCGCCTGCGCTACCGTCCGATCCTGATGACCGCCTTCGGCACCTCGGCCGGCATGCTGCCCATCGCCCTGGAACACGCCGTCGGCCTGGAGCGGCTGTCGCCGCTCGCCGATACCGCCATCGGCGGGCTGCTGCTGGGCACCGTGCTCACCCTTTTCTATCTGCCCATGTTTTATGTGTGGGTGAAAGGGGGCGGCACCCCGAAACAAGGGATGTCATCATGAAAACTCTTTTGCGATTCTTTGCAGTCTGTCTGTTGAGCGTTTTCCTCCTCCCGGCAGCCTGGGCGGAGAAGGCCATCGACTTCCAGTTCACCGATATCGATGGCAAGGCGTTGCGCCTGTCGGACTTCAAGGGCAAATGGGTGTTGGTCAATTTCTGGGCGCCCTGGTGTCCGATGTGCTGGGCCGAGGTGCCGCTGCTCAACGAACTGGCCAAACGCCCGGACTTCGCGGTCATCGGCATCGGTCTGGACTACGGACCGGACGCGAACGTCGTGCGCGAGACTATCACCCGACACAACTTCGAGGCCACCGCCACCGTTGCCGGCGGCTCCCGCCGCGACCCTGCAAGCCCCTTCCGCCAGGTCGGTCCGGTGGATTTCTATCCCACCTCCTATCTTTACGACCCCAACGGCGAGATCGTCATGTTCATCCCTGGCCAGGTGCGTCGCGACAAACTGTTGGCCTTCATGGAATCGTGGAAGAATAGGCAAGTCCGGAAAAAACCCTGAATCCCGCAGAAAAAACGGCCTATGAACTGTGTCCTGAGCGCCTGGCAATGGCACGAATCCGAATTGCGCCGCTGGCTGCTGAGCCATATCCACGATCCGCACGAGACGGAGGACCTGCTCCAGGACCTGTTCCTCAAGGTCCTGCGCCAGGATCGCAAGTTCTGCGACATCGCCAACCCGCGTGCCTGGTTGTTCGAGGTGGCACGCAATGCCCTGACCGACCGCCTGCGCCTGAAGAAGGCCATGGTCGAACTGCCGGAGGATCTGGAGGCGGAGTCCGACGAGCCCGAGGCGGTGGATGGGCTGGCCGCCTGCCTGCCCCGCGCCCTGGCGGAGCTCGCCGACGAAGACCGCGAGGCGATCACCCTGTGCGACCTGCAGGGCCTCAACCAGGCCGAATTCGCGCGCCTCAAGGGCCTGTCGCTGCCCGGCGCCAAGTCGCGTGTGCAGCGCGCGCGCAGGCGCTTGCGCGAACACCTCGCCCAGGCCTGCCAGGTGCGCTTGGACGAAGCCGGCCGTGTGTGCTGCTTCGTGCCGCGCAAGGACTGATCTGCGGCTGGCGTGCCGGTAAACGGATTGCGGCGGGGGCCGGCTCGATACCGGGTGGGCGTCGGGCCGTCTGCGTTTGCAACGATGTTGCAGCCCGTTGCGCAATCGGGTAAAGATCGGGACGCGGAATTCTCGCAT
This sequence comes from uncultured Burkholderiales bacterium, assembly GCA_938038385.1. GTDB lineage: Bacteria > Pseudomonadota > Gammaproteobacteria > Burkholderiales > Thiobacillaceae > JANWZL01. The sequence goes on from CALHRD010000094.1 coordinate 6,066, forward strand.
CCCCCTGCCGCGACCCGGCTCCGGGACCTTCGCACCGGCCACTCTGGAAGGAGTCCATCATGCACCTGATTCCCCCGCTGCTGGTCGTTCTGGCCATCGCCCTGCAGACCGCCGACGCTGCCCTGCTGGTCCCCGTGGACGTGCCGCCGCTGGAAGGGGCCGAGCCCGAACAGCGCTTCGGCACCGACGCCAACCGGCCTTATACCCCACCGGCTGACGTGGTCAACCACCCCCGCGCCCCGGTGTTCGCCGTGGACGCCAGCGCGCCGGAGACGAAGCCCCTGCCCGTTTACCGCATCGCCCCCGACACGTATTTCCTGTTCGGCAACATCGCCGAGGTGGACGCGGTGAACCGGGGCTTCAACGGCAACGCCGGCTTCATCGTCACCGACGAGGGGGTCATCGTCATCGACGCCCTGGGCACGCCCTATCTCGGCCGGCGCATCATCGCCACGGTGCGCTCGGTGACCGACAAGCCGATCCGCTATCTGGTCATCACCCATGCCCACCCCGACCACTACTACGGCGCCGCGGCCTTCGCCGAGCTGCCCGGGGTGAAGATCATCAGCCATGCCGGCACCGAGTCCTATGTCTATTCCAGCACCATCGAGCGCTCCGTGGCCTACCGCAAGGTCTTCCTGCCGCGCGAGATGGAGGGCTTCCAGGCCGTGGTGCCAGACATCCTGCTCGGCGGCGGCCACCCGGCGCGGCTGACCCTGAAGCTGGGCGGCAAGACCTTCGACCTCTACGACGTGGGCCACCACCATTCGCACGGCGACCTGGTGCTGCACCAGGTGGAGGACAAGGTGCTGTGGGTCTCCGATCTCGCCTTCAACGGCCGGGTCACCTACATCGGCGACGGCCACATCGAGGAGATCGCCCCCATGCAGGACTGGGTGAAGAAGCACTTCCCCGATCTCGCCCTCATGGTGCCCGGCCACGGCGCGCCCCAGACCGCGCCCTTCGCCATGCTCGACTTCACCGGCAACTACGTGCGCGCCCTGCGCGCCCGCATGCAACAGCTCCACGCCCGCGGGCTGGGGCTGCCCGAGGCCGTGGCCCAGGCAGGGCTGCCGGAATACAGCCGCGAGCCCCTGTACGAACTGAACCACTGGATCAACGCCAACCACGTCTACCGGCTGGTGGAGGAAGAGGCGTTCTGACGGGTGGGGACCGGAAACAGCCGGGGCACCCAGCCCAGGTAGGCGAGCATGCCGATGAGTTCCACCAGGGATTGCAGGACGATCACCACGGCGGCCGCCTCCCAACCCGGCGGCAGGGCAAGGGCCAAGGGCAGTACCACGAAGGAATTGCGCGTGCCCAGGGAAAAGGCCAGCGTGCGGCCCTGAGCGGCGGGCAAGGCGAAGAGCCGCGCCAGGCCCCAGGCGAGCGGTGCGGCCACCAGCAGGAAGGCGGCGAAGATGGGCACGACCACCGGCAACAGGTGCAAGGCATCCAGCACCGCCCCCACCTGTGCACCGGCGATGAGGAACACCACGCAGGCCAAGAGCGGCACCGGCCACCAGGCCATCCGTTCGCGCCAGATCGCGCGTTCCGGCCTTGCCTCCATCCAACGTTCCGTGAGGGCGGCCAGGGCGAGCGGCAGGCCGACCACCAACAACGTCGGCCAGACCTGCGCCAGACCCAGGCTGCCGGCCAGGTCGGCGCGGGCCATCAGCCACAGGTAGAGCGGCAACAGCAGCAGTTGCAGGAACAGGTTCGCCGGTGTGACGGCAATGGCGCGCGGCACGTCGCCGCCGCCCAGTTGGCTGAAGGTGATGAACCAGTCCGTGCAGGGCACCAGCAGCACCAACAATACCCCCAGGCGCAGCACCGGCTCGTCGGGCAGGAACTGGATCAACGCCCACACCCCTGCCGGCACCAACAAGAAGTTGCCGATCAGCACGGCGGCCACGAAGCGGTGGTCGCGGAAGGCAGCGGCCAGGTGCAGCAGCGGCACCTGCACGAAGGTGACGTAGAGCAGCGCCGCGAGTGCCGGCCAGAGCAGCCACTCGAAAACGGGGCCGGTCTGGGGCAAGGCCGAGCCCGTCGCCAGCCCCAGCGCAATGGCGGCGAGGTAGATCCAGACCTGGCGGCGCTCCAGGGTCAGGCGATCCACGCTCACCCCGGCCAGACGTAGCGCACGGCCAGCCCGGCGAGCAGCAGGGCCAGCCCGGCCTTGAGCCAGCGTTGTGGCACCCGTTTCTGCAAGCGCGCGCCCAGGTAGGCGCCGGCCAGCCCGCCCAGGCCGAAGGCCAGGCCCAAGGCCCAATCCGGCCGCGCCGTCACGCCTGCGGGCACGGGCAGGAAGGAGTAGGCCATGAGGGCGATGACCGAGGTGAGGAAGGTGGCGGTCAGCGTCGCCCCGGCGATGGCGTGTACCGGCAGGCGATAGAAGGCCAGACACAAGGGCACCATGAAGGCGCCGCCGCCGATGCCGTAGGCGGTGCCGATGACGCCCACGAGGAATGAAAAGAACAGCATGGACGGCACCCCGAACCGGTATTCGGCCTCGCCGTAGCGGAAACCCATCGCACGCCAGTGCAGGGTGGTCAGGCGTACCATCCCGGTCGTCGGCGCGGACGGCTGCCGTCGCCACGCATCCGCCAGCAGGCGCCAGGCGAGATAGGCCAGGATGGCGGCGGCGAAAGGCTCGAAGGCGGTGCGTTCCGCCAGCCAGTGGGTGCGCAGCCAGGCCCCGACGAAGGTGCCTGGCGCACCGCCCGCGGTGATCACTCCCGCGAGGGGCCAGAACAGGCGCCCCTCCCGCGCGTAGCGGAACATGCCACCGGGGATGGCCAGCAGGTTGAACACCAGGTTGGTGGCCGAGGCCGACGGGCTGGCGAAGCCCAGCACGCTCAGCTGGAAAGGCACCAGCAGGAAGGCGCCGGAGATGCCCACCATGCTGGTAAAGAAGCTGATGACGAGCGCCGCCAGCGGCGGCAACCACAGCCAGGTCGCCACACCGGAGACGGCGAAGTGGTGCCAAAGCGGCAGGCTCATGACTGCCGCTCGAGCTCAAGCCACGCCGAGCCGATCACCCGCAGGGCGGAGCGCGCAAGGAGCAGGACCAATCCCATGGCCACCAGCAGGTCGGGCCAGGCCGCACCGGTCAACGCCACACCACCGGCGGCGATGAAGACGGCCACATTGGCGGCGATGTCGTTGCGCGAGCATTCCCACACCGAGCTCATGTTCACGTCATCGAAACGGTGCCGGGTGAGCAGCCAGAAACATAGGCCATTGGCCGCCAGGCCCAGCAGGCTGAAGGCGCCCATGACCTCGAACACGGGCAGGCCTGGCGTCAGCAGGCGGTGCACGATCTGCACCGCCACACCTGCGGCCGCGAACAGGATCAGGGCGCCCTTGAACAACGCCACGCGGGCCTTGATCGACGGCCCGCGGGCGACGGCATAGAGGCTCAGGGCATAGGTCAGGGCATCACCCAGGTTGTCCAGGCTGTCCGCCAGCAGGGCGGTGGAATCGGCATACAGGGCGGCAGTCGCGACGACCAGGAACATCGCCGCGTTGATGACCAGGACGACGCGTAAAGTCACCCGCTGCCGGGCTTCGAGCGCGGCGCAGGCAAGGTGGTCTTCGCAGGCGCAGGGCATGGTGGATTCGATCGGTTGGGGCAAACGTGCGTATTATCCTCTGCGCACCGGACGCAACGCCCACAGCGGCAGGAGCCCCGCCGCCATCAGGGCGCAGGTAGCGGAGAAGGCGAAGGCAGTGAGCGCCCCCGCCTGCTGGTACAACTCGCCGAAGATCAGCGAGGCGGGCAGCAGCAGCAAGCCGGCCGTCAGGTTGAACCAGCCAAAGGCCGTGCCGCGCAGGTCTGCGGGCGCAAGATCGGCCACCAAGGCCTTTTCCACCCCCTCGGTGGCGGCCATGAAGAGGCCGTAGAAGGCGAACAGACCATAGAGCAGCGCGGGTGTGTCCGGTGTCATGAGACCCAAACCCAGATAGAACAGGCCGTAGGCCGCCCAGCCGGCGGTGAGCAGCCGGAGGCGTCCCACACGGTCGGACCAGGCCGAAAGCGGGGTCGAGAACAGCATGGCAATCGTCGCCACCACCGCCCAGGCAAGCGGCACCTGGGCCTCGGGGAGGCCCAGCTCGCGCGCGCGCAGCAACAGGAACATGTTGGACGAGTTCCCCAGGGTGAACAGGGCCAGCACCAGCAGATAGCGTTTGAAGGCGGGCGACAGACCGGCCAGACGCCAACTGAAGGGCGGCGGGACGGGCAGCGGTCCGTCGTGCTGCGGCTCCTTCAGCATCAGGGCCATGACGAGGCAGAGCACTGCCGGCAGCAAGGCGAACAGGATCACCTCCTTCAGAGTCCAGCCCAGGCCCAGCAGCAGGGCGGCGGTGAGCGGACCCACCACCGCGCCGGCGTTGTCCATGGCCCGGTGCAGCCCGAAGGCCAGGCCGCGCGCGTTCGGCGCCACGCTCGCGGCGAGCAGGGCATCGCGCGGCGAGGCGCGCAGCCCTTTGCCTACCCGGTCGGCGAAGCGCAGGGCGAGCACCATCGGCCAGGCGCTGGCGAAGGCGATCAAGGGGCGGGCGAATCCGGCCAGGGCATAGCCCGCCACCACCCAGGGCTTGGCCCGCCGGGTGCGATCGACGATGACGCCGGACAGTAGCTTGAGCAGGCTGGCGGTGGCCTCGGCGATGCCCTCGATGACGCCCAGCGCGCGCGGACCGGCCATCAGCACCGAGGCGAGATAGAGGGGTACGAGCGGATAGATCATCTCGCTGGCCGAGTCGTTGAGCAGGCTGATCAGCCCGATCAGCCAAACGGTGCGTGGCAGGGCGAGGAGGTCCTTGAGCATGGGGGTATGACGGCTCGGTTGGGGCAGGCGGCTGGCGCAGTCACTCGGTGCTGCTTTGGCGAATCACTTTTGCCTGGATGGGCGGGATTGCTTGGCGTCGTTCATGTACGCAAGGTGGCGACAAGCCGCGCCGGATTGAGCAACAGACCCAGCGCCGCTGCAACTCCCGGCACCGCCACGCGCGCCGCCAGCAGCGTCTCCACCGCCACACCCTCGGCCTCGATCACGGCGATGCCCAGTCCTGCCGCCGCCAGCATCAGGCGGTCGTTGCGGCCATTGCCGAGGGCTGCACAGCGCGACGCGCCGAGGGATTCCACATACTGGCGCTTGGCCACATCCTGGCCGCCTTCCGCCAGGACGACGAGTTGACAGGGCAGACCCGCCAGGGCGGCACACGCGCCCCCATGGGTGTCGGCAGTGACCACGTGCAGGGTGAGGCTCTCGGACAGCCGCGCGAAGGCCTCGGCCACGCCCGGCAGCAGGCTGCCGTCGCGTGCCAGGGTGCCGTTGAAATCGGCGACCAGCGCCTCAAGACGCAGGGTCTCCGCGCCGGGGATGGCGATCTCGAGCATGGGGTCCTCCTTGCAAGGATTTTGTCGCCTGCCGCGCCGCGGCGCGCACGGCCTGGGCGGCGTGCACCTCGGCCAGGGTGTGCAGCGCGGTCCTGCCGGCCCCGCCCAGCCGCGCCAGCGCCGCCACCACCGCCAACCCCTCCACCACATCGACGGGATGGCGCAGGGCGCAATCGACCAGCGACTGGGCCGCGCTCGCCTCGCCGCGCAGGCCCAGGGCCAGGATGGCACGCATGCGCACCTCGGCCAGCGGGTGGGCCAGGGCGGCCAGCAGCTTGTCCCGGTAATCCCGCGCCCACAGGCGGTCGAGGTCGGCGCCGCAGGCCGGGCAGGCGTGCGCTTCAGCCGGGATGAGCCGGAAGCAGGCCGGGCAGATTTGCTCTCGGTCAGCCACGCGGGCGCACCACCGTCACCGCGCAGGGGGCGTAGGCGATCACCTGCCGCGCCACCGAGCCGAGCAGCCAGCGCTCGAACAGACCACGGCCGCGATGGCCCACCACGATGTGATCGATGCCGTGGTCCTCGGCATAGAGCACGATGGTCTCGGCCGGGTGACCCACCCGCACCTCGAAATGCGCCGTCAGCCCCGACACGCGCGACTTCAGGGGGTGCAGGAGGTGGGCATGGTGGCGGCGCGATTGCTCGATCACCGCCTCGGTCTCCACCTCCTCGCCGAACTCCGGCGGCCGCGCCACGGCCAGCACGTGCAATTCGGCGCCGTATTTGCCGGCCAGGTCGAGCGCGAACTCGAAGGCGGCGCGGGCCGAGTCGGAACCGTCGTAGGCGATGAGCAGCTTATGGATCATGGCTTGGCTCCCGGTGAGGTGGATGGCAGCAGGTGCCGGGGCAGGAAGAAGGCGTTGGCGACCAGGGTGGGCAGCACGGCGCTGCCGATCACCGCCGCCACCAGGGCGGAATATTGGGCCTGATCGACGATCTGGTGGGATAGCCCGAACAGGGCCGAGATGGTACCGAAGGTGAGCCCAGTGGACATGAGCAGCGTGGTGTACATGCCCTCCTGCCGCGGCGAGCCCCAGGCCCGCGCCACTGGATAGACCCCCGCCACCTTGGCCAGCATCTTGCCCGCGAGCAACACCACGAAGGCCAGCGGCGCCGCGGCCAGGGCCGGCAGCGACACCAGCGAGCCGGCGCGGATGAAGTAGAACGGCGTCAACAGGCCGAAGGTCAGCGTGCGTAGCCGCCGCACCAGGGCGTGGTCCTTGCCCACCGTGCCGGCCAGCACCATGCCCAGCAGATAGGCCGGCAGCACCGCCTCGCTGTCGGCCCAGGTGGCCAGGGCCCCCAGGGCGAACAGGCAGAACATCAGCAGCTTGGCCTCCAGCTCCGAGGGCCGGCCGCCGTAACGTTTGAAGAAGTGAGGGATCAGGCGGGGCAGGAGGACGAAGGCCGCCGCCCCGGCCGCCAGGAACACCAGGGTCTTGTAGGTGAAGGGGGCGAAGATCAGGCCCAGGGCCACCACGGTGGCCAGATCGGTGATGAAGCAGGCGGCCAGCACGGTCTTGCCGTAGTCCGTGGCATTCAGCCCGAATTCCAGCATCACCGCGTAGACCACCGCCACCGAGGTGGTGGACATGGCGATGCCGGCCAGCCAGCTCGCCTCCACGCTCCAGCCCAGGCCCCAGCGCGCCAGCGCCGCGCAGCCCAGGAAAGGGGCGGCGAAGCTCACCAGACCCACGGCGCCGGCCTGCCGCCACTGCCGCCTGAACACCACGGGGTCCAGCTCCGCCCCGGCCAGGAAAGTGAGCAGGATGGCCCCCGCCCCCGCCAGGAACTTGATCCAGGAGGCGTCTCCCGCTAGCAGGGCGCTGCCGAGCAGGGCGCCGATGAAGAGCTGGGCAATGGTGCCCACCACGATCTCGGAGAGGGCGGTGGCCACCCGCAGCCAGATCGACAGCAGCGAGGCCAGCAGGGCCAGCCCCAGCCACAGGGCGGCCTGGGTCCAGATCTCGGTCATGGCCGACATCCCGGGCATGCAACGACGGCGGTGCCGAAGGGGCGATGCAGCACACGCTGGGAAAAGGTTGGGCGCATGTGTCGGTCCTCGTGAGGTCGATGCGCACGGACCGCACAATGCCTGCGCCGCCCGTGCCCGGTTCGTGCAGGCATCATCAGCCCGTCGGTCCGGGCGGTTCGGCGTAAGACCGCCGGGAGGCATGCCATCTCCCCAGGCCGATTATGCCACAGCGCCTCATGTCGCGACGGGAGCCCTTTGCGCAGGCCTTTGCCACGCAGACACCTCACTCTGGCACTTCGGTGTTGTGTCAAAATCCCCTCGCTGGAATGCCGTCCTGTCATTGCGAGATCGGCTCACCATCGATCCCAAGCTGCGTCATGAAAACCCGTCACCTGCTGTTCACCCTGGGCTTGGCCCTCTTCACCGCCGCCGTCGGCGCGGCCGAATCTCTCCTCGTCTTCGCCGGCGCCGCCACGCAGCCGCCCACCACGGAGGCCGCCCGCGCCTTCGAGAAGAAGACCGGTGTCAAGGTGGATATCGCCTTCGGCGGCTCGGGCTATGTGCTCTCACAGATGAAGCTCGCCAGACGCGGTGACCTCTTCTTCCCTGGCTCGTCCGACTACATGGAAGTCGCCAAGCGCCAGGGCTTGGTCCTGCCGCAGACGGAGAGAATCCTCGTCTATGTGGTGCCGGCCATCAACGTGCAGAAGGGCAACCCACACGGCATCAAGGGGCTGAAGGACCTGTTGCAACCGGGCCTGAGGGTGGCCATCGCCAATCCCGAAGGGGTGTGCGTGGGCGCCTACGCGGTCGAGATCTTCGAGAAGGCGCTCACCCCGGCCGAACGCGAGCAGCTCAAGGCCAACATCAAAAACTACACCGGCTCCTGCGAGCAGACCGCCACCGCCATCTCGCTCAAGCTCGCCGACGCGGTGATCGGCTGGCGTGTCTTCCAATACTGGGACCCGCAGCGCATCGAGACCATCGCCCTGCCGGCCGAGCAGATCCCGCGCATCGGCTACATCCCCATCGCCATCGCCAAGTACAGCAAGAACCCAAAGCTCGCCCAGCAGTTCATCGATTTCCTCACCGGTCCGGAAGGTCAGGCCATCTACGCCAAATACAGCTATTTCGCCGATCCCGAGTCGGCCTTCCGGTGGATTGGCGCGGTCAAACCAGTGGGCGGCGAGTACGTGGTCCCCAAGGAGTGGCTCAACCTGCGCGCCACCGTCGATCCGAAACAGGTGGCGAAACCGTGAAAGGGCTGCGCGCCAGCATTGCCGCGGCGCTTTTGGTTCTGGCCCTGTATGCCGGGCTGATCGTCTCGCTCGCCTGGTTCCTGGACGGGGCCATCCTGCGCGAGACGCTTCTATCCGAACGCACCCTGTTTTCCGTGCGCCTGTCGCTCTTGGCGGCCACGCTGGCGACCGTACTGGCGCTCCTGCTCGCCATCCCCGCCGCCTATGCCCTGTCGCGCCACCGCTTCCCCGGACGCGAAGCGACGGAGACGGTGCTGGAATTCCCCATCATCGTCTCGCCGGCGGCCTTGGGCGCCATCCTCCTGATCTTTTTCAACAACCCGCTGGGCGAGTGGATCCAAGAAAACGTCCTCTATTTCGTGTTCGGTTTCGCCGGCATCGTGCTGGCCCAGTTCGTCACTGTGCTCGGCCTGGCGGTGCGCATGCTCAAGGCCGCCTTCGACGAGGTGCCGGTGGAGCTGGAGACGGTGGCCCGCACCCTGGGTGCGAGCCCTTGGCACGGCTTTTTCACGATCACCCTGCCACTGGCAAAAAACGGGCTCATCGCCGCCTTCATCCTCACCTGGGCCAAGGCCTTGGGCGAATTCGGGGCGACGCTGATGGTGGCCGGCTCCATGGCCATGCGCACCGAGACCCTCCCCATCGCCATCTATCTGCGGCTGTCGAATGCCGACCTCGAGGGCACGGTGGCGCTAATCCTAATCCTGGTGACGATCGGGCTCACGGCGCTGTACGTCGCCCGGCGTCTGCTCGGCAAGGCCGCGTATGCTTGAGATCGAGGACCTCACCGCCCAGGCGGGCGGCTTCCGCCTCGGAGGCGTATCGCTCGCCGTGGCCGAAGGCGAATGCCATGCCGTGCTGGGTCCCTCGGGCTCGGGCAAGAGCACGCTGCTCAATGCCGTGCTCGGCACCCTGCCGGTCGTCTCGGGTCGGGTGCTTCTCTTTGGCGAGGACCTCACCCGGCTGCCCATCGAGCGCCGCCATCTCGGCTACGTGCCCCAGCATTTGGGCCTGTTCCCGCACCTCACGGTGCTGGACAACCTCACCTACAGCGCGCGCGCCCGACGTGTGCCCGAGGCCGAGTACCGACCGCTGCTCGATCGCCTCACCGAGATCACCGGTATCGGCGCGCTGCTGGATCGACGCATCGCCACGCTCTCCGGCGGTGAGCGCCAGCGCGTGGCCCTGGTGCGGGCGCTCGCTGCCAACCCGCGTCTGGTGCTGCTGGACGAGCCCTTCACCGCGCTCAACGAAAGTCTGCGCCGCGAATTGTGGTGGCTGGTCAAGGACCTGCAGCGCGAACGGGGGCTGACCGTACTGATGGTCACCCACGACCTGACCGAGGCGCACTTCCTGGCCGAGCGCATCACCGTGCTGATCGACGGGCGGCAGGCGCAAAGCGGCGACAAACACGCGGTCTATCGCCGCCCGGCCAACACGGCGGTGGCGCGTTTCCTCGGGCTGAAGAATCTCTTCCCCGCGCGGGTGCTCGAGGCGGGCGGTGTCGATTGTCCGCTGCTCGGCGGCCGCATCGGCGTGACGGGATCAACGCTGCCGGCTGGTGAGGCCTGGCTCGCCATCCGCGCCGAGCACGTGGCCCTGCGCACGCCGGCGGACCCGCCGCGGGAGGGCGAGACCCGCCTCAACGGGCGCTTCGAGGCCGTGCTCGATCTAGGTGAGAGTGCCCTGCTGCGCTTTCGCGCCGCCACCGGCGCCGTGCTGGAAGTGCGCTGCGGCAGCCGGGTGTTGCGCAAGTACCGCTTACAGCCGGGCGACGCCGGGGTGGTGGGACTGCCCGCGAACGACCTGTTCGTCATCCCCGCCACCACCCCGGCCGCATGAGGCGACCGGGGCCCGGCCGGGCTTACTGCATGTAGGCGTGGGCCTCCGCGCCAGGATGCGGCAGGCCGGCGATGCGCCACAGACTGCGGCAACTGCCGAACAACTTGTGTGCCTTGTGCCGGTCCAAGCCGTTGGCGCGGCAGATGAGCCGCATCACCGGCAGCGACCCGAGCAGGAAATACTTGCCGCGCACATAATCGATCACCTCCCAGTGTTTGGGGGTGAGCCGGACGATGCCCTCCAGGCGGGCGATGGCCTCGGCGATATCGCGGTTCCACAGATGCGGTTCGGCATAATAGCCGTCGGCGTCGAAGACCAGACGCAGGTCGGCCTCGAGGTCCGGGGTGGCAAGGGCGACGTTCATGACGGTCCTCCTTCGTAACATCACAGATTCAGGTTAACGCCCAGTACCGCCGAGGTGAAATCACGCTTGCGCATGACGAGCTAAGCTTCGGTTATGACCCTGCGAGGAGGGGAGGTCATGCAACTACACCAACTGCGCTATCTGCTGGCCCTGACGGCCAGCCAGTTCAACGTCACCGAGGCGGCCGGGCGGGTGTACAAGTCGCAGCCCGGGGTGAGCCGGCAACTGCGCCTGCTGGAGGAAGAGCTGGGGGTGCCCCTGTTCGAGCGCGACGGCCGCCAGATCACCGGCCTGACCGCCGCCGGCCAGGCGGTGCGCGACCTGGCCGAGAGCGCCCTGGCCAACGTCGAGGCCATCCGCCGTGTGGCCCAGGAATTCAGCGCCCCCGGCGCCGGCGAGTTGTCCATCGCCACCACCCACACCCAGGCCCGCTACGTGTTGCCGCCGGTGATCCGCGCCTTCCGCCGCCAATACCCCGACCTGAGCCTACACCTACACCAAGGCAGCCCCACGCAGATCGCCGAACTGGCCGCCAGCGGCGCGGTGGACTTCGCCATCGCCACGGAGAGCCTGCACCTGTTCGAGGAGCTGGTCATGCTGCCCTGCTACCGCTGGAACCGCGCCGTCGTCGTGCCGCGCGGCCACCCCCTGGAGTCGGTTTCGCCGCTCACTCTGGAAGCGGTGGCGGCCTGGCCCATCCTCACCTATGTGTTCGGCTTTACCGACCGCTCGCACATCAACGCGGCCTTCCAGGCGCGCGGTCTCACACCGCGGGTGGCCCTCACCGCCACCGACGCCGACGTGATCAAGACCTACATCCGCCTGGGGCTGGGCGTGGGCATCCTGGCGAGCATGGCCTACGACGAGAGTATCGACGACGACCTCGCCTTCCTCGACGCCGCCCACCTGTTCGAGCCCAGCGTGACCAAGATCGGTTTCCGCAAGGGGCTGTATCTGCGCCCCTGCCATTACGACTTCATCCACGCCTTCGCCGGCCA
>CALHRD010000095.1 GCA_938038385.1 uncultured Burkholderiales bacterium
CAACGACCAGGCCATTCGCGCCCTGGACGACATCGCCGTGCAGGCGGCGAAGGACCTGATGCTCGAGACCATAGACCAGCGCCTCCGGGAGATCGTCGGACGCAGCGCCGAGTGGCAGCAGATCGCCAAGCAGTTCCGCGACCAGGCCGCGGAGGCGGACCGGTGCGCGGCGGAGATCCGTCTGGAAAAGGCGCACAAGGTGGCCGTCTCCCTGACCGAGAGCGTACACCTGCTACAGGACCTGCGCGCCAGCCTGAGTGACACCGACGACCCGGAGTTCGCCAGGAATGTCGCCAAGGCGGTGGAGACACTGCAGAAACTGCGGGCCCAGATCGAGCGGGTGGCGTGAGGCTGCCAGGCGGCCGTCCCGCCACATCAGGATGAGCGACATCTTCATCAGCTACCGCCGCGCCGATGCCGGCTGGGCCGGCCGGCTGCTCGAGTGCCTGGAGGATCGTTTCGACGTCTTCTTCGACACCGAGGACATCGACAGCGGCGACCTCTTCCCGGAACGGATCGAGTCGGCCCTGGCGGCGTGCAGGGTCTGCTGCGTGGCCATCGGTCCCGAGTGGGGCAGGCCCAGACAGCTCAGGCGGCTGGCCGATGCGCGCGACTGGGTCAGACAGGAGATCGTCGGCGTGCTCGGCCGGCCGCGGGTACGGGTGATCCCCCTGCTGCTGGGCGGGGCCAACATGCCCGAGGAGGCGGCTCTGCCCGAACCGCTGCGCCCGCTATTGCAGCGCAACGCCTTCATCCTCAGCCACGACAAGTGGAAGAGCGACTGTGACGAGCTGATCCGGCGCATGGAGGGCTGGCTCTCCACCCAGGCCCCGGAGGGTGCCGCGCGCGGTGAGCTACCGCCGGTATTGCCCTTCCTGTGCGACCGCGTGCCCCAGGAGGACGGGCTGGTGGACCAGCTGGCGGCCCAGGGGCACCGTCATCCCGTCTGCATCGTGCACGGCTATCTGCTGGAGGCGCACGAGGGCTTCCTCGATCGCCTCCGGCACCGACAATTCCTCGGCGACCTGTTCGGCTGCCGGGAGCTGGGGGTGGCGGTCTGCCGTCTGGAATGGAATCGCGAGGCGGCTGCTGCGGGGCTCTACCAGGACCTGCTCAAGCGGGCCCTGCGGCGCAACGTGCTCAAGCGCCTGACCGCCACCGAGGCCGACCTAAAGGCCCTGCTGGCGAATCCGGGACAACCCCTGGTGCTCGTCATGCAGGTGTCCTGGGCCGACCTCCTGGCCTGCGGCGAGGGTTTCCTGCCCGGCGTCACCCAGGCCTGGCACGGCCTGTTTGCGGCGGGCGAGCCGGCCTGGCCCATGTTGCTGTGGATCAACGTCGCCTATGACAGCATGGACCAGGCGCTGGCCACGGACACCCTGCCGGGTGTCCTGCCCCGGCTGGGTCCCATCACCCAGGGCCATGTGCAGGAATGGCTGGGCCAGGACGACGTGCGCCGTTTCGCGCTCGGCCAGGAGGCGCAGGTCCTGGCCCTGACACAGGACAGCAGCTGCTGCTTCGAGCCGGGCAAGCTGCACATGCAGGACTTTGCCGACCATGTGCGCCAAGTCCTGACCGGACGCCGGGCCTGATCGGCAGGCATCGGACATGAACGAGGGATGATCCTATGTACTACACACTCGACATCAGCGACATCCGGGACGTACCCAGCCAATCCGGACTGCCCCCAAGCGACCACCCTTCCGGCTACCGGCCCGACCCCGGCCTGGTGGACGCGGTCGACGTGGCCCTGGTGCTCAACAAACCCCTGTTGCTGACCGGCGAGCCCGGTACCGGCAAGACCCAGCTCGCCTACAGCGTCGCCTGGCAGCTGGCGGCGCGCGGCCAGCTCAACGTCGCCACCGACCGCCTGGAGAAGTTCGAGACCAAGTCCACCAGCCAGGCCATGGACCTGTTCTACACCTTCGACACGCTGCGTCGTTTCCAGGCCGCCCAGACCGGCGGCAGCACCAACAATGCCGACTATCTGAGCTTCAACGCCCTCGGACGCGCCCTGATCAACGCCCTGCCGCTGGATGCGGTGCGGGCCTGGTTGCCGCCGGGTTTCGTGCATGCGGGGCCGACACGCAGCGTTGTGTTGATCGACGAGATCGACAAGGCGCCGCGCGACTTCCCCAACGACCTGTTGAACGAGATCGAACAGATGTACTTCCGCGTGCCGGAACTGGGCAACGTGGCCATCGGCGGACCCGGCGTCCTGGCCGAGACGTTGCGGCCCATCGTCTTCCTCACCAGCAATTCGGAGAAGAACCTGCCCGACCCCTTCCTACGCCGCTGCGTCTACTACCACATCCCCTTCCCGGACCGCGACCGCCTGCAGGAGATCCTACTCGCGCGCCTGACCCGTCTTGGGGCCACGGCAGGCCCCCTGCTGGAGGAGGCCCTCGCCTTTTTCCTCGATCTGCGCGAGGCACATGCCCTGCACCGTCGCATCTCCCCCGCCGAACTGATCCAGTGGCTGACCTGGATGTTGGCGGCCGGCGCCCGCCCCGAGCAGCGCCTGCGGGAGGCCAGACAGCTCGCCCTGGCCGGTCTCGGGGCCATCGTCAAGGACCCCGCCGACCAGCCCCAGGTACGCGCCCTGCTGGAAGACTTTCTCGCGGCCTGACCGCCGCACCGCTCCATGCCCCGCAACCGAGCACCTGAGCGCGACCTCGCCGATCTGGTCGAACGGCTGCGCTCCGCCGGCTTCAGGGTCGATACCCGCCAGTACCTGACGGCACACGAACTGCTGCTCGCCTGGGCCGCCCGCGGTCGACGTCTGGAAGACGACACCGCGGCTTTGATCTCGCATCTGGGTCCGGTGTTCTGCACCTCCGCCCGCGAGCAGGACCGCTTCGGCGACGTGGTGCGGGCCTGGCTCAGCCCGCCTCGACGGGAACGCCGCCGTCCGCTGCGTGAGCCAACACCGTTCCGTTCCTGGCGACATCGACGCTGGCTGTTGCCGTCGCTGCTCATCCTCCTGGCGGCCCTCGCCGCGGCCCTGCCGGCCTGGTGGTACGCCACCCAGCCGGTCCTGCTGCCGGGCAGGGTCTACACCCTCACGCCGGACGGGGCGCGCCTGCCGGCCGCGCAGGCCAGGCTCGACCTGGCCGGGACAACGGTGGTCGTGGACGCGACAGGCCGTTTCCAGCTCGAACTGCGCCGGCGTGACGGTCCGCAGGACCTGTCGGTGGAATTGCCGGGCTACCGGGGCACGATCTACCGCGTGGACGCCGAGACCCCGCAGCCGCTGGAATTGTGGCTCTCGCCGCTGCCAGCCCTGCCGCCCGTGCCCCCTGCCACGACCGAGGCCCTGGTGACGTTCGGTGAACCGCGCGTCATCCACCATCCGCCCAGCCCGCCGAATCTCCTCGTCGAACGCGTGACCCCCTGGGGTCTGGCAATCCCATGGGGTGTCCTGACGGCCTTGGTCGCCTATGCGCTCTGGACCCTGGCCGAGTGGCTGCGTCGGACCCTGATCCTGCGCCGTCTGCCCGCGGACGGGCGTGCCGAACTCAAGACCCTGGTCACCGACCCGCCCGCGCCGCGTAGCCTGGACGACCGTGCCTTCCGCCGTCTGGCGGCCGATCTGCGGCGGCCGCGCGGCCAGGCCGCACGCGATCTGGACGTGAAAGCCAGCGTGCAGGCCACCATCCGCCGCAGTGGCCTGTTCCAGCCGGTCTGGAAGGCGCGCCAGGTCACGCCCGAGTATCTGGTGCTCATCGGCCGCCACGACCTGGAGGATCACCAGACTCGCCTGTACGACGAACTCATGCAGCGGCTGGCGGATCGCGGCGTGGCCCTCGATGTGCTGTATTTCCGCGACGATCCACGCCTGTGTCACCGCGAAGACGCGCGACCGGCTGCCCTGGGTGAGCTCGTGCAACAACACCACCGCGCGGTGCTGTTCCTTCACATGGAGGCCCAGCGCTGCTTCAACCCCATCAGCGGCGAGCCGGAACCCTGGCTGGAGGCCTGCACGGTCTGGTCGCGGCGGGTGCTGTTCACGCCCGTGCCGCCGGCGCACTGGACCCGGCACGAAAAGGCCCTGGCGGAGGCCGGTTGGCTGGTCCTGCCAGCGGGCGAGGCAGGACTTGCGGCCTATACCGGCATTGGCGAGGAATGGCGTATCGACAGCCTGTTCCCCGCAGCCTACGCGCGGCCCTATCCACCCTTGCTCACCGACACGCCGGGTCGCTGGCTGCTGCATAGCGCGCCGCCCGCACCAGTGGTCGAGAACCTGGTGCGGCAACTGCATGGCTACCTCGGCAAGGACGGCTTTGCCTGGCTGGCGGCCTGCGCCGTCTACCCGGAGGTGGCCTGGCCGCTCACCCTGCGCATGGCCGAGACCCTGCCCGAGCTCGCCCGGCGGCCCGAGCGGGTGGCGGCGTTGCTGCCGGCGCTGGCCAGACTGCCCTGGTTCCGCCACGGGGCCATGCCTGACTGGCTGCGCCTGACCCTGATCAGCCTGCTCACCCCGGCGCAGAAGCACGTCGTGCATCGCTCGCTGGAAGCCCTGTTGGAGCGCGCAGCGGATGCGATGCTGGCCGGACGGCGCGCGCCCGGCCTCAATATCGCGGCCTGGATCGGCCCCATGGACGTGCTGCGCACCGAGCCGGCCGGCAGCCCGCTGCGCGATACGGTGTTCATCGGCTACCTGTCCGGGGTGAATCTGGACGCGCTATCGCTGCTGGCACCTTCCAGCCTGGGCAGGCTGTTTCGCCGACTCCACCCGCTGCCGGCAGGGCGAAGAACCCTCGGTGCCGCGGGCGGCTGGTTGCGCCGCATGCTGGGTCGACTGCGCGGCTGGCTGCTCGATCGGCCCGCCCTCGGTCGCAGCATGATCGCCGGTGCACTGGGCCTGGCGGTTACCGGCCTGCTGGCGACCCTGCTCACGCGCACGGTGGAACAGACCCTGGCCCCCCAACCCGGTGAATTCACCGCCATGGCCCTGTCGCAGGACGGCCGGCGGCTTGCCGCCGCCTCCACGGACAGCCTCGGCCGGATCTGGGACGTGACGGGCGGCGCCCCGGTGGTGCTGGAGGGCCATGGCGGCGGCGTGGCCGACATCGCCTTCAGTCCCGACGGCAGCCGCGTGGCCACCGCCTCGGAGGATGGCAGTGCCAAGCTTTGGGACGCCGCCAGCGGCAGCTTGCTTCACGTCCTGCAACACGAGGGACCGGTCGGCGCCGTCGCCTTCAGCCCGGACGGCAACCGGGTGGCCACGGGCGCTGCGGACGGTACGGTCAGGCTCTGGGCCACGGCGAACGGCAGCGAACTGACTCGGGTGGATGCCGGCAGGCCGGTCGCCTCGGTACGCTTCGTCCCCGACGGCAGCCAGCTCGTCACCGAAGCGCGCGGCGAGGGCTGGCAACAGTGGCGCCTGGAGGCTGCGGGCCTGCGTACGCTGGCGGTGGTGCCGGCGGCCGGCATCGCCGGGCTTCGTTTCAGCCCCGACGGGTCGCGCCTGGTGACGGTGTCAAGCGCTGGCCCGGTCCAGGTGCTGGCCACGTCGGACCGCCGTGTGCTGGCCACCCTCGGCGCACGGGACGCACCAGCGGCGGACGCCGCCTTCAGCCCGGACGGCAGGTGGGTGGTGACCGCCGGTGAGGATGGGGTGGTACGCCTGTGGGAGGCCGGCAGCGGCCGCCTCCTGGCGAGCCTGCCGGGCGATGGTCGTCCCCTGCGTCAGGCCCTCATCGGCCCTGACGGGGCATCGCTCATCACCCTGGGTTCAGACCGGGTATTGAGCTGGCCCCTGCGCAGCAAGCCGCCCGCAATACGCCCTCCCGAGCAGAAGACAGCCGATGTCCGGCTGCCCGACAGGCAGGCCCTGGTCATCACGCCGCGTGTCGTGGGGCTGCGCCTGGATATGGCGGAGAAGACCCTGGCCGGGGCTGGCCTCAGGATGGGACCGGTCGCCACCCAGACCCTGGACGGCCGCATGCCCCCGGGGACCATCATCGGCCAGTCGCCGCAGCCGGGAGCCCAGGTGGCGCGCGGCAGCGCCGTCAGCCTGCAGGTTCAGGGGGTGCCCGTGACCGCGCAGAAAGCAACAGTGGGCTGGTGCTGCATCATCGCGGATCAGACCAGCCAGCGCCAGCAGCCCGGCGGCGTGTTCCCCATGGATGTGAAGGAATGCCAGAGTCGGGGTGGCCTATATTACGAGGACGAAGTTCGTGCCCGGGAGGAGTGTGCACGCTTCGCCGGTCTTGGCCGGGACAACGTCGCACCCACCGCGCCGGCGCAACTGCGCCTGCAGGCGTATTGATGGCCTGCCGCCACGATGGCATTGACCCTACGGTCTGGGCGTGGAATGGTTGCTGCGTCCGAGTCCGGTAGGCCGCCGGCATGAACCAGGAGACGAACATGAAGGGCATGTTCATCAGCTATCGCAGGGTGGATGCGGCCGGCCACGCCGGCAGGCTGTTCGACCGGCTGGCGGCCCACTTCGGCAAGGACGCCGTCTTCATGGACGTCGAGGGGATCGAGGCCGGCGTCGACTTCGTCGAGGTCATCGAGCAGGCCGTGGGCGGCTGTGCCGTGCTGCTCGCGGTCATCGGCCGTAGCTGGCTGACCTGCATGGACGAGCAGGGTCGGCGGCGGCTGGACGACCCGCAGGATTTCATCCGCCTGGAGATCGGCAGCGCCCTGGCGCGCAAGGTGCGGGTCGTGCCGGTCCTGGTGGAAGGGGCGCTGATGCCGCCGGTCGAGACCCTGCCCGAGGACCTGCGTCCCCTGGCCCGGCGCCAGGCGGTGGAGTTGCGCGACAGCCGCTGGGACAGCGATGTGGAGGCCCTGATCGCCGTGCTGGAGCGGATCCTGGCCATGGAACGGTCCCCCGCCCAGGCCACGCCGCCCGGCCAGCAGCGTATTCCGACCCAGGCGGGGCAGGGTGGCAGTCCGGTCCGGCGCAATCCCACCGCCTGGCTGGGTGGTGCCCTCGCCCTGATAGCCGCGGTGCTCGTGGCGGCATATCTGCTCAGGCCCGTGACGGCAGGGCGGGGCGCGGAGGATGCGGCAGCCGGGATCGAGACCGGAGCGGCTTCCCCTACCGCGCAAACCCGTGGCGCGCAGCCTGCCGCGGAGACGTCCATAGCCGTGCCGGCCACGCAGGCGTCCCGGCCCGAACCAGCGGCGCCGCCCGACGAGGGGATGACGAGGGCGGCCATACCGGCTGCGCCGAGCGGCGTGCAGACGCCACCGAAGGCCCAGGCCGACATCCGTCGTGCGGGACCTCAGGCTGCCCCGGACCCTGCCCGCGCGACAGCCGCCGCCGTGCCCCGTTTACCCGAAGCGTCCACCGAGATGGCGCAGGCGGCACCGCCGCCCGAAACACCCGTCAGTCCCGGCAGCACGACCCAGACCGTCATGAGCCAGCCGCCTGACCCGACGCCCCCGCCGCGGATCATCGCCGTTCTGGCCCGTGGTGAACCCAGCCGTCGGGATTTCTGGGCGGGAGAATCGACCCAGACCTACAGCGCCAAGATGGCCGCCCTTTACGGCGAGACTCTGCAGGAGCTGGCCACCGCCGGGGTCATGGTCAGGGCACGATCCAGCGGCGAATCGGTGTTGGCCCTGATGGAGGGCATACCCGCTGCCCGGCGTCAGGTCTGTGACGGCACGGGCGCGGCCGTCGTCTATGTGGCTCAGGCACAGGAGGGCTTCAGTATCTCGCGCACCGAGAGCGCCTATTGGCCTGAGCTCCGCCTGGCTGCCTTCCCCTGCGACCGCGACCGGTTGTACACGAACAGGTACGGCCTCTCCCCTCGTCGCGGCGATGCCTTCCCGTTCGCCAAGGACATGGGCGAGGCCATGCTGGGTTTCGCGCGCGACAGCCGGCATCTGCTGCCGTGAACGATTGAGGCCATGTCCGGCATCTTCATCAGCTACCGCCGCGAGGACAGCGCAGGTTTTGCCGGACGTCTGGCTGACGCCCTGGAAAAAGGGCTCGGTTCCGAGCAGGTCTTCCGCGACGTGGACGACATCCGGCCGGGCCAGGACTTCGTCGAGGCCATCGAGAACCAGTTGCGCGCCATGGACGTGGTGCTGGTCCTGATCGGGCCGCAGTGGCCGCGAATCGCGCGCGACGGCGTGCGCCGTCTGGATGACCCGGACGATTTCGTGCGGCTGGAGGTCCGCCTGGCGCTGGCGCTGGGCAAGCCGCTGATCCCGGTCCTCGTCGGCGGCGCCCGCATGCCGGCAGAGGCGGACCTGCCAGAGGACATCCGCGCCCTGGCCAGACGACAGGCCCTCAGCCTGTCCGACGCCGGCTGGAAGACGGACGTCGCCCGCCTGAGCGAGGCCATCCGGTCCCTGCTCGGCGGCCGTCGCTGGGTCGGCCCGGGTCGGCGCCCCCTGGCCTGGGGGCTGGCGGGGGCAGTCCTGGCCGGATTGCTGGCGATCCTGATCCTGATGCTCGCCCCCTGGCAGGCAGAGGAACCCAGTATGCCATCGCCTCCGCAGGCATCGGACAGCGCATCGACGCCATCCGGCCACAGGCCGTCCGAGGAAACACCCCGACCGACTGTGAGCACACCCCAGCCGTCATTGCCCGCGCCACCGCGTGTCGCGCCGGTGACACCAGTGCCCGCTGAACCGCGGCCGGCAACGATCCCTCGGGCGCAGCCGCAGTCCGCGGGGCCGAACCTCACACCCGTGCAACCGCAGCCCGTCGTCCCCCCCGCGCCATCCGGTCGCTGGACGGCCACGATCCGCTACGACTGGGGTGACACGCATCCGGAGGTGTTCGAATTCGAGGTCGCAGCGGGCGAGGTGTTCGGCACCGCCAGCTACCTGAGGACGCCGCGCGCCATTCAGGACGGCCGCATCAGCGGTAACCGTCTGAGCTTCATCACCCAGAGCCAGGAGATGCTGGGCGGCGGCGATGCGATCAGGACGGTCACGCACCGCTACCGCGGTACCCTCGAGGGGGATGTCATCCGCTTCAGCCTTGAAAGCGGCGGTGGCCACTCCATCCATGCACCGGTGCGATTCGAGGCCCGGCGCGCCACCGAGTGACGCTGCTATGCTGAGATCAAATCTGCACAGGACGGGAGGGTGACGCGATGCCAGGGATCTTCATCAGCTATCGCCGCCAGGACAGCCAGAGCGCTGCCGGGCGCCTGGCCGATCATCTGCGCGAGCATCTGCCGCAGGTCACCATCTTCCGCGATGTCGAGACCATCGAACCGGGTGTGGACTTCGTCCAGGCGATCGAAAAGGCCCTGGCCAGTTGCGGCGTGATGCTGGTGGTGATCGGACCGCGCTGGCTCACCGTGACGGACGCCGCTGGGCGGCGTCGTCTGGACGATCCGCGCGACTACACCCGACTGGAGGGGGCCACCGCGTTGGGCCGGGAATCGGTGCGTGTCATCCCGGTGCTGGTGGAGGGGGCCAGCATGCCTGCGGAGACGGACCTGCCGGAGGACTTGCTGCCGCTGTGCCGGCGCAATGCCATCGAACTGACGGACAAGCGCTGGGAATACGATGTCTCCCAGCTGGTGGAGACCGTGCGCAAGGTCCTGGGCGTGGCCGCAGACTCCCCCCGGCCCGTGCCGACCATCCAACCAGCAGCACCTCCTCCGACCAGGGCGTTTGCCAGGTGGACCGTGATCGGCGGCGCGCTCCTGTTGGTCGTCGCCGGCTATCTGCTCGTCAACGGCGGCGAAGAGCCCCTCTCCGTACCGGGGCCGGAGATCACTGCCGGCAACCCCGCCATACCCGCCGACCCGTCCCCGCCGGCCGTGTCGGGCCCTGTGGCGGAACTGCCGCCGGGTATCGAGCCGACCCCCACCCAACCCGCCCAGCCGATCAATCTGACCGGACTGTGGCAGGACGACGAGGGCGGCCGGCATCAGATCGCCCAGCAGGGCAACCGCATCGCGGTGCAGGGGGTGACGCCAGAGGGAATCGTCTATGGCGCCGGCGAACTGCGGGGCCGCACCGGCTGGGTGGAGTACACCCTGAACGGCTACCCGTTGCGCGCAGCTCTGGAGGTCGCGGCCAACGGCGAACAGATGCGGGTGGTAGTCGTCGATGCAGCCACAGGGGAGCGCGACGTCCTGACCATGCATCGGATAAAGTAGGGTCATGGCGGCCGTGCAGATCAGCTTCCTGGGTTCCGCGCGCGAGGTGACCGGCGCGTGCTTCATGGTGCAGGCCGAGGGCCTGCGCTTCCTGGTCGAGTGCGGCCTGTTCCAGGGCGGCCGCGATGCGGACGTGAAAAACCGGGCCTTTCCCGCCTTCGACCCGGAGTCGATCGACTTCGTCCTGCTCACCCATGCCCATATCGACCACTCCGGGCTGCTGCCACGGTTGGTCACATTGGGTTTCCGCGGCCCGGTCTACTGCACCCGAGCCACCGCCGACCTGCTTGCCGTGATGCTGCCGGATGCCGCCTTCATCCAGGAGAAAGAGGCGGAGTGGGCGAACTACGACCGGCGCAAGAAGAACGGCGAACTCAGGGACGAGGTGGCACCCCTGTACACCGTCGCCCAGGCCCACGCCTGTCTGCGCCGGTTGCAGGGGGTCGGCTACGACCAGGCGCTGCACCCGCATCCGCAGGTCCGGGTGCGTTTCCGCGACGCCGGCCACATCCTCGGCTCCGCCAGCCTGGAGGTCTGGCTGGAGGCGGGCGGACACACCCGCAAGCTGGTGTTCTCCGGCGATCTGGGCATGCCCGGCCGGCCGGTGGTGAACGACCCGACGCCGATCGAGGCGGCCGACTACCTGCTGGTCGAATCCACCTACGGCAACCGCCTGCACAAGGGGATGAAGGAGACGGTCGACGAACTCGCGCACGCCGTCAACGACACCCTGGGTCGCAAAGGCGGCAACGTCATCATTCCCGCCTTCGCCGTGGGACGCACGCAGGAGATCCTCTATCTGCTCATGGACCTGGTGCGCAAAGGGCGGCTGCCGCGCAACCTGGCAGTGTTCGTCGACTCCCCCATGGCCAGCGCCGCCACCGAGATCACCCTCAAGCACCAGGCCCTGCTCGACCCGGATACGCAGGCACTGCTGGCGTGGTTCCGATCCAGCCCGGACGCCCCCTACCTGCGGGTGACCGAGGACGTGGAGGATTCCATGGCCCTGAACAAGATCAAACAAGGGGCCGTCATCATCTCCGCCTCCGGCATGTGCGATGCCGGGCGCATCAAGCATCACCTCAAGTTCAACCTGCCGCGGCCCGAGTGCACGGTCGTCATCACCGGCTTTCAGGCGCAAGGCACCTTGGGCCGCCAACTAGTGGACGGGGCGAAGACGGTGCGCATCTTTCGCGAGGAGGTGCCGGTGCGTGCCGATCTCTACACCCTGGGCGGACTCTCCGCCCATGCCGACCGCGATGCCCTCGTCGCCTGGTTGCGCCACTTCCGGCAGCCGCCGCGCAAGACCTTCGTCGTGCACGGCGAGGCGCAGACGGCCATGGGCTTCGGCGATCTGATCCGCGATGCGATGGGCTGGCCGGTCGAGATTCCCGAGGCGGGTGCGGTCCATCAACTGGGCTGAGAGCGGCGCTACCCGGCAGCCCAGACAATCAGGTCGATGGCGCCGCGGCGGGGGCTGCCGCGAGGGGTGCGAGGCAACGGGGCCAAAGGCGAGAGAGCCATGGCGAAAGAACCGAAGGCACCCGTGGACCCGGTTGTTGCCTCCTTGCAGATGGACGCCAATCGACACCCACCCGGTCCGGGTGGGATACACATCAGTCGGCGGGGTGGTCCGGTAAAATCAGAATATGCTAACGCAATAGCAAAACTTACCAACCTGTCCTGTCAACCCCTCCAAGGAGAACGTCATGAAAAAAGCCCTGTTGATGTCTGCCCTCGCAGTTGGAATCAGTATGCCCGCCATGGCCGGCGATCCGGTCGCCGGCCAGCAGAAGGCCGGCGCCTGCATCGTCTGTCACGGCACCACCGGCTTCCCGGGCATCTTCTATAGCTATCAGCTGGCTGGTCGCAATGCCGACAAGCTGACCGTCAAGACCAACAAGTACCGCACCGGCAAGATCCTGCACCCGATCATGAACCTGGCGGTGCTGCCACTGACCGACAAGGACGTGGAAGACATCTCCGCCTACTACCAGTCCCTGCAGCAGCCGGTCATGATCCCCTTCGTCGCCATCAAGGGTGACGACGACGAGCCCACCCAGGCCAAGTAAGGCCGTTCCATATTGCCCTGCGGGGCATCCCTCATGTGCACGTCTCGCTCATACACTCCGGGCGGGGCGTGCCTGAGATCACCACAGGCTGTAGAGACCCGTTTCTCGGGTCCCGGATCACCCCCTGCAGCAGACGGCCTCCCGCATGCGCATAGACAAGTGGCTGTGGGCCGCCCGCTTCTTCAAGACCCGCACACTCGCCACTCAGGCGGTGGAGGGGGGCAAGGTCAAGCTCGACGGCGTGCGCGTCAAACCCGCCAAGGAAGTTCGACCGGGTGACCGCCTGCAGGTGCAGGTCGGAGAATACGCATGGGACCTCACCGTGGTGTCCCTGTCAGACCGGCGTGGCCCGGCGACCGAGGCCCGCACGCTTTACCAGGAAGACGAGACGAGCCGCGCCAGACGTGAGCAACAACAGCGCGACCGGGGCCTGCACGCGAGCCCTGGCGGGGACCTGAGGGGCCGTCCGACGAAGAAGTCGCGCCGGCTGATCCGCCGCTTCACCGAAGGACCGGATTGACCGGGCGGTAAAGCAAAGAACCTGTATCCGTGTCGATCACGCCCAACCTTGCGGAGGCCAGACTCGCAGGTCGGACTCGCAGGTCAGGCTTCAGTCCGACGCTTTCCCGACGCTTTCGTTGTCGGGCTGAAACCCGACCTACGGACCATGCTGGGGGGTCGGGCTGAAACCCGACCCACGGACCATGTGGTGTGAGGACCACGGATTCAGGAAAGAAGATTGTCAGCGGGCCATGCGGCAGGCTATTTTTCGACCTATGGACCAATACGACCTGATCATCGTCGGCGGCGGCATCAGCGGACTGACCCTGGCCTGCAGGGCGGTCTACGGCAACCGGCTGTCCATCCTGGTCCTGGAGAAGGAAGAGCGACTGGGCGGCAGCCTGCATACCTGGCGGGTGGGGAGCGATTTCTGGGTCGAACTCGGTGCCCACACTGCATACAACTCCTACAAGAACCTCCTCCAGGTGCTGCAGGAGAGACAGGGTTTGGACCGGCTCACACGGCGGGCCAAGTTGGGTTACCGCTTCCTGAACGAGGATCGTCTGCAGTCCCCCATTGCCAGACTGGGCTGGTTCGAACTGATGACCAGCCTGCCCTTCGGCCTCATGCGCGGGCAGGAGGGGGCCTGCCTGGCCGAGTACTATGGCGCCCTGTTCGGCCGGCGCAACTATGCGCGTCTGCTCGCTCCCGCCTTCGCGGCCGTGCTGTCCCAGCCGGCAGACGGCTTTCCGGCGCAATGGCTGTTCCGGCGCAAACCGCGCATGAAGGAGGCGCCGCGCAAATACACCTGGCCCACAGGCCTGCAGGGGCTGGCCGAGGCCCTGGTCGAGGAGGCCCCCTTCGAGGTCAGGACCGGCGTGGGGGTGACCGCGGTGCGCAGAAAGGCGGATGGCTACGAGATCGACGCCGGTGGCCGCAGCATGCATTGCCGCTACCTCGCCATGGCAACTCCGCCCGACGTGGCGGCACACCTGCTCCTGGACGGTCATCCCAGGCTGGCCACCAGGCTGAGCGCCATACCCATGGCCGAGATCGAATCCATGGCGGTGGCGGTTGCGGCAGAGAAGGTCAAACTGCCCCAGCTTGCCGGCCTCATCGGTGTGAACGATGTCTTCTACTCCGTTGTCAGCCGTGATTACCTGGCGCATCCCAGGCTCCGCGGTTTTACCTTCCATTTCCGCCCGCACCGGTTGGACCGGGATGCGAAACTCACCCGCATTTGCCAGGTGCTGGGAATTACAGCGGACGACCTCATGGCCCAGCGCGAGGTGTGCAACCGTCTGCCCGCCCTGGAGGTCAGCCATGTCAGTCTGATGGAGGAGGTCAACGACCTGATCAAGGGCCGGCGGCTGTTTCTCACCGGCAATTATTTCCAGGGCATGTCCATCGGTGATTGCGCCGATCGGTCGACCCGGGAGGCGTATCGATTGCTCAAGACCGTCAAGAAGCACGCCGGGTCTCACCCGGCTGTACCCGATACCCCGACGACAGGTGGGGTGACGGTCGTGGACGCCTGAAGACACGACTCAAGGAGCATCGCGATGCCGACTGTACTGGTTCCCCTGGCGCCGGGTTTCGAGGACCTCGAGGCCACCACCATCGTTGACATCCTGCGCCGTGCCGGCGTCGAGGTGATCACTGCCGGCCTGGTATCCGGACTGGTGCAGGGCAGCCGGGGCCTGCGCGTCCAACCCGACGCGTACCTGGACGAAGTGCTGGACCGGGAGTTCGACATGATCGCTCTGCCCGGGGGATTGCCGGGGTCGGAGCACCTGAAGAACGACCCGCGCGTTCAGACCCTGCTCAAGCGCCTGTCCGCAGAGGGGCGCGTCACGGCCGCCATCTGCGCCGCCCCCATGGCACTGGCCGCAGCCGGTCTGCTCGACGGCAGGCGCGTCACCGGCTACCCCGGCGTGGTGGACAAACTTGGATTGCCCGGCACGGTCTATCTCGACGATCCGGTGGTGGTGGACGGCAGGGTGGTCACCTCGCGCGGACCGGGCACTGCCATGGATTTTGCCCTGACGCTGGCGGAACTGCTGGTTGGCCGGGAAGCGCGTGACCGGGTCGAGGCCGCCCTGGTGCGGCCCAGGCATTGAATCGCTTGCAATCTCAGGAGGCTGGCCATGTTCATACGCGATGTAATGTCCGTGAAGGCGGGGAGCGAGATCGTCGGCATCGGGCCGGGTGCCCCCATCTCCGAAGCCGTGAAGCGCATGGTGGAGAAGGACATCGGCTCCCTAGTGGTGATGCATGACGGCAGGATGGTGGGCTTCATCACCGAGCGCGACATCATGCGCGGCATGCACGCCCACGGCTGCTCGCTGGCCGACGTCAAGGTCAGCGAGCTGATGGAGAAGGAGCCCATCATCTGCAACCCTGAGGACAGCGTGGACTATGCGCGCGACGTCCTGACCAAGAGCCGCCTGAGTCATCTGGTGGTGATGGACGACAATCAGCTCATGGGTGTGATCTCCTTCCACGACGTCGCCAAGGCCTGTCTGAAACAGGCCAATTTCGAGAACTCCCTGCTCAAGCGCTATATCCGCAACTGGCCGGAGTGATGCCGGCCGACGGGAGACGCGGGGACATGCCGGCCGCCGAATTCAGCGTATGTCCTCGATATTGAATTTCTTGTCCATGACCTGCGGGATGAGCAGGGCATAACCCTGGTTCTGCCAGTGGATCAGCTCCGTCATGGCCGAGGGGACGGCCTGGACGAAGTCCTGCAGGTCCTTCAGGGCGTAGCCATAGTCCTCCATGGCCAGCATGCAGACCTTGAACGCCACGCCCTTGTCGGCGTAATAACGCATGCGTTCCACCACCTCCTTGTATTTCGCCTCGTTCTTCTTGGCCACGGTGACCAGCTCGGTGCCGTGCAGCACCACCTTGATGGTCTCCGGGTCGTAATCGTAAGGCGCGACGGACAGGGGCAGCACGATTCCCCGTAACCAATAGAGGGCGGATGCCATCTTGGCCGGGTCGTCGAGGTAGATGTCCAGCACCACCCTGGGTGGTGCATAGGGGGTTTGTACGAAGCGGGCCTCGCCGTGAACGGTGGGGGACAGCGCCAACAACAGACTGAGCATGAACGGACGCAGCATGATTATCTCCGGGATTAGTCGACATTTTCAGTCTAGTACTGGCGACCGGGTTTGCCATGAGTATGCGGCCCCAAACCGGTCAGGCCCCTGGGCGAGCGGTCCGGGTCAAGCCCGTACCAGGGGGGCTCAGTATCTCGCTTGGGCGTTTTCCCGCACCAGATCCCGATAGACCCGCCACCGCTCCGCCATGATGCGGCCGGACTGCACGGCTGCCAGGACGGCGCAATCGGGTTCGTTGAGGTGGCGGCAGTCGTGGAACCGGCATTGTCCCGCCAGGCGGCGAAATTCGGGAAAAACCGCCCTGAGTTCGTCCAGGGTGAGATGTCGCAAACCGAATTCCTGCATGCCGGGCGAATCGATGATCGTCCCCCCGCCGGATAGCGGGTACAGACGGGTATGGGTGGTGGTGTGCCGGCCGGTGTCGAGCGCGCTCGAGATCTCGGCGGTGGCTGCCCCAGCCTGCGGGACGAGGGCATTGACCAGGGTGCTCTTGCCGACGCCCGAGGCGCCGACCAGCACCGATGTCCGCCCGGTCAGCCAGGGCAGAAGCGGCTTGATGTCCTGCCTGGCGGACAGGCAGACGAGGGGGTAGCCCAGATCGGCATAGGCACGCAGCCGTGTGAGGTAGGCCGCCGTTTCGGGCAGTTCGACCTTGTTCAGCAGGATCAGGGCATCAATGCTGGCGGCCTCGGCGGCCACCAGACAGCGGTTGAGCAGTTCAGCCCGCGGAGTCGGTACCGCCGCCGTCACGACGACGACCCGATCGACGTTCGCAGCCAGCAGTTTCGAGCGCTGTCCGTCCGAGCGCCAGAGCAGGTTGTCCCTGGGCAGGATGCGTTCGATCACCCCGGCAGACGGACCGGTTGCGCGGATCTCCACCCGGTCGTTGCAGGCCACGCCCCCCTTCTTGCCGCGGGTCACGCAATCGACCAGCGCACCCTCCGCATCCACCAGATAATGCCTGCCGTGGACGGCGACCACGCGGCCTGTGACTGAGCGGCCGCTCACCGCGGAAGCATGGGCTGATGGAACGGTTTCTTGCACCCCGCCGGTATGCGGGCCGGGCATGACCCGGCCTGGGTCGCGATCACAGATCGAACAGGGCGTCGATCTTGGCCGCGCAGATGAAGTCGCTCTCCGACAGGCCGTTGATGGCGTGGGTGACGTATTCCACGCGGCAGGTGTTGTAGCCCACGCTGAGGTCGGGATGGTGTCCCTGCTGGTGCGAGACCCAGGCGATGGCGTTGACGAAGGTCATGGTCACGTAGTGATCGGGGAAGCCGAAATCCTTGCGCAGCTTGCCGTCCACCACCTGCCAGCCCTCGAGCTCGGGCAGCAGCCTGGCGATCTCCGCCTCGCCCAGTGGCGGCACGCCGCCCTCACACGGTTTGCACTTGCCCTTGGCCAGATCGCAGAAGACGTCGGTCATGGCTTGCCCTCATTTGAACTTGTAGAAGGTGGCGTTCAGATACGCGCCGAGGTTGGCCTCGTCCTCCGGGAACAGCTGGGTGGCCAGCATGGTGTTGCAGGTGGCGATCTGCTGCGCCAGGGCGGAGGCGTTCTTCACCCGGCGGTCGGGGCGGGTGTAGATCTTCGAGCCATCGCCGCCAAAGCGCGAAATGTGACAGGACGTGCACAATTCCTTGTGCAGCTTCTCGCCAGCCTTGGCATCGCCCTTGGCGAAGGGCGCGGCGTGCAGGCTCAAGGGCAGGGTGGCCAGGCTCAGGATCAACAGACGTGCTTTCATGGTTTCCTCCTCGTCAGGCGCGCAGGGGTTGCGCGGTCATGCTGCTCAGAGACGACAGTCGGCGGATGCGTTCCGTCGCCTTGGGGTGGCTGTCGTAAAAAATTGAATAGAGGGGGTCGGGCGTCAGGGTGGCGGCATTGTCCCGATAGAGCCTGACGAGCGCGGCGATCAGATGACCGGGTTCGCTGTGTTGCGCGGCAAAGGCATCGGCCTCGAACTCGTGCTTGCGCGAATAAAGGCTCATCAGCGGCGACAGGGGAAACAGGAAGACCGGCAGCACGAGGAAGAACAGGGCCAGCGCCGTGGCATCGGTCTGCGTCGAGACCTGCAGTCCGGCATAGAACCAGGCGGATTCCTTCAGCCAGGCCAGGACCAGCAGCAGTACGAGGCTGACCACGAACATGAAGGCGATGCGTTTGGTCACGTGCCGTCGCCTGAAGTGACCCAGTTCATGCGCGAGCACGGCCTCGGTTTGCTCGGGCGAGAGTTGCGAGAGCAGGGTATCGAAGAAGACGATGCGCTTGGATTTGCCCAGACCGGTGAAATAGGCGTTGCCGTGACTGGAGCGGCGCGAGCCGTCCATGACGAACACCCCGTCCGACTCGAAGCCCGTGCGCGCCAGCAGTCGTTCGATGCGCTGCTTGAGCGCGGCATCCGCCAGGGGGGTGAACTTGTTGAACATTGGGGCGATGAGCGTGGGATACACCGCCAGCACCAGCAGATTGAAGCCCATCCAGGCAAGCCACACCCACAGCCACCACAGCTCGCCCATGGCAGCCATCAGCCAGAGCACGAGCAGGATCAGCGGCCCGCCCAGGGCCAGGCCGAGGCCGGTCTGCTTGACCAGATCGGCGGCGAACCCGGCCAGGGTCTGGCGGTTGAAGCCGAATCGTGCCTCGATGCGAAACTGTCGATACAGGGCGAGGGGAAGCTCCGCCGCCGAGAGCAGCGCGGCCAGGGCCAGCAGCAGGAGGGTGCCCTGCACCAGGGGGCCATCGACGAGGCCGCTGATCAGCTCATGCAGCCACTGCAGGCCGCCGCCCAGGGTGAACGCCCACAGCAGCGCGGCCTCCAGTGCGAGGTGGACGATGCCCAGGCGTGTCTTGGCCAGGGTGTAGTCCGCGGCCCGTTGGTGCTGCTCCGGCGTGATGCTGCCGGCGAAGGCTGCCGGTACCGTCTGCCGATGCAGCCAGACATGGCGCATCTGGCGCAGGGCCAGCCAAAGCCGCAGACCGAAGGTCAGGATGAAGAAGGCGAGAAACAGGCTGGTGAAGCTGGGCATGACGGCAAGGAGTCAAAAACCTCTTTAATTTCAGGTGATTAAGCCCGACTCAGGACGATTTCGGGTCGATTATGCCACAATAGCACGCCTTGCTTTCGGGAGGCACCATGCCGCAATGCGATACCCACCTGGTCTGGATCGATATGGAGATGAGCGGTCTCGATCCCGATGCCAACCGCATCCTGGAGGTCGCCCTGGTGGTCACCGACAAGAACCTGGAGACGGTGGCGGAGGGGCCCGTGCTGGTGGTACACCAGCCCGACACCCTGCTGGACGCCATGGACAGCTGGAACAAAGGCACGCATGGCAAATCCGGCCTGATCGACAAGGTCAAGGCCTCGCGTCTCACCGAGGCGGATGTGGAGGCGCAGATGCTGGCCTTCATGCAGCAACACGTGCCCAAGCGCACCTCACCCATGTGCGGCAACTCCATCTGCCAGGACCGCCGCTTCCTCGCCCGCTACATGCCCAGACTGGAGGAGTACTTCCACTACCGCAACCTGGACGTCTCCACCCTCAAGGAACTGGCGGCGCGTTGGCGGCCGGAACTCAAGGACGGCTACAAGAAGGAGAACAAGCACACCGCCCTGGCCGACATCTACGAATCCATCGGCGAACTCAGGTACTACCGCGAGCACTTCATCAAAGGATGAGACCGAACTGGTAGGCTATGCGGCGTTGGCCACCCTGAGTCACCGACCGCATCGTGGTGCCTCGACCGCCAGACCTCAGCCGTTACCCGCAGTCAGTAAAGGAACAAGAACATGAAACCCGGCACCCCCTTCGTCATCGAGGTGAACCCTCGTCTTCCCCGCCGTCTCTCCCGCCTGACCGAGCTGTCGGAAAATCTCTGGTACAGCTGGGACCATCTCACACGCACCCTGTTCGCCCGCCTGCACCCCGGCCTGTGGGACGCCGTCGGTCACAATCCCAAGGCCTTCCTCAAACGGGTGGACGAGCAGCGACTGGTCGAGGCTGCCGAAGACCACATCTTCCTGGGCAACTACAACCGGGTGCTGTCGTCCTTCGACACCTACCTGAGCGAGCCCCTGCGCCTGGAGCAGCACCTGGACCTGAAGGCAGGCGATCTCATCGCCTATTTCTGCGCCGAGTTCGGCCTGCACGAGAGCTTTCCGGTCTATTCCGGCGGCCTCGGCATCCTTGCCGGCGACCACTGCAAGAGCGCCTCCGACCTGAGGCTGCCCTTCGTCGCCGTGGGGCTGCTTTATCGGCAGGGCTATTTCGCCCAGAGAATCGACAATGACGGCAACCAGATCGCCACGTATACCGACGCCGATTTCGACGACCTGCCGATCGAGCCCGCCCGGCGCGAGGACGGCAGCGAGGTGCACGTGCACGTCGACATGCCCGGTCGCCGCGTCGAGGTCAAGGTGTGGATCGCCCACGTCGGTCATATCAAGCTCTATCTGCTGGATACCGACCTGCCGGAGAACCGGGCCGAGGACCGCTACATCACCCACCAGCTCTACGGCGGCGACCGCCACACCCGCATCCAGCAGGAAATCGTCCTCGGTGTAGGCGGCATCCGCGCCCTGGAGCAGCTCGGCATCAAGCCCACCGTCTATCACATCAACGAGGGCCATGCCGCCTTTCTGGTGCTGGAGCGCACCCGCCGCAAGGTGAAGACGGGCCTCTCGTTCCATGCCGCCCTGGAGGCGGTGGCTGCCTCCACCGTGTTCACCACGCATACACCGGTGCCGGCGGGTCATGATCACTTCGCCGAGGAGATGATCTGGGACTATTTCGGCAACTGCTGCACGGACCTGGGCGTGGGTCGTGACGAGTTCATGCGTCTGGGCGGTGCCGGTCATGGCCAGGATTTCAACATGACCAAACTGGCCCTGCACGGCTCGCGCCACCACAACGGTGTCTCCCGCATCCACGGCGAGGTCTCCGCCCGCATCTGCGCCGACATGTGGCCACAGGTCAGCCCGCACGAGTCGCCCATGGACTACATCACCAACGGCGTGCACGTGCCCACCGTGCTGGCTCAGGACTGGCAGGACCTGTTCGACAACAAGCTGGGCTATGAATGGCGCCGGCGTCTGCGCGATGTGGAATTTTGGCAGCGCGTCGGGAATATCCCCGACAACCAGTTCTGGTCAGTGCACCAGACGCTCAAGACGCAGATGCTGCATACCGTGCGCTATCGCTACACGCAGCAGCACCTGCGCAACCATGGTTCCGAGGCGCATCTCGAGCGCATGTTGAAGAACGCCAACCCGCTCGATCCCAATGTGCTGACCATCGGTTTTGCACGCCGCTTCGCCACCTACAAGCGGGCAACCCTGTTGTTCGAGAACATGGACTGGCTGCGCGAGATCGTGCACGACGACAAACGTCCGGTGCTGTTCATTTTCGCCGGCAAGGCCCACCCGGCCGACAAACCCGGTCAGGAACTGATCCGCCGCATCCACGAGATCACCCGCAGCTCCGAGTTCGAGGGCAAGTTCCTGCTGGTCGAGGGTTACGACCTGGGGCTCGCTCGCCGTCTGGTCTCCGGCTGTGACGTCTGGCTCAACAACCCCATCTATCCGCTCGAGGCCTCGGGCACCTCCGGCATGAAGGCCGGCATGAACGGCGTGATCAACCTGTCCGTATTGGATGGCTGGTGGGGCGAGGGCTACGACGGAACCAACGGCTGGGCCATCCGCCCTTCACCTGAATACTACGACGACGCACGCCGGAATCTGGAAGACAGCCGCGACCTCTACGAACTGCTGCAGGATCAGGTCATCCCCATGTACTACCGGCGGAACGAACTGGGCTTCTCGCCCGAGTGGGTGAAGATGGCCAAGCGCTCCATCGCTACCCTCCTGCCGCGGTTCAATGCCTCGCGCATGGTGGTGGAATACGTCAACCGCTTCTACGCCCCGGCCAGCCGGCAGTGGCGCCGCTATTCCGAAAACGGCTTCGCCGCCGCCAAGGCGCTGGCCGCCTGGAAGGCGAGGGTGCGCGAGGCCTGGAGTGGTGTCGGGATCCGCCGTCTGGACGACCCGCGCCGGCGCATCACCTTCGGCGAGAGCGTGGACCTCAAGGTCGCGGTCAACCTGAACGGGCTCGCCCCCGAGGATGTGCGCGTGGAGCTGCTCATCGGTCGCGCCTCCAAGAACGGCCAGGACAAGGACCTCACGGTCCTGCAGTTCCAGGCGGTGAGCTGCACCGGCAAGGAGTGCGACTTTGCGCTGGAGCTCACGCCCGAGCTCTGTGGCCGTCTGCTCTACCGTATCCGAGTCTATCCCTACCACGAACTGCTGACCCACCCGTTCGAGACCGGGCTGATGGTATGGCTCTGATCGACCAGGGCCTGGCTTCGCCCTACCCGAGCGCCGAGGGAGGGTAAGACTCTCCTGAGGGCGGGCGCATTTTCTGATGGGTGCCGCCTCCGCTGTGCCACTCGTACCTGTGGCACAGACCCAATCCGATGGTAATGGCGACACGCTGCACGGGGGGCTTCTTGTCTGCGACCATGCAATCCGGCATGCGGAACCGGAGATTTCCGGTGGTAACAAAATGTCATCGTCCCCTGCTATCCTTTCGCCGCATGAACCAGACCTCCTCCGCACCCGGTTTTCCCGCCCAGCTCACTCTCTGGTGGCCGGTTCTCCTCGGCCTCCTGGTGCTGTACGTCCCCACCTACTACGATCTGGCAAACGGCATCTGGAACACCGAAGAGCAGGCGCACGGTCCCATCGTCCTGATCGTCGCCCTCTACCTGATCTGGACCAAGCGCCACATCTTGCTTCCGGCGGACGGCGCGACGGTCGAAGTCCGACCGAGGCCGGTGCTCGGCTGGACGCTGCTCGTCTTCGGCCTGCTGCTCTATGCCCTGGGGCGATCCCAGGAGATCCTGTTGTTCGAGGTCGGCTCACAGATCCCCGTGCTGCTGGGGGCCCTGCTCATCACCCTGGGTGTCGGCGCTGCACGTAGCCTGTGGTTCGCCCTGTTTTTCCTGCTGTTCATGGTGCCCCTGCCGGGCTTCCTGGTCGATGCCGCCACGGGGCCGCTCAAGCAGAACGTCTCCATCATTGCCGAACATCTGCTCTATTTTTTCGGTTATCCCATCGGCCGCAGCGGCGTCACCCTGACCGTGGGGCCCTACCAGCTCCTTGTGGCCGACGCCTGTTCCGGCCTGCACTCGATGTTCAGCCTCACCGCCATGGGGCTGCTCTATCTCTACCTGATGGAACACAAGAGCTGGCTCAGGAACGGCATCCTCATCGCCAGCATCCTGCCCATCGCCTTCGCCGCCAACGTGGTGCGCGTCATGGTGCTGGTGCTGGTCACCTACCACTTCGGTGACGAGGCCGGGCAGGGCTTCATCCACGACTCCGCCGGCATCGTGTTGTTCGTGGTGGCGCTGTTGTTCCTTTTCGCCCTCGATGGGCTGTTGGGGCTGTTCCTGGGCCGCAAGCCGCGCGCCGAGGGTGCGCGGTAGCGTCATACCCGTCGCGGCCTTCACGCCGCAAAGGGTGGCGGGTGCCGACAGGGGCCGCTTGCCGTCGAGCCGTTCTCGGTTGGCTATTTCCTGGGCGGGAGCAGGTCGGTGATGGTGCCTTCCGCCATCTCGGCGGCGAAGCAGACCGTCTCGGAGAGGGTGGGGTGGGCGTGGATGGTCAGCCCGATGTCCTCCGCCGTTGCACCCATCTCGATGGCGAGCACCGCTTCGGCCAACAGCTCGCCGGCATTGACGCCGACCAGGCCGGCGCCGATCACCCGGCCGGTGGCCTTGTCCAGGATCAGCTTGGTCATGCCTTCGGTGCGGCCGACGGAGAGGGCGCGGCCGCTCGCGGCCCAGGGGAAGACGCCCTTTTCGATCACCATGCCGCGTGCCTTGGCCTCGGCCTCGGTCACCCCCACCCAGGCCACTTCGGGATCGGTATAGGCCACTGAGGGGATCGCCAGGGCCTGGAATTCCACCTTGTGGCCGGCAACGACCTCCGCCGCCACCTTGCCTTCGTGCACCGCCTTGTGCGCCAGCATAGGCTGGCCGACGATGTCGCCGATGGCGAAGATGTGCGGCACGTTGGTGCGCATCTGCCGGTCCACCGGTATGAAACCGCCTTCGTCCACTGCGACGCCGGCCGCCTCGGCGCCGATCAGCCTGCCGTTGGGCCGGCGGCCGATGGCGACCAGGACGCGGTCATAGATCTCCGTCGAGGTCTGACCACCGGCCTCCAGGCTGACATGGAGGCCGTCGGGCCTGGCCTCCATGCCGGTGACGCCGGTATTGAGCAGGATCATTTCGAAGCGCTTTTCCATGCGCTTGGCCAGCGGCCTGACCAGATCGGCGTCGCAGCCGGGGATGAGTTGTCCACCGCGCTCCACCACCGTGACCCGGCTGCCGAGGGCGTCGTAGACGGTCCCCATCTCCAGGCCGATGATGCCGCCGCCGACCACCAGCAGCCGCTTGGGTATATCGGTCAGGGCGAGGGCGCCGGTGGAGTCCATCACGCGCGGGTCATCCGGCTGGAAAGGCAGCCTGATGGGCTGCGAACCGGCGGCGATGATGGCGTTGTCGAAGGCGATGGTCTTGCTGCCATCGGCGGTGGCGACCTCCATGCTGTGTGGACCGGTGAAGCGACCGACGCCTTGCACCACCGTGACCTGGCGCTGTTTGGCCAACTGCGCCAGGCCCCCTGTGAGTTTGCCCACCACCTCGTGTTCCTTCCAGTGACGCAATTTATCGAGGTCGACCTGGGCCGGACCGAAGGCGATGCCATGTGTGGCCATCTCCTGCGCCTCGGTGATGACGCGGGCGGCATGCAGCAGGGCCTTGGAGGGGATGCAGCCGACGTTGAGGCAGACGCCGCCGAGGGTCGGATAGCGTTCCACCAGAACTACCGAGAGACCCAGGTCGGCGGCGCGGAAGGCGGCGGTGTAGCCGCCGGGGCCGGCGCCGAGGACCAGGACTTGGGCGTGCAGGTCGGCACCAGCCGATTCCGGGCGGGGCGGGGAGGAGGGGGCGTGGGCCGGTGCGGCGGACGGCTGGGCCTCAGTCGGGGCCGTTGCAGCTTCCGTCCTCGATGCCGCAGCGTTCAGCAAGACGATCGGCGTGCCCTCCGACACCTTGTCGCCGACTTGGACGAGGAGCTTCTCGACCACGCCGGACTGTGGGCAGGGGATATCCATGGCCGCCTTGTCGGATTCCACCGTGATCAGCGGATCGTCCTTGGCCACTGTGTCGCCCGGCTTGACCATGACTTCGATGACGGCAACATCATTGAAGTTGCCGATGTCGGGGACTTTGATTTCGAGACTGGCAGGCATGGGGTGGGGTATGAGGGGTGAGCGGGCGGTAGCCGGTTGGCAAAAACCGTCAAAGCAGCAGGCGGCGCACGTCGGAGAGCATCTGACGCAAATGGCTGGTGAAGCGCGCGCCGTCGGCGCCGTCGATGACGCGGTGGTCGTAGGACAGTGACAGCGGCAGCATCAGCCGCGGCTCGAAGCTGGCCGACTTTTCGTCCCAGACCGGTTTCATGGCGGCGCGCGACACGCCCAGGATGGCGACCTCGGGGCAGTTGATGATCGGGGTGAAGGCGGTGCCACCGATGCCGCCCAAGCTGGTGATGGTGAAACAGCCGCCCTGCATCTCCTCGACCTTGAGCTTGCGCTCTCGCGCGCGGGCCGACAGGTCGCCCAGGTCGCGGGCGATGTCGAGCACGTCCTTGCGGTTGACGTCGCGGATCACCGGCACCACCAAGCCGTCCGGCGTCTCGCAGGCGAAGCCGATGTGAAAGTATTTCTTCAGGATCAGGCGCTCGCCATCCGCTGCAAGCGATGCGTTGAATTGGGGATAGGTGCGCAGGGCATTGACCACCGCCTTCATCAGGAAGGCGAGCAGCGTGAGCTTGGCCCCGCGCTTGGCGGCCTCGTCCTGCATGGATTTGCGGAAGTCTTCCAGGTCGGTGATGTCGGCCTCGTCGAACTGGGTGACATGCGGGGCGGTGATCCAGTTTCGCGCGAGGTTGGCACCGGAGAGTTTCTTGATGCGCGACAGGGGCTGGGTTTCGATCTCGCCGAACTGGGCAAAGTCGATGATCGGTGCGCCAGGCAGGCCGAGACCCGGGGCCTCGGCGCGCGGTTTCTCGAGTTCGCCCTTGACCCAGGCCTGCACGTCCTCCCTGAGGATGCGGCCGCGCGGGCCGCTGCCTTTGACCCGGCCGAGGTCTACGCCCAGTTCCCGCGCGAAGCGCCGGACGGAGGGGCTGGCATGGGCGGGCTTGCCGGGCACGAACTCGGCCCGCGCCGCCACCGGTGCAGGCTTGTCCCTGGGCGGGATGGGGCCCAGCACCTCCGGCATGGGGTGGGAGGGGGGGGGCACGTTGGCGATGGCGGCGGCCATGCCCCCCGCCTCTGGTGCAGGCGGCGGTACGAAGGCCTTGACCACCGGTGCGGCAGCGGCCGGGGCCTCGGCGCTGGCGGTGTCCAGCAGCAGGATGGGACTGCCTTCGGAGACCTTGTCCCCCACCTTGATCTTCAGTTCCTGCACGGTGCCGGCGAACGGGGCAGGGATGTCCATGGCCGCCTTGTCCGATTCCAGAGTGAGGATGGGGGCGTCCTTGGCGATCTGGTCGCCCGGCTGGACCAGGACCTCGATGACCTCGACGTCCTTGAAATTGCCGATATCCGGCACGAGTATTTCCTTGATCGCCATGGTCAGGACTCCCGCCGGGTCGCCACCGGGCATGCCCGGTGGGCGCCCTGATTCCCCCGCCGGGGGAAGCGATCGAGGTCTGCAAGCAGGTGGTTCATCGCGTCTCCTCAGACCGACATCGGGTTGGGCCGCTCGGCATCGATGCCGTATTTGACGATGGCCTCGGCGGCGCGGGCATGCGGCAGCACGCCGTCGTCGGCCAGGGCCTTGAGGGCGGCGAGCACGACGTAATGACGGTCGACCTCGAAAAAGCGGCGCAGGTGCGCGCGCGAGTCGGAACGGCCGAAGCCGTCGGTGCCGAGGGTCACATAGCGGCGCTGGACATAGGGCCGGATCAGGTCGGGATAGGCACGGATGTAATCAGTGGCGGCGACGACGGGGCCTTGCGTGCCCTCCAGACACTGCTCGACGTAGCTCTTGCGCTGCGGCTGGTCGGGGTGCAACAGGTTCCAGCGGTGTGCGTCCTGCGCCTCGCGGCGCAACTCGTTGAAGCTGGTGGCGCTCCAGACGTCGGCGGCCACCCCCCAGTCCGCCGCCAGCAGCTCGGCCGCGGCGATGACCTCGCGCAGGATGGTGCCTGAACCCAGCAGTTGCACGCGCGGTTTTGCCTCGCCCATCGCGCTGCCGCCATCCCGCAGTCTGTACATCCCCTTGAGGATGCCCGCCTCGGCCCCGCGCGGCATGTCCGGGTGGCTGTAGTTCTCGTTCATCACCGTGATGTAGTAGAACACGTCCTGCTGTTCCTGCACCATGCGCCGCAGGCCGTCCTGGATGATGACCGCGAGCTCGTAATGGAAGGTCGGGTCGTAGGCGATGCAGTTGGGGATGAGTGCGGCCTGGATGTGGCTATGGCCGTCCTCGTGCTGCAGGCCCTCGCCGTTCAGCGTCGTGCGCCCGGCGGTGCCGCCGAGCAGGAAGCCGCGCGCGCGCGAGTCGCCCGCCGCCCACGCGAGATCGCCGATGCGCTGGAAGCCGAACATGGAGTAGTAGATGTAGAACGGGATCATCTGCACCCCGTTCACGCTGTAGGAGGTGGCCGCGGCCAGCCAGGAGGAGAAGGCGCCGGCCTCGTTGATGCCTTCCTCCAGGATCTGGCCGCTTTTGTCCTCGCGGTAATACATCACCTGGTCCTGGTCCACCGGCTCATAGAGCTGCCCGGAGGAGGAGTAGATGCCGACCTGGCGGAACAGGCCCTCCATGCCGAAGGTGCGCGCCTCGTCCGGGACGATGGGGACGATGTGTTTGCCGATCGTCTTGTCGCGCAGCAGGGTGGTGAGGATGCGCACGAAGGCCATGGTGGTGGAGATCTGGCGCTCGCCGGTGGTCTCCAGCATGTTCTGGAAGGCAGCCAGCGGGGGGACGGTCAGCGCCTCGGCGCGCCGCCGACGGGCCGGAAGCCAGCCGCCCAGGGCTGTGCGGCGCTCGCGCAGGTATTTCATCTCCGGACTGTCATCGGCCGGCCGGTAGAACGGCAGCCTCGGCAGGTCCTCGTCGGAGATGGGGATGCGGAAGCGGTCGCGGAAGGCCTTGAGCGATTCCAGGTCCATCTTCTTCTGCTGATGCGTGGGGTTTTGCGCCTCGCCGGCCGCCCCCATGCCGTAGCCCTTCACCGTCTTGGCCAGGATCACGGTGGGCTGGCCCTCGTGGTGCACTGCGGCATGGTAGGCCGCATAGACCTTGTGCGGATCGTGGCCGCCGCGGTTCAGCCGCCAGATGTCCTCGTCGGACATGGCGGCCACCATCTCCTTCAACTCCGGATACTTGCCGAAGAAGTGTTCACGCGTATAGGCGCCGCCCTTGGCCTTGAAGTTCTGGTATTCGCCGTCCAGGCACTCCTCCATGCGCTGGCGCAGCAGGCCCTTGGTGTCCATGGCCAGCAGGGGGTCCCAGTAGGAGCCCCAGATCACCTTGATGACGTTCCAGCCGGCACCGCGGAAGGCCGCCTCCAGTTCCTGGATGATCTTGCCGTTGCCGCGCACGGGGCCGTCCAGGCGCTGCAGATTGCAGTTGACGACGAAGATCAGGTTGTCCAGTCGTTCGCGCGAGGCCAGGGTGATGGCGCCCAGGGTCTCCGGTTCGTCGGTCTCACCATCGCCCAGGAAGGCCCAGACCTTGCGCCCGCTGGTGTCGGCGATGCCGCGGTCGTGCAGATACTTCAGGAAGCGTGCCTGGTAGATGGCCTGGATCGGCCCCAACCCCATGGACACCGTGGGGAACTGCCAGAAGTCGGGCATCAGCCAGGGATGGGGGTAGGACGACAGGCCGTTGCCGTTGGCTTCCTGGCGAAAGTTGGCGAACTGTTCCTCGCTGATGCGGCCCTCCAGAAAGGCACGGGCGTAGATGCCGGGCGAGGAATGGCCCTGGAAGAAGACCAGGTCGCCGCCACCGGGCGCCTCCGGCCCGCGGAAGAAATGGTTGAAGCCCACCTCGTAAAGGGTGGCGGCCGACTGATAACTGGCGATGTGTCCACCCACACCCGGCGCCTTCTCGTTCGCGCGCATCACGCAGGCCACCGCGTTCCAGCGGATCAGGGCCTTGATGCGGCCTTCCAGGGGGACGTCGCCGGGGTGTTTGGCCTGCAGGTGGAGAGGGATGGTGTTGACGTAGGCGGTGGTGGCGTTGTAGGGCAGATAGGCGCCGGAGCGGCGCGCCTGGTCGACCAGCTTTTCCAGCAGAAAGTGCGCGCGTTCCGGCCCCTCCTCCTCGATGACCGCCGCCAGGGCATCCAGCCACTCACGGGTTTCCTGAGGATCGATGTCGGGGGTCAAGGTGGACATTGATAACTATCTCCGAAGGCGAAAGCGGACGCAGGTCTGGGGATGGCAGCCAGTTGCGGGCCGTTTGTGAGGCTGGGCTGTGCGGCGGGGCGATGCTTTATCGTTCGACAGCCGAATTATCGCGGGGGGGCTCGTGCCCGGTCAATTCAGCCCCGTTACCGACGCCGATGGGTGGTTGGCGATGGGGACCGGGGCGGGGGAGAATGCGACGCCGATTCCCTTGCCTGACAATACGATGAAGCCAGACTTTCAACTCATCCCCGAGCTCGCCAAGCCGGTGGTCCGGAAGGCGCCGTTGCGCGATGTCGGCGGCAGGACCACCCATCTGCTGATCGTCCTGCCAGCCGGTGAGGATTGGTTCGATGCGCCCGCGCGGGAAGTCCTGCAGGCTGCCCTGCGCCGGCGGGGGCTCAAGCCCGCGGAGCTGGCCAGCAAGCCGGTGACCCTGGAGCTGCCGGACGGCGGCCTGTCCGCCTGGCTGCGGCTGGACGACAGGCACAGCGTCTTCCACTGGCAGGCCCTGCTGCGCCAGGCCATGAAACCCCTGTTGGACGAGCACCCGGCCGAGCTCCACATCGCCGTATACGGCGGCGACGCCTTCCGGGCCCGGGCCGCGCGCTGGGCCGCCTATGTCGCCTGGGTGAACGGCAGCCCGTTGCCGAGCTGGAAGGGCGGCAAACCAGTCACACCGCTCGGGCGCATCGTGCTCCACGGCGTTGCGGCTTTGGATCTGCGCCGCGAACGCGCCATGGCCGAGGGCAACACCCTGGCGCGGCGGCTCACCTGGCTGCCGCCGAATCTGCTCACCCCTGCCGCCTACCGTGCCCGCATCCGCGAACTGGCCCGGGCGGAGGGCTGGGGGCTGGAGGAATACGACGTCAGGCGCCTGCGCAGGCTCAAGGCCGGCGCCTTCCTCGCCGTGGCCCGCGGCAGCCAGCATGAGGATGCGGCGATCGTGCGCCTGACTCAGGGCAAGCCGGCGAGGGTTGCAGGCAAGCGTATCGCCCTGGTCGGCAAGGGCATCTGCTTCGATACCGGCGGCCACAACCTCAAGCCGGCGCGCTACATGCACAACATGCACGACGACATGAACGGCTCGGCGGTCGCCCTCGGCCTGCTGCTCGCGGCCACGCGGCTGAAAATACCCGTGCGGCTCGACGTCTGGCTGGCCATCGCCCAGAACCACCTCTCGCCCGAGGCCTACACCCAGAACGAGGTGGTCACGGCGCTGAACGGCACCACCATCGAGATCGTCCACACCGATGCGGAAGGGCGGATGGTGCTGGCCGATACCCTGACCCTGGCAGCGCGCGCGAAACCGGATGTCATCCTCGACTTCGCCACCCTCACCGGCAGCATGGGTGTGGCCCTGGGCGAACGCATGAGCGGCGTGCTCGCCAACCGGGCAGAACTGGCCCAGCAGGCGATGGCGGCGGGTGACGCGGTGGGCGAGCGGGTGGTGGCCTTCCCGGTGCCGGAGGACTACGACGAGGCGCTGGAGTCCCAGATCGCCGACGTCAAACAATGCACCCTGGAGGGCGAGGCCGACCACATCCTGGCCGCGCGTTTCCTCAACCGCTTCGTCGACGACCGGCCCTGGCTGCACGTGGACCTCTCCGCCAGCCGCTGCAAAGGCGGGCTGGGTGCGGTGGCCACCGACATCACCGGCTTCGGCGTGGCGTGGGGGGTGGAATGGCTGCAGCATCTGCGCCAGGGCGCGAGCTGACATGAGATAATTTGGCCATCAACAAATCCGATCATCATGTCCGGCAACACTCTCGGCCTCGTCTTCACCGTCACTTCCTTCGGCGAATCGCACGGACCGGCCATCGGCTGTGTCGTCGACGGTTGTCCGCCGGGGATGACGCTGGCCGCCGAGGACATCCAGCGCGACCTGGACCGGCGCAAGCCGGGCAGCTCGCGTCACGTCACCCAGCGTCGCGAGTCGGACACGGTGGAGATCCTGTCGGGGGTGTTCGAGGGACGCACCACCGGCAGCCCCATCGCGCTGCTCATACGCAACGAGGACCAGCGCAGCAAGGACTATTCCGAGATCGCCCGCACCTTCCGGCCGGGCCATGCCGATTACACCTACTGGCAGAAATACGGCATCCGCGACTACCGCGGCGGCGGCCGTTCCAGTGCCCGCGAAACGGCGGTGCGCGTGGCCGCCGGCGCCATCGCGAAGAAGTGGCTGCAGGAAAAGCATGGCACTGTCATCCGCGGCTATCTGGCCCAGCTGGGTCCGCTCGCCCTGACCTTCAGGACCTGGGAGGCCGTCGATCAGAACCCCTTCTTCTCGCCGGACCCGG
Organism: uncultured Burkholderiales bacterium; assembly: GCA_938038385.1. Taxonomy (GTDB): domain Bacteria; phylum Pseudomonadota; class Gammaproteobacteria; order Burkholderiales; family Thiobacillaceae; genus JANWZL01. The sequence goes on from CALHRD010000095.1 coordinate 31,586, forward strand.
ACAGCGTCCCCGAACTTGAGCGTTACATGGACGCCCTGCGCAAGGAAGGCAACTCGGTCGGTGCGCGCATCAACGTGGTGGCGGAGCACGTCCCCGTAGGCCTGGGCGAACCGGTCTATGACCGCCTGGATGCGGACATCGCCCACGCCCTGATGAGCATCAACGCGGTCAAGGGTGTGGAGATCGGGGCCGGCTTCGCCTGTGTGGCGCAGAAGGGCACCGAGCACCGCGACGAGCTGACACCCGAGGGATTCCTGTCCAACCATGCCGGCGGCATCCTCGGCGGCATCTCCACCGGGCAGGACATCCTCGCCTCCATCGCCATCAAGCCCACCTCCTCGATCCGTATCCCCGGCCGTTCCATCGATCTCGACGGCCAGCCGGTGGAGGTGGTCACGCACGGCCGCCACGACCCCTGCGTGGGCATACGCGCCACGCCCATCGCCGAGGCCATGTTGGCCATCGTGCTCATGGACCACGCCCTGCGCCACCGGGCGCAGAACGCCGATGTCGTCTGTCCCACCCCGGCCATCCCGGGGCGTGCCCCGCTCACCTGAACCGAATCCCACCGACAAGGAGAAACCCATGATTGAAAGTCACGACCTGTTCCACGAGTTTCCCGAGCATCAGGAGACCATCCGCAAGCTCATGCTCAGCAACGACGAGTTCACGCGCATGATGCGCGATTACGACGACGTCGATCACAAGATCGTGCGCATCGAGCAGCGGGTGGAGGCGGCCTCCGACCTGTATTTCGAGGAGTTGAAGAAGCTGCGCGTCGGGCTGAAGGACAAGCTCTACAAGATGATCGTTGCGGCCAACCACTGATCCGCCGGCCCACCCAGATACAGCGGCCCGGAGCTTGCCCTTCGGGCCGTTTTCATCCCAGATTTTCCATTAGGACGCGCGATGATGGCGAGGTGGAGCGCGAGGCAGTTCGGGCGGTTGGGAGGAGGCCATAGCCGTGCCTATGGCCGACGAGCAAGCGCACGAAATGGCCGCGCTTCGACCGCCAGGGCGCGCGT
>CALHRD010000096.1 GCA_938038385.1 uncultured Burkholderiales bacterium
TGCGAGGCCTCGATGACATCCCGTTCGAAGTGGTGCAGGTCGGTGTCGAAGATGCACTGATCGCAGATCTGGCGGTCGTGCCGGTGGTCGTGGTGTTGCAGGGTCATGTCTGCGTGCGCTCCTGTCTTTGCAAGGGGTCCTGCCGGTAATACTGTCGCAGCTGGGCGTACACCGCCGGATAGCTCGTGTGCACGGCCTGGGGCCATTCGAAGAAATACTCCGTCAGCACGGCGAAGAATTCGGCCGGGCTCTCGGCCGCGTAGGGATCGATGTCGGTCGCCTCGCCGGCATCGACACGGCGGCAGAAGTCGTCATAAGCGCTCGTGAAGGCCGCGGACCAGTCCTCGACGCGCATGCCGCCGTGCAGGGGGGGCAGGCCGTCGACGCTGCCATTGCGCATGTCCAGCTTGTGGGCGAACTCGTGGATGACCACGTTGTAGCCTTCGCCCCCGCCGGAGGCGGCCACGTCGTCCCAGGACAGCACCAGCGGGCCGCCGTACATGGCCTCGCCGGCGCGTACATGGCGGATGTGGTGCACCACGCCGGCCTCGTCGGTCTCATGGCCGTCGTGGATGAACTCCCCCGGATACACCACGATCTCCTGCCAGCCACCATAGGCCTCGTGTCCCAGCTCCAGCACCGGCAACGCGGCAAACATGGCGATGGCCGTACGCATGTAGGCATCCACCTCCGCCCCGCCGGCACCGGAAAAGCGTTTGTCCGCCAGGATGGTGAGCGCCCGCTCGCGCAGCCGGCCGAGGTCTTGCACGGTAAGGCCGGCGAACACGGGAAGGTCCACGACATCCTGCCAGGCCGTCTCGTCCAGCCGGGGCGGCTCACGACCGAACAGGGCGTTCAGCAGGCCGACCATGTATTCACCATCCCATCGTTCACGCTTGCCGCGCCGCCCGTTTGCGCTCGTGTTCCTTCAGGTAACGCTTGCGCAGCCGGATGGACTTGGGCGTGATCTCGACCAATTCGTCGTCCTCGATGAACTCCACCGCCCGCTCCAGCGACAGCTCGATGGGGGGGGTGAGGCGCACCGCCTCGTCGGTGCCGGAGGCGCGGATGTTGGTGAGCTGCTTGCCCTTGATGGGGTTCACCACCAGGTCGTTGTCGCGGGTGTGCACGCCGATGATCATGCCTTCGTACAGCGGGTCGCCGGGGTTGACGAACATGCGCCCCCGATCCTGCAGCTTCCAGAGGGCGTAGGCCACCGCCGCCCCGTCCTCGGCGGAGATCAACACGCCGTTGCGACGGCCCGGCATGTCCGGACGGATCGGGCCCCAGTCGTCGAACACGTGGCTCATCAGCCCCGTACCCCGTGTCATGGTGAGGAATTCGCCCTGGAAGCCGATCAGGCCGCGCGCCGGGATGCGGTATTCCAGGCGCACACGGCCGTGGCCGTCGGGCACCATGTCGAGCAGATCGCCGCGCCTCAGCCCGATCTCCTCCATGATCGCGCCCTGATGTTCCTCCTCCACGTCGATGGTGAGCAGCTCGTAGGGCTCCTGGCGCTCGCCGTCCATCTCGCGGGTCACCACCTGCGGTCGGGATACGGCCAGCTCATAGCCCTCCCGGCGCATGTTCTCGAGCAGGATGGTCAGGTGCAGCTCGCCGCGCCCGGAGACCTTGAACACGTCCGTGTCCGCCGTGTCCTCCACCCGCAGGGCGACGTTGGTGTTGAGTTCCTTCAGCAGCCGGTCGCGCAGGTTACGGCTGGTGACGAACTTGCCTTCGCGGCCGGCGAAGGGCGAGGTGTTGACCTGGAAGTTCATGGTCAGCGTCGGCTCGTCCACGGTGATCATGGGCAGGGCCTCGGGCTGCTCGGCGTCGGCGAGGGTGGCGCCGATGGCCACGTGCTCGATGCCCGAGACGATGACGATGTCGCCGGCCAGGGCCTCCTCCACCGGCGCGCGCTCCAGCCCTTTGAAGCCCAGGACCTGACCGACCCTGGCCTTCTCCCGAAACTCCTCGCCCATCAGCACCATCACCTCCTGGCCGGGCCGCATACGGCCGCGGCGTATGCGGCCCACACCCAGGCGGCCCAGGTAGTTGGAGTAGTCCAGGGCGGCGATCTGCATCTGCAGGGGCTCGTCGCTGTTGTCCGCGGGGGCCTCGACGTGTTCCAGGATGGCCTCGTAGAGGTCGGCCATGTCGTCGGTGACCCGGCCGGGCTCCCTGCTCGCCCAGCCCTGCAGGGCCGAAGCATAGATCACCGGGAAGTCGAGCTGCGCCTCGCTCGCCCCCAGCTTGTCGAACAGATCGAAGGTCTGGTTGATCACCCAATCCGGCCGCGCCCCCGGACGGTCGATCTTGTTGATCACCACGATGGGCCTGAGGCCGTGCTGCAGTGCCTTGCGGGTGACGAAACGGGTCTGCGGCATGGGCCCCTCCACCGCGTCCACCAGCAAAAGACAACCGTCCACCATGCCCAGCACCCGCTCGACCTCGCCGCCGAAGTCGGCGTGGCCGGGGGTATCGACGATGTTGATGCGCGTACCCCGGTAGTCGATGGCGGTGTTCTTGGCCAGTATGGTGATGCCCCGTTCCTTCTCCAGGTCGTTCGAGTCCATCACCCGCTCGGATACCTGCTGGTGCGCGGCAAAGGTACCGGACTGCTGCAGGAGCTTGTCCACCAGGGTGGTCTTGCCGTGGTCGACGTGGGCGATGATGGCGATGTTGCGCAGCGGTCGGGACATATATATTAGTAAATGCTTAATAAACCTGGGATTCTAGCATGCCGCGATACCCTGTCCGGTGACAGATGCAGCCCTGCCCCGCGCGAGATCACGCGGAGCTCCATCCTTGTGAGGTTGGGCGATACTATTACGTCCAGCAAGGTCATCCCGGACCGTCCCCAACCAGCCTCTGCACCAGGTGCCCCATGTGTCGATTCATCCTCTGTGTCGCCCTGCTCATCCCGTCCACGGCCCCGGCCGCCGACTGGCTCTATCTGACCTATCCGGGCGATACCCTGAGCCAGATCGGGGTGAGATACCTCAAGAACTGGCGCGATTGGCCCAAGGTGATGGCCCTGAACAAGATACCGCACGAGCGCGTTCTGCCGGTCAACACCCGCATCCGCATCCCCGTCGAGCTCATGCGCGTGGACCCCGCCCCGGCGGTAGTCACGCACGTCACCGGCAACGTGCGCGTGAAACCGGCCGACGGGCCTTTTCGCCCGCTCAGCGTGGGCGACCGCCTCACCGGCGGCGAGACCGTGCTCACGGGGCCGCGCAGCTTTGCCAGCTTCAGGCTGGCCGATGCCTCCGTCCTCAATCAACAGCCTTCCACCCGGCTGGTGTTCGGCCGTCTGGCGGCCTACGGCGACACCGGCATGGTCGCCACCGAGGTGGATCTGCAGGACGGCCGCCTGGAGGCCAATGCCACCCGTCAGATCGCGCCTGCCGGTGGTTTCCAGGTGAAGACCCCCATCGCGGTGGCCGGGCTGCGCGGCACCGCTTTCCGCCTCAACATGGATGCCGACGGCAAGACCCTGCGCGGCGAGGTCCTGGAGGGGGCGGTCGGGGTGACGGCGCAGCGCAAGGAGGTGGTGGTGCCAGCCGGCCAGGGCACGCTCGCCGCGGCCGGTCGTCCCCCCGCGGCGGCCCGTCCCCTGTTGCCGGCGCCGGAGGCGATCGCCCTGCCGAGCCGAATCCGGGCATTGCCCATCCGCTTCAGCTGGCTGCGTGACGACGCGGCCCGAGCCTGGCGTGCCCAGATCGCCGCCGACGCGGCATTCAGCCAGCTGCTGCTGGAGGAGCGCACCGAACAGCCCACGGTGCAGTGGGACAGCGCCCTGCCCGACGGCCGCTATGTCCTGCGCCTGCGTGGCGTGGACGCGGACGGCCTGGAAGGGCTCAACCGGGATCACCCGTTCGAGCTCGACCTGCGCCCCCTGCCGCCCCCGCTCACGGCGCCGGCCGAAGGGCAGCGCAGCTATGACGGCAACGTGGCCTTCGCCTGGGGCCTGCCCGAGGAGGCGCACGGCTTCGTGCTCCAGATCTCCCCCACCAGCCACTTCGGGCGCGATGTGCAGGAGGTCCGTCTGGGTGCCGTCAACAGGCATGTGGCGCAAGTCCCGCCGGGGACCTGGTATTGGCGCATGGCCAGCCTGAGCGACCAGGGCGAGCGCCACCTGTGGGGGCCGCCACAGTCCTTCCAGGTCCGCCCCCTGCCCGCCGCGCCGCCACCGGGCGAGACCCGGACCGAGGCCGGCAAGGTGCACCTCGCGTGGCTGCCCGTGGCGGGCGCAGGGCAATACGAACTGGAGCTGGGCAAGACCGCCGACCTCAAGGCGCCGCTGGCGCAGCAGAAGTCCGCCGACACCCGCGCCACCCTGCCGCTCAAGCCCGGCAAATACTTCTGGCGGGTGCGTGGTTTGGAGGCCGACGGCCAGGCCGGTGCCTGGAACCAGGCGAGCCCCATCGTCATGGTACCCGACGCGCCCACGGCCCTGCAGGCCCGCATCGAAGGCGACGCCCTGCTGCTGCAGTGGCAGGGAGAGGCGCCGGCCTACCGGGTCGAAATGGCCACAGACGCCACCTTCGCGCAGATCGTCAGCCGGCTCGACAGCCCCGGCCCGCAGGCGCGGCTGCCGAAACCGCAGCCGGGCCAGTACTGGCTGCGCGTCGTGGCCCTGGGCGACGACGGGGTGGAAAGCCCACCCAGCCTTGCACAGGCCCTGCAGGTGCGCCGGCTGGTGCCCTGGTGGCTGATCCCGCTGTTCCTGGTGCCGTTGGGGGTCTAGCCCCATGTCCGGTTATGCCCTCCTGGCCAACCGACCCACCCCCTGACGAGGCGCACGGCCGTGTGGCCGGGCGGTAGGTCGGGCTTCGGCCCGACTCCCGCCATGCGCATCGCAACCCCGTCAGGCCAACGGACATGGCGACGCCACCCCGAAGCATGTATGTCGCCATGTCCGTTGGCCGCATCACACGCGTCGGAACCTCCCGCTCATCCCTCACCCCACCCAGACCCGCGCGTTGCGGAACAGCCGCAGCCACGGCCCATCCTCGCCCCAACCATCCGGGCGCCAGGAATGCTGGATGGCGCGGAACACCCGCTCCGGGTGCGGCATCATGATGGTGAAGCGCCCGTCCGGCGTGGTCAGCCCGGTGATGCCGCGCGGCGAGCCATTGGGGTTGAGCGGGTAGCGTTCGCTCACGCGTCCGCGGTTGTCGACATAGCGCAGACAGGTCAGTGCCCGTTTCTGCTGCGCCTGGCTGGCGAACACCGCCCGCCCCTCGCCGTGCGCCACGGCGATGGGCATGCGGCTGCCGGCCATGCCGGCGAACAGGATGGAGGGGTTCTCCGTCACCTCGACCAGGCTGAAGCGGGCCTCGAACTGTTCCGAGAGGTTGCGCTCGAAGCGCGGCCAGTCCTGCGCACCGGGGATGATGTCCTTGAGCCGGCTCATCATCTGGCAGCCGTTGCACACCCCGAGGGCGAAGCTGTCAGGCCGGTTGAAGAAGGCCTCGAACTCATCCCGACCACGTGCGCTGTGCAGGATGGACGCCGCCCAGCCGCCGCCCGCCCCGAGCACGTCGCCGTAGCTGAAGCCGCCGCAGGCGGCAAGGCCCTTGAAGTCCCTCAGGCTCACCCGTCCCGCCAGGATGTCGCTCATGTGCACGTCGCGTGCCTCGAAGCCGGCGCGGTCGAAGGCGGCCGCCATCTCCACCTGGCCGTTCACCCCCTGCTCGCGCAGGATGGCCACGCGCGGCCGGGCAGTTGCCTTTTTGACGTAGGGCGCGGCGACGTCCGCGTCGGGGTCGAAGCCGAGCTTTACGTTGAGGCCCGGGTCGCGCGCGTCGCGCAGCGCCGCGTATTCCTGATCGGCGCAGGCGGGGTTGTCGCGCAACCGCTGCATGCGCCAGGAGGTCTCCCACCAGGCGGCGAGCAGGTCGGCGCGCGCTTCGTCCAGCACCGGCCTGCCCTCGCGCAGGATGCGGATGCGGTCCCTGCGGTTGAGGCTGCCGATGACGAAGAACTCATCACGCAGCCCCGCCTCGATGCAGGCCTGCATGACCGCCGGGGTGTCGGTGCGGCGCACCTGCAGCACCGCGCCCAGCTCCTCGTTGAACAGGATGCCGAACAGCCGGCTGGTGTAGGGCTCGCGCGGATCGGGGGCGTCCTCCACGTCGAGCCGGATGTCCTCGTGCAGGCGGTGGTAGCGCAGCTCGTCGACGTCCACGTCGATGCCGGTGCGGCCGGCGAAGGCCATCTCGCACAGGGTGACGAACAGCCCGCCGTCGGAACGGTCGTGATAGGCTAGGATGCGCCCTTCCGCATTGAGCCGCTGGATCACACCGAAGAAGGCCTTGAGCCGCTCCGGCACGTCCGCGTCGGGGCAGACGTCGCCCAGCTCGCCATAGACCTGGGCGAGCACGCTGCCGCCCAGGCGGTTGTTGCCCTCACCCAGATCGATGAGGATGAGGTCGGTCTGGCCGCAGTCGGTCCTGAGCTGCGGCGTGAGCGTGGCCCGTGCGTCGGGCGTGGGCGCGAAGGCCGAGACGATCAGCGACAGCGGCGCCACCACGGCCTTGTCCTCGCCCGCCTCCTGCCAGGTGGTGCGCATGGACATCGAATCCTTGCCCACCGGGATGCTGAGGCCCAGCGCGGGGCAGAACGCCTTGGCCACCGCCCGCACCGTGTCGTACAGACCGGCATCCTCGCCGGGATGGCCGGCAGCCGCCATCCAGTTGGCCGAGAGACGGATGTCGGAGAGCCGCTCCACCCGCGCCGCCGCCAGGTTCGTCACCGCCTCGGCCACGGCCATGCGGCCCGAGGCGGCCGGGTCGATCAGCGCCAGCGGCGTGCGCTCGCCCAGGGCCATCGTCTCGCCCGCCTCGGTCGCATAGCCCAGGGTGGTGACCGCGCAGTCGGCCACCGGCATCTGCCAGGGGCCCACCATCTGGTCGCGGGCGGTGAAACCGCCCACCGTGCGGTCGCCGATGTTGATGAGGAAGCTCTTCGCCGCCACCGTGGGATGGCGCAGCACGCGGTGACAGGCCTCCTTGAGATCCAGTCCCTCGGCGGTGAACGGGCGCAGCTTCGGCCTGACGTGCCGCACGTCGCGCGTCATGCGCGGCGGTTTGCCCAGCAGCACGCTCAAGTCCATGTCCACGGGCGTGTTGGCGAAGTGGCGGTCGGTCACCACCAGCCGGCCGTCGTCGCTGGCCCGGCCGACGACGGCGTAGGGACAGCGCTCGCGTGCGCAGAGGGCGTCGAAGGCCGCCAGACTCTGCGGGGCGATGGCCAGCACGTAGCGCTCCTGCGCCTCGTTGCACCAGATCTCGCGCGGGCTCATGCCCGGCTCCTCGCTGGGCACGTCCCTGAGCTCGAAGCGCGCCCCCCGCCCGGCCCCGTGCGCCAGCTCGGGGAAGGCGTTGGACAGTCCCCCCGCGCCGACGTCATGGATCGAAAGGATGGGATTGTCCGCCCCCAGCTGCCAGCAACGGTCGATCACCTCCTGGGCGCGGCGCTGCATCTCCGGGTTGCCGCGCTGCACCGAGTCGAAGTCCAGGGCCTCGACGTTGGCGCCCGCCGTCAGGCTGGAGGCCGCGCCGCCGCCCAGCCCGATCAGCAGCCCGGGACCGCCGAGCTGCACCAACAGCGTGCCGGCCGGAAAGGGCTGCTTGTGGACATGGTCCTCGCGGATGTTGCCGATGCCGCCGGCGAGCATGATCGGCTTGTGATAGCCGCGCACCTGGCCGTCGGGGGTCATCAACTCGAAGCTGCGGAAATAGCCCGTCAGGTTGGGCCGCCCGAACTCGTTGTTGAAGGCGGCGGCACCGATCGGTCCCTCCAGCATGATGGCCAGCGCCGAGACGATACGGCCGGGCCGGCCGTAGTCCTGTTCCCAGGGCTGTTCCGCACCGGGGATGCGCAGGTTGGACACGGAAAAGCCGGTGAGGCCCGCCTTGGGCTTGGCCCCCCGCCCCGTCGCCCCCTCGTCGCGGATCTCGCCGCCGGCGCCGGTCGCCGCGCCCGGGAAGGGGGAGATGGCGGTGGGGTGGTTGTGCGTCTCCACCTTCATCAGGATGTGGGTGGGCTCCTGATGGAGGCGGTAGATACCGTCCGCATCGGGGTAGAAGCGGGCGATGTCGCGCCCGGCGATGACCGCGGCGTTGTCGGCATAGGCCGACAGCGTGCCTTCCGGCCGCAGCGCGTGGGTGTGGCGGATCATGCCGAACAGGCTCTCGTCCTGCGGCACGCCGTCGATCACCCAGGCGGCGTTGAAGATCTTGTGCCGGCAGTGTTCGGAATTGGCCTGGGCGAACATCATCAGCTCAACGTCCGTTGGGTTGCGTCCGGCGCGGCTGAAGTTGTCCAGCAGGTAATCGATCTCGTCCGCCGACAGGGCCAGACCCCACTCGGCGTTCGCCCGTTCCAGGGCCTTGCGCCCGCCGTTGAGGATGTCCACCGTCGCCAGAGGCTGGGGCTCGATGTGGTGGAAGAGCCGCGCCGCCTCGCGCTCGTCGGTGAGCACGCTCTCGGTCATGCGGTCGTGCAGGTAGGGCAGCGCCGTCGCCAGTGTCGCGGCATCCAGCCGGGCACCGCGTCGTCCGCCGAGCCGCCAGGCGATGCCACGCTCGATGCGCCGCACGGCTTCGAGCCCGCAATTGCGGGCGATGTCCGTGGCCTTCGACGACCAGGGCGACACCGTGCCCAGGCGCGGCGTCACCAGCAGGGCCTGGGTGGCCGGCTCGTGCACCTCGGCCTGCAGCAGCCCGGCCAGGAAATCGACATCCGCCGCCGGCAGCGCCCTGTCCAGTTCGACGAAGTAACGATATTCGGCCTCGGCAGTACGCACACCGAGCGGTTGCAGGGCCCGCAACAGCTTGGCGATGCGGAACTCGGACAGTGCGGGGGCACCCCGCAGGTAGAGCAGGTCGGACATGGGATCATCCAGGACGGAAGGACTGCTGAATTTTAACCGATCGGCCCTCCCGGCCCTTCCGGATCGGGGCCCCGCCGTATTCGGCATGCCCCCCGGGCGTGCCCATGCGGACCCACCCGGCGGGCGGGTGGCGGTGGCGGTCGAAAACCGTGCCGTATCTTGGCGGAATCGCGTCGCAGATTCGGGCTATCTATGGTTCCAAGCCTTCCGACGTTTGGCGTAAGGTTCGGGCACCTGCGTTGCAGGTCATGGCTGTGTACTCTGCGCCTCGCCGGTGGACAGCCCCAGTTTCTTCATCTTCTCCCACAGGTTCTTGCGCGAGATGCCCAGGACCGCGGCCGTGCGGCCGAGGTGCCCGGCGCAGGCCTCCAGGGTCTTGGCGATATAGCGGCGCTCGCTCTGGGCGACGAACTCGGCCAGCGTTGTGGGGATCGGCTCATCGGCGCCAGCGTCCTCGCCGAACAGGGCCGCCGCACCCACCGTCGGGCCTTGGCTCAGGATGGCACCGCGCTCCACGGCGTGTTTGAGCTGACGCGCGTTGCCCGGCCAGTCATGGGTGAGCATGGCCTGCTCGGCCTCCTCGGAGAAACACTTGTCGGGCGCCGACTCCGCCAGGAAACGTCGCGCCAGCCACAGAATATCCTCCCGCCGCTGGCGCAGGGGGGGGATGTGCAGCTGGATGACGTTGAGACGGTAGTAGAGGTCTTCCCGAAACAGTCCCTGTGTCACCCGTTTCTTCAGGTCCTGGTGGGTGGCGGAGACCAGGCGCAGATTCACCGGGATGGCGCGTTCGCCACCCAGGCGGGTGACCTGGCGCTCCTGGATGACCCGCAGCAGTCTGACCTGCATGCTCAACGGCATGTCGCCGATCTCGTCCAGGAACAGGGTGCCGCCGTCGGCCTGCTCGAACACCCCCTTGTGCGCCCGCACCGCGCCGGTGAAGGCCCCTTTCTCATGCCCGAACAGCTCCGCTTCCAGGAGCCCCTCGGGCAGGGCACCGCAATTCACCGCCACGAAGGGGGCACGCTCGCCCTCCGGCGTGAAGCGGTGGAAGGCTCGCGCCACCCATTCCTTGCCCACGCCGGACTCGCCGGTGATGAGCAGCGTGCGGGCGCGGGCGGCGAGTTGCGGCAGTTGCGCCTCGATGCGGCGCAGGGCCGGCGAGATGCCGAGCAGGGCGTCGGGTACGGCCGGGGTGGGCGGCTGGGCCACAGCATAGAGCCTGAGTTTTTCCACCAGGGCATCGAGGTCGAAGGGTTTGGTGAGATAGTCCGCTGCGCCTTGTTTCAACAAAGCGACGGCCTGATCCACGGTGCTGTAGGCGGTGATGAACAACCAGGGCGGCAGGCTGGGGTATTTGGCCTGGGCTTCCCTGAACAAGGCATCGCCTCCCGCATCCGGCAGGCGCAGGTCGGAGAGCACCGCGCCGAAGCGGCTCTGCGCCAGCCAGCGGCGCGCCTCGGCCGCATTCTGGGCCCAGCGTGCAGAGAAACCTTCCAGCTCGAAGCGCTCCATGAGCGACTCGCCCATGATGGGATCGTCTTCGATGAGGAGGATGGATAGCTTAGGCCTCATGCCGGATCTCCAGGGGCAGGACGACGCCGAAGCGGGTATGGCCCGGTACGCTCTCCACGGAGATGCTGCCGCGCAGTTGCTCGACCAGCTGATAAGTCACCCACAACCCCAGCCCGTGGCCTTCGCCGCCCTCCTCGCCGAAATAGGGCTCGAACAGGTGTTGGCGGCGGCGCTCGGGTATGGCCGGGCCAGCATTGCCCACGGTAATGGTGAAGGCGTCATCCATCGAGATGCTACAGGTCACGGAACCCCCCTCAGGACTGGCCTGGACGGCGTTGAGCAACAGATTGAGCAGGATCTGGCGCACCTGCGCCGAGGGCAACGGCAGAGGCTCCTCCACCTCGTTGTGCCAATGCAGGGTCAGACGTTTCGACTGCACCTGGCCGGCGACCAGGGTACGTGCATCTTCAAGGTCGGCCGGCGTCAGGGCCCGCGATTCCAGTCTGGACTCGACCAACAGCGCGGAGACCGTGTCACGAATCTGGGTGAGGCCGCGTTCGATGAGGCCCAGGGTCTTCTCGGCCTGCGGGTCGGCACCGCCCCGGCGCCGGTAGTTGCTGATGGCGTTGAGCATCCCGCCGAGCGGGTTGTTGATCTCATGGGCGATCCCTGCGGACAGCCGACCGACGGCGGCGAGACGGTCGCTCTGCGCCAGGTGTCTCTCCAGCGCCTGTTTCTCGCGCAATTGCCTCACCATGTCTTCGAAACTCTGCGCCAGACGGCCGATCTCGTCGAGGCCATGGTGAAAATCGCATTGAATGGACTCTGGTATCTCCTGCCCGACCCGCCCCAGGCACCTGGCCAACTGCACCAGCGGGTCGGTAAGACGCTTACCGGCCAGCCAGCCCAAAGGCAGCAGCAAGAGCAGGGCGGCCAAAGCAGCATAGAGGGCATCCGCCGAAACATCGGCGAAACGGGGTGCCACCAGATTGCGGTCGTAACGTTGCAGCAGGCGCCCCAACAGGCTGCCGTCCTCGGCCAGGATGGGGGTGGAGAAATAAAGCCAGCGAGCGTCCGCGCTTTCCAGCACGTTCGAATCCAAGCCTGCGTGCCCGTTTGCCAGGGTTACGGGGTCCCCCACACCGGCATTGAACGGCGTGAGCACAGCATACTGGCGGGGGTCCGAGGCGGCGAAGACGTGGCCGCGCGCGTCCAACAGGATCAGCACCCGCGCTTCGTCGAGGGGGCGCTCCAGCGGGGTACGCAAGATCTCGTAGGCCTGCCAGACGTCATCGTGCAACAGCGCAGGACGCAGGGTGCGGGCCAGGGTCTTGCCCAAGGCCTCGCCGTGGCGCAGAAAGCTGGCGTGCGCCTGGCGGTAGCTCTGCCAGGTGAAGGTCGCCGCCACGACGGCGGTGGTGGCCACGATCACCAGACTCATGGCCAGGGGAATCTTGAGGCGATAGCTGAGGTTGTCGAGCATCAGGCCTCCAGATAACGCCAATTGGCCTCGATGCTGGCGTACAGGCCATCGTCGCCGAGGGTGAAGGCGTCCAGGTTCAAACGTGCCAACAGGGCCTGACCCGGCGGCGTATGGGCCATGCCGAGCAACGTGTGGCGTAGCGCCTCCATACCTTGCGCCCCACGGCGGATGACGATGGGTGGAAAGCCATACTCCGGCGAGCGCCAGGCCACCCGCGTGGCGCCGGTGAGTTCCGGGTGCAACCTCGCCAGGCTGTCCCAGATGTAGCCATCCACCGCCCCGCCACGCGCCAGGCCGGAGCCCACTGCCTCGATGACCTTGCGGTGGCCCCAGGTGTAGAAGCTCTTCTTGAAGAAGCGGCCAGCCTCCTCGCCAGCCCGTTTCAGCTCCACTTGCGGCACCAGCCAGCCGGAATTGGAATCCGGGTCTGCGTAGGCGAATACCTGACCGCGCAGGTCCCGGATGGAGCGGGTGGCGGTGTCCTCGGCGGGGACGATGAGGTAGGCGCGATACAAAGGCCGGCCGGCATAGACCGGCACCGCCAGCAGTTCCAGTTGCGCCTTCATGCGCACGTAGGGGTAGCCGCACAGCCAGGCGCAATCGAGTTTCTGCCCAAGCAGCAAGTTCAGGATATCCCGATAGTTGGCGCGCTGCACGAAACGCACCGGCCGACGCAGAACGGTTTCCAGATAAGCGCGCCAACGCGCCAGGAACTCGGCCTGCTCGTCGAGGAAAACCGGTGTGGTCCCGAACAACAGCGGGGGCTGATCCACACCCGCCACCGCCGACCGCACGGGTAGGGCCAGACCGGCCAGCAGGGTATTGACCAGGCGGCGGCGGATGTAATCCAAGGGCACCTCCATGTGTGGAGAACCTATGTTACCGGACGGTAATAGGGGCAGGTCAAGCTTCTCTCCAACAGGGCAGATCGTGCTCCCAAAGCATCCGGGCATCGGTATGACCGTTGTAGCGGAACGGTCGGGTCGCGTGCACCTATCGGGCTCGTTGGTCCTGAGCGCCCCATGCCGATATTTCCATACGGTAACATTTTCTGAAGGAATGTTTACCTCATGGTAACAACGCCTTCGGCATAGCCCCTTTTGAATCAGTAATTTATATGCAGGCACAAGGCTTGCTTATATGCCATGGTGTCTATGCCGATGCCTACGTCCGATCATCCTGCGGCCATGCCGTCCCTGCCGTCCGGTCAACCCCTGAGGGCGGGCTCCGGCCTGCACTGCCTGAGCGATGCCTGCCTGGCCTGGATGCATCGTGTGGGGGAGTGCACGTCCTGCCGTCAAGCCTGCCCCGTGGACGCTCTGCTGTGGGTGGACGATGGCTTGACCCTGCTGGCCGATTGTCTGGGCTGTGGCCGTTGTGTTCCGGCCTGCCCCATGGGTGCCCTGCAATTGCCGGCGATGATCCGGATCGCCCCGAAACGACCGAACACCCTGCAAGTCGATTGCCAGCGGGTGCCAACGCCCCTGCGGGGCGCAGTCAGCGTGCCCTGTCTGGGGGCATTGGATACGGCAGCGCTGCTGGAGCTGGCCGCAAGCGGCCAACCCGTCGAACTGCTAGACCGGGGTTGGTGTGCAGACTGCCCGGCAGGGCACCACGAAAGGTTTGACGTCTTCCCTCCCCAGGCGGCTTTGGATCAAGCCTCGGCCCTTTTGAGGCAGCGCGGTTGGCCGCAGGCAACCCATCCCCGGCGCGTATCTGTGCCCCTGCCCCACGAGGTTGCCCTGCCCATGATTTCCGGCGGGGGAGGCGGCGCCCCCATGACAAGACGCGGTTTCTTCGGCCGCCTGGCCAAGCCCATCAAGGACGTGGTCGCCCAATCCGCGGAGGCGCCGCCGCTTACCGCGTCCAAGCGGCTGGTGGCCGCCCCGCCCCATGCCTCGCTGGCGAGGGCTCGCCTGTTGGCTGCCCTGCAGACGGTGCCGCTTTGGCATCAGGATGACGAAGGAAATGCTGAAAAAAACAGCGTGCAGGATGGGATGCAAGGCGATTGGTGCACGAGCCGCAGGACATGTCAAACAGAGGGGAGCGAGCACCGCGCAACGCCGCAGACCGCCCGCGCAGCAAATTATTCAGCGTTTCCCGAACGATCAACCACGGTCTCTTTATTACCCTCGACCTCGACCGTGGTTTTGCAGGTTGGACCCGAATGTCACAACCACCAGGGATGTACGAAAGTCTGCCCGACCGGCGCCCTGCAACCTTATCAGGACATAGCCGATGCTGTGGAGGTCGGAGGCGTGCGCTTCGACAGCCGGCTGTGCATCGACTGCGGACTGTGCCTGCAGCACTGCCCTGAGCGGGCGTTGGCCCGCAAAACAGCCGAAGAGGTTACGCCCGAGGACTGCGTGACCCTCACCCGACATGTCAGCCGTCGCTGCGTCGATTGCGGCAGCCCCTACAGCGTGGCCGCAGGCCAGTCCGACAGCGGTCGTTGCGACCCCTGCGACAAATCCCACCGTCTGGCGCGGGAGATGTTCCACCAGTTTTTCGCGGCGCAGTCATGAACATCGGCTGCACCTGAGACTTGGCCGCCTATGGCGGCAATCCCTGCGCCGTTGGGCGCTTAGCTTGAAGAGGAGACAAGGATGAATCTGTTGGAGACCCTGATCAGCCGCCGCCGCTTCCTGCAGGCCAGTGGCGCCACCGCCGCGGCGGTGGGGGTGGGCGGGACCGTGGTGCCCGGCCTTACCACCCTGTCCGAGGCCCGTGCCACCGCCGCACCGTCTTCGGGCCAGACCACCATCAGCAAGAGCATCTGCCACCAGTGCCCGGCGCGCTGCGGCATCGACGTCTATACCACCGACGGCCGCGTGCACGCCATCTGGGGCACCTCCGACCACCCCATCTCCAATGGCAAACTCTGCCCCAAAGGGCCGCTTGGCACCTACATCCTCTATGACCCGGACCGCTGGAAGGGGCCGATGAAGCGCACCAATCCCAAGAAGGGGCGCAACGAGGATCCCAAGTTCGTGCCGATCTCCTGGGACGAGGCCTTGGATACCGTGGCGGCGCGCTTGAATGCGCTGCGCGACAGAGGCGAGTCGCACCGTTTCGCACTTTGCTATGGCCGTGGCTGGGGTGCCTCCTGCGCCGGTCTGCAGGGAACCTTCGGCAAGCTCTACGGCTCGCCCAACGTACCCATCGGCCATTCCTCCATGTGCTCGGACGGCAGCATCGTTGCCAAGAAAGCCCTCGACGGCAACGAAGGCTACAACGCCTACGACTACAGAAACGCCGATATGCTGTTGATGTTCGGCGTCGGCTTCCTCGAGGCCTTCCGCCCCTATAACAACAACATGCAGGTCTGGGGGTACATCCGTGGCGTCAAGGTGCCGAAGACACGGGTCACGGCGGTGGACGTGCACATGAACACCACGCTCGCCGCCGCCGACCGGGCGCTGCTGATCAAGCCCGGCACCGATGGCGCCCTGGCGCTGGCCATTGCCCATGTCATCCTCACCGAAGGATTGTGGGAGAAATCCTTCGTCGGCGACTTCAAGGATGGCGTCAACCGCTTCAAGACCGGCGAGACGGTGGATCCGAACACCTTCCAGGAAAAATGGGTCAAGGGTCTGGTCGAATGGTGGAACGTGGAGCTGAAAGATCGCACGCCGAAATGGGCGGAAGGCGTCACCGGCATCTACGAGCGCGACATCCTCGCCACCGCGCGCGAATTCGGCTCCACACGCCCGGCCATCGCCCTGTTCGAGCGCGGCGTGCACGCCCACTCCAACGGCATCTTGAACGGTATGGCGGTGCACAGCCTCAATGCCCTGGTGGGCTCGATGTACGCCAAGGGCGGCCTGATGAATCAGATGGGCCCGAGCTACGGCCCGATGCCGGTCAATGCCGACGATTACCTGGACGAGTGGGCCAAGAACGGCGACTGGAAGAAACAGCCGCGCATTGACATGAAAGGCCATGAGGACGGCTATCTGCTGGCGCGCAACATGCTGCAGGAGGTCGGACCCAACTCGCTCAAGGGCAAGCCCTACAAGCTCGACACTGTCATGTTCTACCTGACCAACCCGGTGTGGACGGCACCGAATGGCCAGGTTTGGGAAGAGGCGCTGAAAGAGCTCTTCGTCATCGACACCTCGCCCTTCCCCAGCGAGACGGCGATGATGGCGGACCTCATCCTGCCCGATCACACCTATCTCGAGCGCCTACAGGACGCGCCGACCTATCCATTCGAGGGCTGGCCGTTGACGCAGTTGCGCGTGCCGGCGATCAAACCGCTGTACGACACCAAGTACTACGGCGACGTGCTCATCGAAATCGGCAAGCGCATCAAGGGGCCGATGGGCGAGTATTACAAGGCGCTGGACAACACCGAGAATGTCATCCGCCATTTGGCCAAAGGCTTCGAGAACGACCCGGGCGACAACGGGGTCAACGGCTTCGAGAGCTGGAAGGAGAAAGGTGTCTGGTACAAGAAGCGCTACTCGTGGCGGCAGATCGGTGGCGAGTTCTACGAATGGGACGGCCGGGGCTACAACCGGAGGATGTCCGATGCCGAGGTGAAGGAAAAACTCCTGAAAACCGAGTCCGGCAAGTTCGAGTTCCGTTCCTCCTGGCTGGAGGCCAAGGCCGACTGGATCGCCGAGAAGACCGGACGCGATCGCGCCAAGCTCATGTTCCCGCACTGGGAAGAGCCCAAGCACCCCGGAGGCGGCGACCTCTACATGGTCACGCCCAAAGTGGCGATGCACGCCGAGGGACGCGGCGCCAACATACCCATTGCCATCGCCAACCTGCAACCTGCCTTGGGTGGGCGCAGTACCGTCTACATCGAGATCAACCCGGCCACCGCCAAGGCCAGGGGTATCCAGGATGGCGACCGTGTGCGTATCAAATCCGAAGTCGGCACCATCGAGGGCTATTGCAAGTACTACGAAGGCGTGCGTCCAGACACCCTGGTATTCCCCATGGAGCACGGCCACTGGGCGCACGGACGCTGGGCCAAGGACCGGCCGCCTGGCCACTGCGGCGAGGTCACGGTGAACCAGTCCGACCGCGTCACCGGTCAGTGCAACTACTACACCACCAAGGTCAGCATCGAGCGGGCCTAACGAGAAGGAGACACGACAATGGCTAAATGGGGCATGGTCATCGACCTCGACAAATGCACCGGCTGCCAGGCC
>CALHRD010000097.1 GCA_938038385.1 uncultured Burkholderiales bacterium
CAACATGCCCGACTACAGATCGACCCTGAATCTCCCCGACACCCCCTTCCCCATGCGCGGCGACCTCGCCAGGCGGGAACCGGGCTGGATCAAGCAGTGGCAGGAGAAGAGACTCTATGAGCGTATCCGCGAGCGCGCAGCCGGCCGACCCAAGTTCGTCCTGCACGACGGCCCGCCTTATGCCAACGGCGACATCCACATCGGCCACGCGGTGAACAAGATCCTCAAGGACATCATCGTCAAGGCCAAGACCCTGGACGGCTACGACGCGCCCTATGTGCCGGGCTGGGACTGCCATGGGCTGCCCATCGAGCTGGTGGTGGAGAAACAGCACGGCAAGGCCATCCCGCCCGCCCGTTTCCGTGAGCTTTGCCGGGAGTACGCCGCCAGCCAGGTCGAACGCCAGCGCGCCGACTTCATCCGCCTGGGCGTCCTGGGCGACTGGGACCACCCCTACCTCACGATGGACTTCCGCTTCGAGGCGGACATCATGCGCGAGCTGGGCAAGATCCAGGCCAACGGTTATCTCTACCTGGGCGCCAAACCGGTGCACTGGTGCGTGGACTGCGGCTCGGCCCTGGCCGAGGCGGAGGTCGAGTACGAGGACAAGACCTCGCCGGCCATCGACGTGGCCTTTCCCGTGGCCGACTGCGCCGACCTGGGCCGCCGTCTGGGGCTCGATGCCAGCGGTGACTGTCCGGCCTATGCCGTCATCTGGACGACCACACCCTGGACCCTGCCGGCCAACCAGGCGGTGGCGGTGCACCCGGACTTCGCCTACGACCTGGTGCGCACACCCAAGGGCGTGCTGATCCTGGCGCGCGATCTGGCCGAGGCGGCCATCGAACGCTACGGCTTCGAGACCGTCGAGGTCATCGCCCAGATCCCCGGGCGGGTACTGGAGGGCCTGCAGCTCAGACATCCCTTCTACGACCGGCAGGTGCCCGTCATCCTGGCCGACTTCGTGAGCCTCGACACCGGCGTGGGGCTGGTGCACATCGCCCCCGGCCACGGCCACGACGACTTCGTGGCAGGCACGAAGTACGGCCTCAAGGTCGACAACCCGGTCGGCGGCGACGGCAGGTTCTACGCCGACACCGCGCTGGTGGGCGGGCTAAGCATCTGGGAAGGCAACGAGCGCGTCATCGAGACACTGAAGGCCAACGGCCACCTGCTCGCCGAGGCCAAGACGCGACACAGCTATCCACACTGCTGGCGGCACAAGACGCCGATCATCTTCCGCGCCACGCGGCAGTGGTTCATCGGCATGGACGCCAGACGTCCGGTCACCGGAAATGGGGGTGAGACACTCCCGACGCTGCGGCAACTGGCCATGCAGGCGGTCGAGGCAACCCGCTTCTATCCCGAGTGGGGCCGGGCGCGGCTGGAGGCGATGATGAAGAACCGCCCCGACTGGTGCGTATCGCGCCAGCGCAATTGGGGCGTGCCCATCCCGCTGTTCGTGCACAAGACCACGGGCGCGCTGCACCCGCGCACGCAGGAACTGATCGAAGCGGTGGCGCAGCGGGTGGAAAAGGTCGGCATCGAGGCCTGGTTCTCGCTGGATCCGGCCGAGCTGCTCGGCGCCGAGGCCGAGCAGTACGAGAAGATGCAGGACACCCTGGACGTGTGGTTCGACTCCGGCGTCACCCACGCCTGCCTGCTCAAGGAGCGCGCCGGGCTCAAGCACCCCGCCGACCTGTATCTCGAGGGCTCGGACCAGCACCGCGGCTGGTTCCAGTCCTCACTGCTGACCGGCTGCGCCACCGACGGCCACGCCCCCTACGCGGCCCTGCTCACCCACGGTTTCGTGGTCGACGGCCAGGGGCACAAGATGTCCAAGTCAAGGGGCAACGTGATCGCACCGCAGAAGGTCTCCGACACCCTGGGTGCGGAGATCCTGCGCCTGTGGGTGGCGACCACCGACTACTCCGGCGAGCTGTCGATCTCGGACGAGATACTGAAGCGCGTGGTGGAGGCCTACCGGCGCATGCGCAACACCCTGCGCTTCCTGCTCGCCAACACGGCGGACTTCGACCCTGCGCGCCATGGCCTCCCGGTTGGGCAGTGGCTCACCATCGACCGCTATGCCCTGGCGCTCACACGCCGGCTGCAGGCGCAGACGCTGGCCGATTACCGCGTCTACGGCTTCCACACCGCCATCCAGCGCCTGCACAACTTCTGCTCCGAGGACCTGGGCGCCTTCTATCTCGACGTTCTCAAGGACCGGCTCTACACCACCGCGGCCGACTCGCGCGCGCGCCGCTCGGCGCAGACGGCCCTGTGGCACGTCCTGCAGACGCTCACGCGCCTGATCGCCCCCGTGCTCTCCTTCACCGCCGAGGAGATCTGGGCCCTGGTGGGCAGGAGCGAGAGCGTCTTCCTGGAACTGTGGCACGACCTGCCCGCGCAGGATGACGAGGCCGAACTGTTGAGCAAATGGCAGCGTCTGCGCGAGCTGCGGGGGTTGGCCACCAAGCGTCTGGAGGAACTGCGGGTGGAGGGGCGGATCGGCTCTTCGCTGCAGGCTGAGGTCGTCTACCACGCCGACGGCACGGACCACGACCTGCTTTCCGGACTGGGTGAGGACCTGCGCTTCGTGCTCATCACCTCCGCCGCACGGGTGGAGCGCTCAACCGGCGAGACCCGCCTGGAGGCGGCGCCGAGCCCGCATGCCAAATGCGAGCGCTGCTGGCATTACCGCGCAGACGTCGATGCCGATCCGCAGCATCCGGGTCTGTGCGGCCGCTGCCTGAGCAACCTCTACGGCGACGGCGAGGCGCGCGAGCATGCCTGAAATGCGCAGCGAGGGGCGAGCGTCTGCCTCGGACCCGAGGCGGGGGGCGAGGGTCGGTCTGTGGTGGCTCTGGCTCTCTGCCGTGGTCGTGGTACTCGACCAGGCAACCAAGCTCCTGGTCCAGGCCGCCCTCGCCCCTTACCAGGATGTCGTCGTGCTCACGCCGTTCTTCAACCTGGTGCACGTGCACAACACCGGCGCGGCCTTTTCGCTGTTCGCCGACCATTCCGGCTGGCAGCGCTGGTTCTTCCTCGGCGTGGCCGTGGTGGCGAGCGGCGTCATCCTCTGGCTGCTGCGCGGCACGCGCGGCCGTGCCCCGTTCTGCATCGCGCTCACCCTGATCCTGGGTGGGGCGCTGGGCAATGTCATCGATCGTCTGGCCTATGGTCATGTCGTCGACTTTCTCGACTTCCACGTCGCCGGTTGGCACTGGCCGGCCTTCAATGTGGCGGATTCCGCCATCACCCTGGGGGCCGGGCTGCTGATCTGGGACGGCCTGTGGGGCGAGGGTGCCAGGAAGGGGGCGACGTGATGGCACGCGCCATCCGCATGGGCGACAGGGTCACGCTGCATTACCGGCTTGAGTGCGGCGGCCAGGAGGTGGTGAGTACCTTCGCCGAGTCCCCGGAAACCTTCACCCTCGGCAGTGGCGAGATCGACCCGCGCCTGGAGGTCCTGCTCCTGGGTCTTGAGACCGGCGACCACACAACCCTGGCCCTGGGTCCCGGCCAGGCCTTCGGGGACCGCGACGAGGGCCTCGTCCAGCGGCTGGCACGCGACGAATTCGACCCCGCCCTGAGGCTGCAGGTGGCCCACACGGTGGACTTCAGCCTGCCCAACGGGCAGACCCTGCACGGAACCATCCTCGACCTGACCGACACAGAGGTGGAGATAGACTTCAACCACCCACTCGCCGGACTGCCCGTGGAATTCGAGGTCCAGATCCTCGCCATCGAATAGGAGACGCCGATGCCCGACATCCTGCTCGCCAACCCGCGTGGCTTCTGCGCCGGTGTCGATCGCGCAATCGCCATCGTCGAACGTGCGCTGGAACGCTTCGGCGCGCCGATCTACGTGCGCCACGAGGTGGTGCACAACCGTTATGTGGTGGACGACCTCAAGGCCAAGGGGGCCATCTTCATCGAAGACCTCGCGGACGTCCCACCGGGTGCGACCCTGATCTACAGCGCACACGGCGTGCCCCTGTCGGTACGGCGTGAGGCGGAGGCAAGGGGCCTGAGGGTGTTCGACGCCACCTGCCCCCTGGTCACCAAGGTGCACGTTGAGGTCAAGCGCATGCATGAGCAGGGCTGCGAGATCGTCATGATCGGCCATCGCGGCCACCCGGAGGTCGAGGGCACCATGGGACAGGCGGAAGGGGGCATGTATCTGGTGGAAACCCCAGAGGACGTTGCCCGCCTGCGGGTGGCCGACCCGGACCGGCTGGCCTACGTCACCCAGACCACCCTGTCGGTGGACGACGCGGCCCGCGTGGTGGAGGCCCTGCGCGCGCGCTTCCCGAACATCGTCGGCCCGAGAAAGGACGACATCTGCTACGCCACCCAGAACCGGCAGGACGCAGTCAAACAACTCGCCGGGCAATGCGACGTGGTCATCGTCGTCGGCTCAGCGAACAGCTCCAACTCCAATCGGCTACGCGAGGTGGCCCGGAACATGGGCACGCCGGCCTACATGGTGGACAGCGCGGAGGAGATCCGGCCAGAATGGATCGCAGGCCGACGGCATGTCGGCATCACCGCCGGTGCCTCCGCCCCCGAGGTCCTGGTGCGCGGTGTGGTGGACAGGCTGCTGGCACTGGGGGCGAGCCGGGTCACGCCACAGGAGGGCATCGTGGAAAAGGTCAGCTTCCCCTTACCCAAGGAGCTGCTGTGATGTCGGACGATCGCCCCCGCCCCCCCTCGACCCACGATCTCACCCCGCTCACGGCCGAACAGCGCGACGCCCTGGCGGCCGACCTCAGTGAAGAGGAGCGCCGGGTCATCCTGCACCGGGGCACGGAGCCGCCCTTCTGCGGAGGCCTGCTCAGGGAGAAGCGCCCCGGCATGTTCAACTGCCGGCTGTGCGGTCTGCCCCTGTTCCGTTCCGCGGCCAAGTTCGAGTCCGGCAGCGGCTGGCCCAGCTTCACCGAGCCCTATCATCCGGACCACATCCGCTATCTGCGCGACGCGAGCCACGGCATGATCCGCACCGAGATCCGCTGCGCCCGCTGCGACGGCCATCTGGGCCACGTCTTCGACGACGGGCCGCCGCCCACGGGGCTGCGCTACTGCCTCAACTCGGTCTCGCTGACCTTCGAACCCGAAGAGTCGTAACCGGCTGCCAGCAGCCTCACTTCACACCCGTCACCCGACCGACCTGAAGACGGTAGGTGTCGTGACAGCCCGAGCAGTAGGTCATCGCCTCGGCCAGCTGACTCAGGGTGACGGACGGGTCCGCCTTGGCCTCGGCGTCGCGGGCGATGACATCGAACACCTCGTGCAGGCCCAGGCCCATCTCGACGTAGGCCAGCGGGAGGCGTTCGCGCATGCCCTCGGGCATGCGGTGCAGGATCCTGCCCAATGGCCTCGACTCCACCGCCACAGCCTTCATGTCCTTGCGGGCCAGGGCATGGAAGATATTGTGCAGCCCCTGCAGAAAGGTGCGCATCTCGGCCAGGACGTGAGCGCGCTCCTGGCTGCCCACCATGATCGCTATGCGATTGTCCGAGGCGTTGAGCGGTGGCGCCCCCGGCTGGACCGCCGCAGCGATCATGGGGGTGCAAGCCAGGATGAGGCTGGTCAGCAGGCGCGTCATGGCAACTCCTCGGTGGTAGTCATGTCGGTTGGCCAGAACTCATTCAGCAGACTCATACCTGAATCCGCGTTGATCTCGACCAACCCTCTGTAGGTCGGACTTCAGTCCGACGCTTCGGGTGTCGGGCTGAAGCCCGACCTACAAGGCGACCGGCAGCATCGACACGGATTCAGGTCATGCTTTCAGGTTAGCAGTTTCACGCGGATGTTCATGTCGAGGCTGTCGAACGTTCGTGGCAACAGCGTGTGGCATTTGCGCAGGGGCGGGCGATAATGCCCATTACGGCAACGCAGACCCGCATGTCATGGTCCCGATCCTGCTCTACGACACCACCCTGCGCGATGGCACGCAGCGCGAGGACCTGTCGCTGTCCCTGGAGGACAAGCTGACCATCGCCAAACGTCTGGCCGATTTCGGCATGCACTACATCGAGTGCGGCTGGCCGGGATCCAACCCCAAGGACGCGGCCTTTTTCGCGCGTGCCGCACGCCTCAACCTGGGCGGCGCCCGGCTCGCCGCCTTCGGCAGCACACGCCGCAAGGATACGCGCTGCGAGCGTGATGCCAACCTGCAGGCCCTGCTCGCCGCCGGCACGCCGGTGGTCACGCTGGTGGGCAAGAGCTGGGACTACCATGTGCGTGCAGTCCTCGCCACCACACCGGTAGAGAACCTGGCCATGATCGGCGACAGCGTGGCCTGGATGAAGCAACAGGGGCGTGAGGTGGTGTTCGATGCCGAGCACTTCTACGACGGCTTTCTCGCCCATCCCGAGTATGCCCTGGCCACCCTGCAGGCGGCGGCGGACGCCGGTGCCGACTGGATCACCCTGTGCGAGACCAACGGCGGCAAGCTGCCCTGGCAGGTGGAGGAGATCACCCGCGAGGTGGCCCGGCGTCTGCCCGATATCAAGCTGGGTGTGCACTGCCACAACGACAGCGGCTGTGCCGTGGCCAATTCGCTCGCCGCCGTGCGCGCCGGCTGCAGTCTGGTCCAGGGCACGGTCAACGGCTACGGTGAGCGGGTGGGCAATGCCGACCTCGTAACCATCCTGCCCAACCTGCAACTGAAGATGGACCACGCGGTGCTGCCGGCCGAACGGCTGCGCGAGCTCACCGCCCTGTCGCGCTTCGTGGCCGAAGTGGCCAACCTGAAACACGACGACCACCACCCCTACACCGGGCACTCCGCCTTCGCGCACAAGGGCGGCATCCATGTCGCAGCCATCCTCAAGCATGCCGACACCTACCAGCACATCGACCCCGCGCTGGTCGGCAACGAGATGCGCTCGGTGATCTCCGAGCTGTCGGGGCGCGGCAACATCCAGTTCCAGGCCCGGGCCATGGGGCTGGAACTGGACCGCGATGGGGTGCAAAAGGTGCTGGCGCAGATCAAGCATCTGGAGCACGAGGGCTTCACCTTCGAGGCCGCCGAGGCCAGCGTCGAACTCATGCTGCACCGCCTCCGCCCTGGCTACCAGCGTCCCTTCGAACTGGTGGACTACTTCGTCATCACCGAACATCGGCACGGCCGCGGCCTGCTGGCGGAGGGAATGGTCAAGGTCAAGCTGGGTGGCGAGGTGAAATTCACCGCCGCCGAGGGCAACGGCCCGGTCAACGCCCTGGCCACCGCCCTGCAATCGGCACTGGTCGAGGCCTATCCGGTGCTGCGCACGGTGCGGCTGACCGACTACAAGGTACGCATCTTGAACAGCGCCAGTGGCACCGCCGCCGCCACCCGCGTGCTGATCGACTTCCAGAGCGGGGCCGAGGCCTGGACCACCGTCGGCGCCAGCACCAACATCATCGAGGCGAGCTGGCGGGCGCTGGCCGACAGCATGGAATACGCCCTCATCCGGCTGGGTACGGCGGGTGCAGGCGGGGCGTGACGCCTGGCCTCGAGTCTTGTAATAACCCTGTTTTCCTCATTACATTGTCGCTATCCGCGCCGCGGAACCCGCCCATGCGCCAGCAGACCAAAGCCAACGTTCCCTGAGCCATCGAGGAGATTGCCATGCAGGATGTGCGCGACTATCTGGCCCGCCTGTTTGCCGCCGTGTTTCTCTGCCCGGTGGCGGTCGGGGTCTGGATCGCCTTCATCGCCGCCGGCCTCGATTTCGGCGCCTTCCTCTCGCTGTTGGCGGACATACATGCGCGTTACATCGGCCTGGATGCCGACGCCCAACTCGTCTTCAAGCTCGAGGTGCTCGGCGGCTGGGCAGTGCTGGCCTTCGGTTTCATGTTCCTGAGCTACCTCACGAATCCGCCCCGCTTCAACTACCGGCTCGAAAAAAAGGGTGACCAGTGGGTCACCGACGTCATCCGCCCCTAGGGAAACGCTGAAGAAACCCACGAGCGGGATGCAGCGCAGGATGCGAGACATATCAGGGCACCTCGAAAAACCTCGGTCCCTCTCAGATTGGTAAAATTGGACCGTCCTGACTTCGCACTCCGTGGCCAGCCATGAAGAAGCGCACCGCCATCAAGACCGATTTGTTTGCCGACGATCATCACCGGAAGAAGATC
>CALHRD010000098.1 GCA_938038385.1 uncultured Burkholderiales bacterium
GCCGGCATCCCCACCTCCTGACCGCTGCGGAGCAGACACACGCCAAAGGGCTGCTGATGGCGCAGACAGGCCGAAGTCATGTCGACGTAACGTGCCTCGAACACCTTCAGGGACAACCGCCCGGCCGGAAAAAGGACGGTATTGAGAGGGAAGAGGGGGAGCTGCAAACCTTGCCGCCGGATCACGATGTGCCGCCGTCGCCCCAACGCGGCAGCAGATCATGGGCGATGCCCAGATGGTCGAGTACCCGGGCGACGACATAGTTCACCACCGCGTCCACGCTTTGCGGACGATGGTAAAAGCCGGGGTTGGCGGGCAGGATGGTGGCACCCGCCTGCGCCAGGGCAGTCATGTTCCTCAGGTGGATGAGGGAGAAGGGGGTCTCACGCGGCACCAGAACGAGAGGGCGGCGTTCCTTGATGATCACGTCGGCGGCGCGTTCGATGAGGTTGTCCGACAACCCTTGGGCAATGGCGGCCAGCGTGCCCATGGTACAGGGGCAGACCACCATGGCATCGGCCGGATTGGAGCCCGATGCGGCGGGGGCGAACCATTCCTCGCGGCCGTAGACCCGAAGATCGCCAGCCGTGCTGGAGAGGTGCTGACGCAGGAAGCGTGCGAGTTCATCGCTGCCCGACGGCAGGGACAGATCCAGCTCCTGTCTGGCCACAATACGGGCGGCCTGCGACACGAGCAGGTCCACGCGACAACCCGCTGCCAGCAGGCAGGCCAATAGCCGGAGCCCGTAGGCCATGCCGGAGGCGCCGGTGAGGGCCAGGGTGATGCGTTTCATCTCGGTCGGTCGTCCCGTTGTCGGCAGAGGTCAGAGGGTAATGCAGAACGTACTGTTTGGAGTGAATGTCGCGCAAGCGACCACGAAGCGCCCCCCCATCCCTCACCCCCGACCCCTCCCCCCAAGGGGGAGGGGAGGCTCGACCGCCGCGGTGGGGGCGATGGTCAGCGCGGTGCCCCCCTCCCCCCAAGGGGGGAGGCTCGACCCGCCTCTCTCCCTGGGGGAGAGAGGCCGGGAGAGAGGGCCGGAGGGGCTTAAGGTGGGTTTATCCCATCCACGCGCCACGGTACACCGGATGGAGGCGGCAAGGGATCAAGGCGCGGAACCCGTCTGCACGGCCTCGTTGTTTGTCCGCACCGTGTCCATGGTTCGACACCGAGCGGCGCCACCGAGCAGGCGGGCCGCCACCAGGCCGTTCAGCAGGCCGGTGGCCCACGCTGCCGCCAGAAACAGCGGGGACAGGGCAAGCAGGCTCACACCGGGCATGAGCCAGAAGTCCACCACCATGAGCTGCGCGCCGACATGGGCAAAGGCGGCCAGCACCGACAAGCCCACCGCGCCCAGGATACGCGGATATAGACCGCGGATGAGGGCCAGCAGCATCAGGCTCGCCAGTGCGCCGGAAAGGCTGAGCACGAAGGCAGGGGTGAGAAAACTGCCCAGCAGCAGGGCACCGGCCACCACCCGCAACAGGCTTACCCAGACCGCCATGCGCCAGCCGTACAGGACCAGGACCACCAGGGTGACGATGTTGGCGAGGCCCGGCTTGAGGCCCGGGATGGGCAGGGGAATGGCCGCCTCCGCCAGTGTCAGGCCGACCGCCGCCGCGGCATACATCGCCACCCGGCGGTCCTGCTCGCGCACGCTCAATTCAATAGTTGAGGCTGTCATAGGCGGATAGCCCCCGCTGCACGCTGACCCGGTTGGGCAGACAAAGCGCGGTCTCGCCCGGCGCCAGCCAGCCCTGGCGCACGCAGAGCTGGCGCGGGCCCGGGTCGGCTTTCACCCGCACCCGCCCGGCGCGGATCTCCACCTGGGTGATGCCCAGCGGACCCGGCACCTCGATGACGCGGTTGACCCGCAGGCTGGCCTGGGCGTAGGTCCGTCCGGCCTGTCGGATGATCACCTCGTCGCCCCCGCCCGCGGCACCGAGGCGCGCCACGGCGAGCACCGCCAGTAGGCCGATGACGAGCACCAGGACATCCCCCCAGCCCAGCAATCGCCATGCCCTGGCAGCGCCGGATTCGCCGCCAGGCGCGTCGTAGCCGCTCATCCGCTCAACCCTCGATGCCGGATCAACACTGGCTGACGCGGCCGGAAATACTCGGCCAGGGTCTCGGCGAAATAGACCGACCGGTGTTTGCCACCCGTGCAACCCAGGGCCACGGTGAAATAGCTGCGGTTGTCGAGCGCGTAGGCGGGCAGCCACTTTTCCACATAGGCACGGATGTCCTCCAGCATCTCCAGGACGCGCGGTTCGGCCTGCAGAAAGGCGATCACGGCCGGATCGGCGCCGGTGAGTGGGCGCAGGATGGGGTCGTAATGCGGGTTGGGCAGACAGCGCACGTCGAACACCAGGTCCGCATCCAGGGGGATGCCATGCTTGAAGCCGAAGGATTCGAACACCAGGGTGAAGCGCGTGTTCTGCAGGCCAAGGAAATCCCGTATCCAGGTCCGCAGGGCGTTGGCTGAGGTGTCGCTGGTATCGATGCGATGCCCGACTGCGGCCAGGCCGCCGAGCAGTTCACGCTCCCTGCGGAAGCATTCCTGCAAGGAGAGTTCGCCGGTATTGAGGGGGTGACGCCGCCGGGTCTCGGAAAAACGCTTCACCAGCGTCTCTTCCTTGGCCTCGAGAAAGATGACCCGGAGGTCCAGTCTGTCCTGCAGTCGCCGCAGGTCCTCAGGCAGTCCTGCCAGGCTCTTTTCGCTGCGGGCATCGATGCTCACCGCCACGTCCCGATAGCCCGACTGATCCAGATAGAAGACCGTGTCCCGCAGCATGGCGGCGGGCAGGTTGTCGATGCAATAAAGCCCTGCGTCCTCGAGCAGATTGAGGGCGACGCTCTTGCCCGAACCCGACAACCCGGTGATGACGACCAGACGCATGATTGGCCCGTCAAGCGTTGGATGGTGGGCGCATTATGCCCGATGGTTGTGGCAGGATGCACCGCACTGCCGACATTCAACCTAAAAACCGCAGTTGAACGCGCCCGAAGGCCGGGCCTAACCGGTGGCTGGCGCGAAGCGACGACGCCGCAGGGTCGACCCCTGCAAGGAGGAGCGACAAAGCCAGGCGCCGTTTTGGCCCGGAAAGCGGGCGCGTAGCGGGCTCACCCAGCGGGTGACCTCCAACGAAGACAGAAATCGCAGTGTTCTCACCATGTTACGAATCCAATGCAGCGGTCAACTGCGGTTTTCAGGTTCAAGATTTGCCGGATATCGGCTCGATCAGCCCCAGGCGCAGGGCCTCGGCCACCGCCTGGCCGCGGGTCTTCACCCCCAGTTTGCGGCGGATGTTCTGCATGTGGTTCTTGGCGGTCAGGCTGGACAGCCCCAGGCGCTCGCCGATGCGGGCGTTGGACAGGCCTTCGC
>CALHRD010000099.1 GCA_938038385.1 uncultured Burkholderiales bacterium
AACCTGAGGCGGCTGGTGTATTTCAGAAAGGCGGGCGTCGAAGCCTTCTGACGCCCGTAGTGGGCCGAATCGCCGTATCAGAGGGCGATTCGGGAGCAAAACGGGGCGACACCGCCCGAAAAAACGGTGATTCGCCGGAGAAATCGGACCAAATTCGGTCATGGCCATCATTTGGCGGTCGGGTTCTCTAAAAACCTCGCGTTATTCGAGTTGCCCATCAGATAGATAGGCGAGCATCCGGGCACCGCGCAACGAAGCCGAGCGCCCGCGCAGCAATTCATTCAGCGTTTCCCTGGCGCGCCGGTCGCACAGGGCATGGTCGGGCTCGATTCCCGAGTCCTGTTCCGGCCCACGGCCGGTGTACCATCGGCCCCATGCTCAGCTATCGCCACGCCTTCCATGCCGGCAACCACGCCGACGTGCTCAAGCACCTGCTCCTGGTCCAGGTCCTCAAACACCTCGACCAAAAGGACAAAGCCTGGTGGTATGTGGATACCCATGCCGGCGCGGGCATCTACGATCTCGACTCGGAGTACGCACGCAAGAACGCCGAGCACGACAGCGGCATAGGCCGGCTATGGGGCCGCGGCGACCTGCCCGCCGCCGTGGCGGACTATGTCGACTTGGTGCGCGGACTCAACCCGGACGGCCGTTTGCGCCTGTACCCCGGCTCGCCTTGGATCGCCTGTCGCCTGATGCGGCCGCAGGACCGTCTGCGCCTGTTCGAGCTGCACTCCACGGACGTCGGCCTGTTGCGCCACAGCTTCGCCGAGTTGGGCCGGCAGGTACGGATCGAAGCCGCGGATGGGTTCGAGGGCCTCAAGACAGTGCTGCCGCCGCCACCACGGCGCGGGATGACCCTGATCGACCCCGCCTACGAGGTGAAGACGGACTACCGCCAGGTCATCGCCGCCCTCAAGGCGGGCATGCAGCGCTTCGCCACCGGCATCTACGCCGTCTGGTATCCGCAGCTCCCGCGGCACGAGGCACGTGAACTGCCGGAGCGACTCAAGCGTATACCCGCCGCACGCTGGCTGAACGTGACCCTGAGCGTGCGCACCCCGTCGGCGGAGGGCTACGGCATGCACGGCAGCGGACTGTTCATGGTCAACCCGCCGTGGCCGCTGGCAGACGCCCTGGGCGAGGTCCTGCCCTGGCTGACGCGGGTGCTGGGCCAGGACGATACCGCCAGTTACGGGCTCGATGCACACACCTGAAGGAAGCAACGCGTATGCAGCAGGTTCAGCGCTGTGAACTGGTGGGCTGGAACCGCTTCCACGCCCTGGCCCGCCGCCTGGCGCATCTGATCCGCACCTCCGGCTTTCGGCCGGACACGATCGTGGCCATCGGTCGCGGCGGCTACATGCCGGCGCGCATCCTGTCGGATTTCCTCGACGTGCTCGACCTCACGAGCTTCAAGATCGAGCATTACCACGCCACCCGCAAGGACCGTCAGGCGGTCGTGCGCTATCCCCTCAATGCGGACCTGCGCGGACGGCGTGTCCTGCTGGTGGACGACGTGACCGACAGCGGCGACACTTTCACTGTCGCCCTGGACCACCTGGCCGCCTGCGGCCCACCGGCCGAGGTCCGCAGCGCCGTCCTGCACCACAAGGTGGTCTCTCCCTATACGCCCGACTATTACGCGCAGAAGGTGGTCAAGTGGCGCTGGATCATCTATCCCTGGGCGGTGGCGGAGGATGTCGCAAGCTTCATCCGCGCCATGTCGCCCCGCCCTGTCGATGCCGAGGAGATCGGTCACATTTTGGCAGCCGAGCACGACATACGCCTGCCCCCGCGCCTGCTGCGGGACATCCTCGCAACACTGGGTCCTCGATAGCGGGTCACTGCCGCGGATGCCCCAGCATGGCGCCGACGATCTCGAGCACGATCCCCAGCGCCACCAGCAGGGCGCCGACCCAGATGTCTTCCGGTCCCAGGAACAGCAGAATCCCGCCCAAGACCACCAGACCCAGGGACAGGGCACGTCGCGTGCGTACATTCCTGATCATCGCAGTCTCCATACGCTGCGGTCCTATTTCATCATAGGCACGGTCTACACTCGGAGCATCCACACCCCTCCGGCATCGATGTGAAGCCGATACAGGCCACCCCCTTCGTACCCGGCCTCGCCTATGGCAGGCTTTTCTTCGGCGCCACCGCCGTGACGCCGGCGGACATCGTCCTGCTCAACCAGGCCGAGCTCACCTGGCTCAGCACGCGGCCGGCCGGGGTCATCCTGGTCGATGCCGCGGTCTATGCCCATCCCACCCTGCGCCTGCTGAGCCAGGGCATTCCCACCATCCTGCTGGATCAGGCCGCCACGGCTGGACTCACGCAAGGGACTGAGGTCCTGTTGGAGGGGCATACCGGCCGGCTCCTGCCAGCGAATCACTGGACCCGCCCGGACTATCGGCCACCCGACCCGCCCAGGCCCGGTGCGCCGGTCAGCACGCATGACGGTGTCGCCATCGAACTGCGCTGCAGCGTAAGCGACGCCCGCGGCGCCGCCGCCGCGCTCGCAGCCGGGGCTGCGGCGATCGGCCTGGCCCGCTCCGAGTACCTATATCCCGAAGACGGCCGGCAGCCGGATACCGCTTACCTGACCGACGCCTGTGCCGCGGTCTGCCAGGCGGCGGCGCCGCTGAGCGTCACATTTCGGCTCATCGACATCGCCGGCGACAAGCGGCCGCCCTGGCTGCCCGACATCCCCGGACTGGGCGGCACTCTGGGTCTGCAGGGGGCAAGGCTCTATGCGATGGAACCGGTGCGCAGTGTCTATCTGGCGCAACTCGATGCGCTGGCGGCGATCAGGGAGCGCTACCCGCTACGTGTCCTGCTGCCCTACCTGGTCGCTCTGAACGAACTGGAGCGCCTGCAAGCCGAGATCCGTGCGCATCTGCCCGAGACCGTGCCCATCGGCAGCATGCTGGAGACCCCGGCAGCAGCGCTGGCGGTGCGCGAATTCCTCGACCAGGCGGACTTCGCCGCCCTGGGGATGAACGACCTGATGCAATGCCTGTTCGCCGCCGACCGCTACCGGCCGGAGCTGTGTGCTCATCTGGACCCCTATGCGCCCATCATCTATCGCTTTCTGCGCGCGGTGGCCGATCTGGCCGGGGCCGATCTCGCCCGCGTGCAGGTCAACGGCCTGCTCGCACAACTGCCCGGTGTGCTGCCGGTCCTCATCGGCCTGGGTTATCGCGCCTTTTCCGTCGACCCGGTCATGTTGCCCTGGCTCGCGCAGGCCATACGGCAGACGGATACCCGTGTGGCGGGCGCATTGGCAGACGCAGTGTGTGGCGCGCACCGGTCGAATGCGGTGAAGTCGCTGCTGCTACCGACCGAGGTGTTCGCGTAGGAAGGCATCCAGCCCGTGCACATAGTCCCTGCCGCTCATCAGGAAACCCGTGTTGTGGTCACCGCGCAGCTTCAGAAAGGCCTTCGGTCCTGCCACCGTCGCATACAGCTGCTGCCCATGGGCATAGGGGATGATCTCGTCGTCCGGGCTGTGTATGACCAGTACCGGGCAGCGTACCGTGCCCAGGTATTCGCGTGTGGCATAGCGGAAACGTGTGAGCCGGCGCGCCGGCAGCCAGGGATACAGCTCGGCGGCGAGCTCGGGCACGGAAGTGAAGGCGGACTCCAGGATCAGCACCGCCGGACGCTCGTGTGCCGCCAGCCAGGCGGCCAGTGCCGCGCCCAGGGACTGACCGTGCAGGACGACTTGGCTGGGTGCGATGCCGCGCGCCTCGGTCAGATGACGCCAGGCGGCAAGGGCATCGCACTGCGTGCCCTCTTCGCTCGGCTTTCCCTGGCTGCGGCCATAGCCGCGGTAGTCGAAGATCAATACCGACAGGCCCAGTTGGTGGAAGATGCGGATCAGCTCCAGGCGGTGCGAGATGTTGCCGGCATTGCCGTGCAGGTGCAGCAGCGCGGCGCGTGGCCGGGGGTGCGGGATCCACCAGCCGTGCAGGTGCTCGCCGTCCTCCGCGGGAAGTGTCACGTTCTCGTATTCGAGGCCTATGTCGAGCGGCGTGGCGCTGAGCTCGCGCGACGGGATGCCCGGAAAGTAGAGCAGGCTCGCCTGGCCGAAATACACGGCCGCGAGCACACCCACATAGGCCAGGGCGATGGACAGCAACACGGTCATGACGCGGCCAGTCTCTCTCCGATGCGGTTCATCCTTCAGCATAGGTATGACGATGGCATAGGATGAGAGGAGATAACGGAGCAAGCCATGACCCGCCTGCACGAAGCCCGCTTCTATGAGGCCCGCCCCGATGGTTCGGTCGTGTGCACCCTGTGCCCGCATGACTGCCACATCCTCGACGGTGGCCGCGGCGCCTGTGGGGTACGCTACAACCGCGGCGGCCGGCTCTACACCCTGGTCTACGACCGGGTGATCGCGCGCGAGGTGAACCCGATCGAGAAGAAGCCGTTCTTCCATTTCCTGCCCGGCTCCTACGCCTACTCCATCTCCACCGTCGGCTGCAGCCTGCGCTGCGCCTATTGCCAGAACTGGGAGATCTCGCAATGGCCCAAGGAACATCTGGCCAAACACGTGGCCGGCGACGAGGCGGACACGACGGTCTGCCCGCGGCTGGAAGCCCTGCAGGGCGAGGTCCCCGGCGAATACGTCACCCCAGTATCCATCGTCGCGGCGGCACTCGCCTCAGGCTGCCAGTCGGTGTCCTACACCTTCACCGAACCCACCATCTTCTACGAGCTCGCCTACGATACCGCAGTGCTGGCGCGTGAGCGCGGGCTCAAAAACAGCTTCGTGACCAACGGCTACATCAACCCGCAGCCCCTGCGCGAGATCGCCACGGTGCTCGACGCCGCCAATGTGGACCTCAAGTTCTTCAGCGAGGAGAGCTACCGGCGCGTGAGCCGCGCCCGCCTCGCCCCTATCCTCGACGCCATCCGGCTGTATCACGAACTCGGGGTATGGGTGGAGGTGACCACCCTGGTGGTGCCGGGCCTCAACGACTCGGACGCCGAACTGACGGCCATCGCCGAGTTCATCCACAGCGTCTCGCCCGCCATCCCCTGGCACGTCTCGCGCTTCTACCCGGCCTGGCACATGCTCGACCGTCCGGTCACCGATGTCGCTCGCCTACGCCGCGCGCGCGAGATCGGCCTCAGAGCCGGCCTGAAGTACGTCTACGAGGGCAACCTCCCCGGCGCGGGCGGCGAGAACACCTGGTGTCCCAACTGCAAGCATCTGCTCATCGAGCGCCATGGCTTCCACGTCCGGCAGAACCGCATCCGCGATGGCCGCTGTCCGGACTGCGGCGAGGCGATCGACGGGGTGGGCATGAGTGGGACGGAACCGGTGGCATGAGGGATGTCCTGCTGATCGCCCTGGCCTGGCTCGCCTACGGCCTCATCCACTCCTGGCTGGCCGGAGGCGCCGTCAAGGCCTGGGTCTCACGCCGCTGGCCCGGTCTTGCGCCGGCCTATCGGCTCGCCTACAACGCCATCGCCACCCTGCTCCTGATCCCGCCGCTGGCACTCACCCTCAGCATGCCGGGCGAGGTGGTCTGGGACGTGCCAGGCTGGATCGCCTGGCCGACCGCCGTCATTGCCGTCACCGGCTTCATCTGGAGCCTGCGCTGGTACGACATGGGCGAATTCCTGGGCCTCGCCCAGTGGCGCCGGCACGACGGCCGGGAACACGAGGGCTTCGTTCTCTCCCCCCTGCACCGTTACGTGCGCCATCCCTGGTACAGCCTGGGTCTGCTGCTGTTGTGGACGCGCGACCTCGATGCCGCCTGGCTCACGACCGCCTTGGCGGTGACGGTCTATGTGCTGATCGGCAGCCGGCTGGAGGAGCGCAAGCTCATCGAGCGTTACGGCGACACCTACCGACGCTACCGCGAGCGCGTGCCGGGCCTCATACCCTGGCCGGGGCACCGTCTGAGCCGTGCGCAGGCGCAGGCCCTGCAACAGGCTGCACGCACCGATGGCTAGCCGCCGGTGGGCGCAATCGCCGCCTTGCCCACTTGCGGACGCACGCGCCGGAGCATCTCTTCGCGCATGGCCTGGAACTGGGCTTTGAGTTCCTCCCTGACGTAGCGGGTGGGGACCAGCGACGCCAGGCTCGAGTCGGACTGGACCTGAGCCGAATAGGAGACGAGGGTGCTATTCTGTCCTTCCGGTGTGAGGCGGGTCATCCCCTCCACAGTGCCGAGGCTACCCTTCAGCGTGCGCGAACGGATCGAGTGGTAAGGTCTCAGTTCGACCGCGCGCAGGGATTCATACTCGATCGACAGCAGCCCAACCGTGGACTCCCCCTTCTGCTGAAGGGTGAGCTGATGCCCAGTCCGAGCGAGGACATGACTCTCCTTGAGGCCGGGCAGGAACTGAGGCATGTGTTCGAAATCGGTCAGCACCGCCCAAACCGTATGTACGCCCGCGGGCACGCGGAACTCGGCCGTGAACAGGAGATGTTCTCCCTCGCGGGCGACGGAGACCGCAACCGGGTCGGACACGTCGTCCGCAGCCAGGGCGGCCCCCCAGGACAAGGCACAGGCCAGAAGCAGCAGGCGCAGCAGACGGTTCATGCCACGCCTGCCCGCTTACGACGCATACGGCTGCGGCGCAGCCGGAGATAGGCCGGGATGCGCCAGAGCAGGTGCACCAGGAAATAACCGCCGACGGCGCTCACCACCGCCAGCAGTGCCAGGCCGATGAGCAGGGGGGGCCCCATGGCCAGCAGGTGGTCGATACCCGCCAGAATCCCCTCCCACCAGCCGCCGGCCGCCGGCTGCAGGGGTTCCGGCATCTTGCCGTCGACCGGGGTACCGGTGAGCAGGGCGCCGATCTTGTAGGCCAGGTAATACCAAGGGCCGAAGGTGAGGGGGTTGGTGATCAACGTGCTGGTCACCGCCACGGGCAGGTTGACCCGCAGCGAGACGGCGGTGATACCTGCGGCCAGGAACTGGGCGAAGGGCAGGATGAAGGCGAAGAAGGCCCCCACCGCCACTGCGGCAGCCACCGAGCGGCGGTTCAGCCGCCAGAGGTTGGGGTCGTGGATGGCCGGTCCCAGCCAGCGCAGCGACGGGTTGTGGCGGATGCGGTCCGGATGGGGCAGGCAGCGCTGGATGAACTTCTTGGCCATGACCTGGGAGTGTAGCTGATCGCCATGAAATTATCGGTATTTCACCCCAGGTCTTGAAGTGGCCCTCGACCCTGTCCGGCTCAAGCCTGTGGCTACCAGGTCAGCGTCCGGCTGTTGTCCCTGAACAGGGCGGCGCCGGTCAGCTCCGGCTTGCCAACTTGGATGCCCGGCAGCAGGTCGGCCGGCTGCACACCGTAGTGCTTCATGCACATGGGGCAGGCGATCACGCTCGCCCCCTTGGCCATCAGCTCGGTGAGCAGATTCTGCTGCTCGGGGAAACGATGCGTTTGCAGTCTGGAGCCGACATAGACGCCCTTGTCGTTGAGGAACACCGTCAGCGGGTGACCCCGCTCCAGCTGGTTCCGGCCAAAGGTGAGCGCCATGGCGGCTCGGTGGCCGTCATCGGTGGTCATGTTGATGAACAGGGGATCGTTGGCACCGGCCAGGACGTTGCTACCGACCATGGCGAGCAGGAAGGCGAGAAAAAACTTCGTGATCGATTTCACGCCGGTCTCCTTGTGATATCGAAGGGTCGTTAATGATAGGTCCAACCGACGGGGCCACCCTGCGGCTGAGTGTCGCACCCTCCACCGGCTCAGGCCGTCAGCACCTTCAGCCTCTGACCGACACGGATGAAGGCCGCACAGGCCCGCTCGAGCTGCGCCGGCGTGTGTGCGGCGCTCACCTGCACGCGGATGCGCGCCTGTCCCTCGGGCACCACGGAATAGGCAAAACCGATGACGTAGACGCCTTCCGCCAGCAGGGACTCTGCCATGCGCTGGGCGAGGGGGGCCTCGAAGAGCATTACCGGCACGATGGGGTGCTCGCCTGGCCGGATGTGGAAGCCGACCGCCGTCATGCGCGCCCGGAAATCGCGCGCGTTGTCCATCAGCCGGGCCCGCATCCCGGTCTCGCGCGCAACGATCTCCAGGGCCTTGAGCGCCCCGGCCACCATGGCCGGCGGTGGCGTGTTGGAAAACAGATAGGGCCGCGAGCGCTGGCGTAGCAGCTCGACGATACCCCGGCGCGCCGCGGTGAAGCCGCCGACGCCGCCGCCCAGGGCCTTGCCCAGGGTGGAGGTGAGGATGTCGACCTGACCCAGGACACCGAAGTATTCCGCCGTGCCGCGGCCGTTCTCCCCGAGCACGCCACTGGCGTGTGAATCGTCGACCATCACCAGGGCGTCGTAGCGCCGCGCCAGGTCCAGGATCCCCGGCAGCGGGGCGATGTCACCGTCCATGCTGAACACCCCGTCGGTGGCGATGAGCCGGGTGCGCGCATCGGCCGCCTGCCTGAGGCTGCGCTCCAGACCGGCCAGGTCGGTATGCGCGTAGCGCAGCCGCCGCGCCTTGCACTACCGGATGCCGTCGATGATGGAGGCATGGTTCAACACATCGGAGACGACCGCGTCCTCCTCCCCCAGCAGGGTCTCGAACAGGCCGGTGTAGGCGTCGAAGCCGG
The DNA here is from genome assembly GCA_938038385.1 of uncultured Burkholderiales bacterium. Taxonomy (GTDB): domain Bacteria; phylum Pseudomonadota; class Gammaproteobacteria; order Burkholderiales; family Thiobacillaceae; genus JANWZL01. The sequence goes on from CALHRD010000099.1 coordinate 8,588, forward strand.
AGCCGTACAGGAGGGCGTCCTCCGCGCCGACGAAACGGGCCAGGGCCTGTTCCAGGGCCCGGTGCAAATTAGCCCGCGGTGCCGAGTTCGGCGATCTCGCCGACGAACTCGTGGCCGATGATGCGCGGCAGCTTGAGATTGCGCCGCGCCCAGCCATCCCAGTTGTACAGGTGCAGGTCGGTGCCGCAGATGCCGGTTATGCGGATGCGGATCAGCACCTCGTTGGGGCCGGGCTGGGGGACTGGCACGTCCTGCATCCACAGGCCCGGCTCGGGGCGCGTTTTGACCAGGGCTTTCATGGGATCGAGAGGGATATCCCTCTCGATGTAGACCAAGCCAGTCCGGCCACAGTCTCAACGTGGCTTGTGATAGATGCTGCTGACGTGCAGATCGAAGACCCCCGTCTTGCGATCGGCATAGAAGTGATCGAGGGTGATGTGGATGGTGCGGAAGGCGATCTCCTGCCAGGGGATCTCCGCCTCGCTGAACAGGGCGGCCTCCAGGCTCTCCTCTCCGGGCCGGAAGTCCGGGTCCAGCAACCGGGCGCGGTACATGAGATAGACCTGGTTGATGTCCGGCAGGTTGATGAGGGTATACAACCCGAGCAATTCCACCCGCGCCCCTGCCTCCTCCAGGGTCTCGCGCAGGGCGCACTCGGCCACCGTTTCGCCGTTCTCCATGAAGCCGGCGGGCAGGGTCCACAGGCCATAGCGCGGCTCGATGGCGCGGCGGCAGAGCAGGATCTTGTCTTCCCACTCCGGGATGCACCCCACCACCATCTTCGGATTCTGGTAATGGATGGTGCCGCAGCGCTCGCAAACATGGCGCGGACGGTTGTCGCCGGCAGGGATCTTCAGGGTGAGCGGTGCGCCGCAGTGGCTGCAGTAATTCATGGTTGACGTGCACGAAAGGATGGGTGACCTTAGCAAAACGTTGCCCGCTGCGCAAAGACATGGACCCCTGGTTGCTCAAAATCCTCGACCGCCTGAAATCCGCCCGCACGCGCAGGGAACTGCAGTCCATCCTCGACGATCTTGAGGATCAGTACGAGTCCTTCTCCGGTCCCGGTCTGGAGGTGGTCGATCAGCTCATCGAGGATACCCGGCGCAGGCTGGCCGGCACGCAACCCTGAAAGCGTCCCAACCAGACGCCTGCTGCTGGTGCGATCACCCACCAGCCGGCGGAATCGCACGACAGCCATCACAACCCGAACATCGCCATGCCCGTCCGCACCTATGCCCGCCGCCGCGTGAATCCCTACCGGGGGGTGGTGCATATCCTCGACCTGGGCGAGGCCACGGCCCACACCTACGACGGCCTCACCTGGCACCTGCGGGCCGACGACGGTCAGGGACTCATGCGCCCGGTGGGCGTCTGGGTGGAAGGCGAAGGGGTGAGGGCCGGGTCACGCATACCGGCAGAGCTGATCGATGCCCTGCAGCAACGCCCGCCCCTGCCCTTCAGGCTGGCTGACCGCATGGAACTGTGGCTGCTGGACAAGGAGCGGGGGATGCCGCTGGCCTTGCTGGCGAGCGAGTTGCCCAGCCGCTTTCGCCATGAGCGGATCGAACCGGAGTGGCAGCCCTTCGCACTCCGCTATACCGCCTTCAGCTCCGCCGCCCTCGCCCGCCGCGAGGAGAGCACCGGGACCTCCGACAGCCGGCATCGCGACTGGCTGGCCCGCACGGTCAACAACGCCGCCCGCCCCTATCCGGCCGCGCAGTGGTTTCAGCGCCTGCCCGACGGCGGTGGTGAGGGCCGGTCCGGCCTGCGGCTGGAAGCGCAGTGGCAGCAGCGCACGCTTGCCACTCAGGACTTTCCCGAGCTTCTGGTGCGGGCGTCCTGGAATAACCTACTGGAACGGTCGGTTATCGAGGAATATCATACGTGGCTGGCACCCCTGCTCCTGCTGCTGCCCGATTTGAGCGATGCGACGCGCGCGTGGCTGGAAGCGGCCGCCTGCCGGCATCCCGCCTGGCTCGCCCGGGTCCATCGGCTCATCCCGCGCGTGCTCGACGGCGCGCGGCTCAACGCGGCCCTGGTCGCGGCCCGTCTGGAAGCGGCTGCCGGAGCGCCGGAAACCCAAATGTTCGATTAGTGACCCGACATGCGCCCATCCCATATCGAAACCATCCTCGACCAAGAATTCCTGAGCTGCGCCCAGGGCATCCACACCCCCGTCATGCTGTGGGGCCCGCCTGGCGTCGGCAAGTCGCAGATCATCGCCGGCATTGCCCGCCGGCACGGGGCGCGGCTGGTGGACATCCGGCTGTCGCAGATGGAACCGACCGATCTGCGCGGCATCCCCTTCAAGACCTCGGACGACCGGGTCAAGTGGTCGGTCCCGGAGATGCTGCCGGACACCGGCAGCAGCGAGCCCGGCATCCTCTTCCTGGACGAGATCAACGCAGCACCCCCCAGCGTGTCGGCCGCCGCCTATCAGCTCATCCTCGATCGCCGTCTGGGCGAGTACGAGATGCCGAAGAACTGGGCCATCTTCGCCGCCGGCAACCGTCAGGGCGACCGCGGCGTGACCTATGCCATGCCGGCGCCGCTGGCGAACCGCTTCACGCACTATCACGTCGAGCCCAATCTGGACGACTGGATCGGCTGGGCCCTGGACAACGGCATCGACGAGCGCATCATGGGCTTCCTGCGTTTCCGGCCCGACCTGCTCTTCCGCTACGACCCGGCGCACAACCCGGAGGCCTTCCCCAGCCCGCGGTCCTGGGAATACGCCGACCGGGCGCTCAAGAAGTTCGCCAGCCGCCCCCACCTGCTCACCGACACCCTGCAGGCCTGTGTCGGCGACGACGTGGGGGTGGAACTCAAGGCCTATATCGACAACATGGAGAACCTGCCGGACATCGACGCCATCCTCTCGGGCACCGAGGCTGGGGTGCCGCGCACCGTGGACCTGCAGTACGGTGTAGCCGCCGCCCTGGTGCGGCGTGCGAAGCAATCCGCAGGGGACGCCGACAAACTGTCCAACATCCTCAAGTACGCGCGACGCTTCCCGCAGCGGGAGATGGGGGTCATGCTGGTCACCGACCTGCACCGCGCCGTCGGCCAGCCCCTGTTCCGTGTGCCCGAGTTCGTCGAATGGGCCAACAGCGTGGCAGAGCTGATGCTCTACGACTTCAAGCCCACGGCGTGAGGGGTCAGGCGTGCAGGGCGATCTTTCCGCCATCGAGACCAAGCTGGCCGCGGCGCGCACTCGGCTGATCCTGGACAAACCCTTCCTGGGTTCGCTGGTCATGCACCTGCCGCTCAAGGCGGCCGATCCGAAGTGGTGCGAGACCACGGCCACCGATGCACGCTACTTCTATTACAACCCGGCCTACATCGCGCGGCTCACACTAGAGCAGACCCAGTTCGTCCTCGCGCACGAGGCCATGCACTGTGCGCTATCCCACTTCGCGCGCCGCAACCACCGCCAGAAGCACCGCTGGGACGTGGCCTGCGACTATGCGGTGAACATGATCCTGGACGACGAGCGTATGCGCGGCCCCGAGGATGCCCTGATGAATGCGGCCTACCGCGGCCTCACGGCGGAGGAGATCTACCCCCTGCTGCACGAGGACCCGCCCGAGAAGACCCAGGACATGCACCTGTTCGACAACGAATCGAGCGAGGGCGGCGGCGAAGCCGAATCCATGGAGCAGGACGCCGGCCAGGGCCAGGGCGACCAGGACAAGGACCGGCAGAGCGAAGGCGGCGGCGGCCGGCCGCAACAGCAGGACGGCACGGGCAGTCAGCCGCAGGAGGCGGGCGACGTCCAGGAGGCCCCGCCCCAGCCACCTATGGACCCCGACCGCCTCGACGAGCAGTGGAAGAGCCGGCTCGCCGCCGCCGCCCAGGCCGCCCGCCAGGCCGGCAAGATGAGTCAGTCGCTGATGCGCTTCGTCGACAACCTGCTGGCGCCGCAGCTGCCCTGGCGCGCGCTGCTGGCGCGTTACATGATGAACGCGGCGCGCGACGACTACAGTTTCCAGCGTACCTCGCGCCGCGACACCGGCGCGGCTCTCATGCCGCGGCTCTACAGCCAGAGCGTGAACGTGGTGGTCGCCCTGGACACCAGCGGCTCGGTCAAGGACGAGGAACTCCGGGAATTCCTCTCCGAGGTCGATGCCCTCAAGGGCCAGGTGCGCGCCGAGGTCACCCTGCACGCCTGCGACGAAAAGCTCTGCGCGGGCGGCCCCTGGCGTTTTGCGCAGTGGGAGCCCGTCACCCTGCCCGAAGGCGTGAGCGGCAAAGGCGGCACCGATTTCCGGCCGGTCTTCGAGTGGATCGAGCGCGAGCGTCTCAGCCCTGACCTGCTGGTCTATTTCACCGACGCGGAGGGGCAGTTCCCGGAACACGAGCCCCGGTATCCCGTGGTCTGGTTGGTCAAGGGCAAGGCCCCCGTCCCCTTCGGCGCGCGCATCCAGCTCAACTAGCCTGGCACGAACGTCGCATTGAACCTAAAAACCTCAGTTGACCGCTTCTTGGGTAACGTAACCGCATGAAGGTGTTTGAGGATTTACCTTCGTTCGAACTCACCCATGAGGTGAGCGCGCTACGCGCCCGCTTGCCGGCCCAGGACAGTGTCTGGCTTTGTCGCTCCTCCTTGCAGGGGGCGACCCTGCGGCGTCGTCGCTTCGCGCCAGACACTGTCCTGGACCGTCCTTCGGCCGCGTTCAACTGAGGTTTTTAGGTTAATTTTGGATGACGGCGGCGGGCCGACCGGGGGTATGGCATGCGCGTGGGTCGGGCTTCAGCCCGACAACGAAAGCGTCGGAAAAGCGTCGGACTAAAGTCCGACCTAGAAGTCCGGCCTACGGGTCCGACCTGCGCGGGCTTGGTCGTGATCGACACGGACTCAGGCTGGATTTCGGAGGACAAGGGCGGGCCACCCGAGGGCATGGCATGCCCGCAGGGCGGCCTTCAGCCTGTCACGACAGCGTTCGCCGCTGTCAGCCGCGGTCGTCGCCACCGGTGCCGCGCCGCCGCGCGACAAGACCCACCAGTCCAAGCCCGGCCAGCAGCATGGCCCACGTTCCGGGTTCGGGTATCGGGCTCAGGTTGAGCCGCACCAACAGCGGGTCGTGGTCGCTGAAGCGCAGCGGGTCGCCGACGGCGAATTCGCTGTTCAGGTGCAGGACCTGGTACTCGGCGGCGCCGAGCAGATTCGGGCTGACCAGGATGTGGTCCAGGGCCTGGCTGTTGCCGTCGTAGACGTAGCTGTAGCGGGCATTTGCCGGCAGGGTGTCGGTGAGGTTGGCGAGCCCGGCGGCGGCGAGGATTTGCAGGGGGTTTGAGAACTGGAAGTCGTTCAGGTCGCCCAGCAGGACCACCCTGACCTCCGGGTTGCCGGCGCGCAGCGCCTCGACGAAGGCGGCCAGGACCTCGGCCTGCAGGTTGCGCTGGACCTCGGTGTGCGGGGTGGGCGGCTGGAAGCGGCCGAACAGGGGCTCGTCGCCGCCCTTGGATTTGAGGTGGTTGTTGATCACCACCACCTCCTCGCCGTTGAAGGCGAAGGTGGCGGCCAGCGGCTTGCGGCTCGCATCCCAGGCGGGGTGGGTCGGATCCACCCGCACCGCGTCGATGAACGAAACCCGCGCCGGGTCGTAGAGGAAGCCCACCCGGATGTTGGCCCCGGGCGCCCCGCCGTCGGCGTTGTTGACCGGGTCGATGTTGACGTAGTGGTAGCTGGGCCCGCCGGCGGCGGCGATGGCGGCGATCAGCCGGGCGTAGGTCTGGTCGGCGGCCACCGTGCCGTCATCGAGCGTGCCGTTGTTGTCCTGGATCTCCTGCACGGCGACGATGTCGGGGCTGCGCAGGTGCTGCACGATCTGCCCGGCCAGGCCGTCGAACTTGGCCTGCGGGCCGTTGCCGGCGAGGTTTTCCACGTTGTAGGAAGCGATCGACAGTTGTTGCGGCCGGGCGGGCTCGGCCATCGGACGGGTGAGACCCATGCCGGTCAGCGTCGGGGCCTGGGTGACCAGCAGCTTGAAATTGCCAAAGCTGTAATCGAGCACGCCGCTCACGTTGCCCAGCCGGTCGCCGACGTTGGCCAGCGGCATGGCGGCGGCGCCGATCAGGGCGTCGTCCAGAATCACGCGGCCGCCGTTGAAGTGGCCCGGTGTCAACACCACGCCGCCACGATCGGTACGCAGCCCGTAGCCCATGCCCAGATCGGGCAGCAGGGCGATCTCCTTGTAGGCGTTGGTGGGTCCGACGGCGACGGGGTTGGCGACGGTGACGCGCATGCCCTCCAGGCTCTCGTAGAAATCGAGGGCATGAGCGGCCGGGTCGTAGGCGTAGGCGGGCGACTCGACGCTGCCGCCGAAGGCATGGCTGATGACGGACGGGGGCGTGCGTCCGCCGGCGCCGATGATCACCGGCGCGGGCAGTGCGGCCGTGCCCAGCTTGGTCCAGCTGCCGCTGCCGAAGGAGCTGTTGATCTGGGTGATGCTGAGGTTGTTGTAGGCGCTGTTGCCCGGCAGACAGTTGTTGCAGCCGGGCCGGAATTCATCGACGCGGCCGCTCACCGTGACCAAGTCGCCCAGCGCCGGGCGGTTGCGGCTGCCGCGATAGACGAAGATGGCATCCGAGGTGCGGTCGTCGCCATCCCCGGTCAGATCCTGCAACCAGAAACCGTTGTTGGACACCGCCGTGACCACGCCCTGGATGTCGGCCACGCTCTGGCTGACGAAGCTGGAGCTGTGGCCCAGGCCCTGGATCTCCATGATGGTCAGGGCGTGGGCGCCGAACGGCGCGAAAAGACTGGCAATCAGGGCAGGCAGATGGAGCAGTCGCATGGGGATCCTCCTGCGAAGGGTGTTGGATGACCGTAAAGATAGTCGGCGGGTGTTACAGGGTGTGGACTGCATGACGCTGGTCTGCATGGTCTGGGCGGTTCCCGGGGCCGTGCCTCGATCTCCCCGACCGACCTCCTTGCGGAGGTCGTGTCGAGCACGGACCCGTTGTCCGGCCGCCGCAGGCTGAGTCAGTCAAGCCTGCGACGCACGGCGAAGCCCACCAGCCCCAGACCGGCCAGCAGCATGGCCCAGGTCCCGGGTTCGGGCACGGCGGCGACCTGGAAGCGGCTGACGATCACGGGGTCGAGGGCGGCGATGGCGGCCGGGTCGCTGGTCAGCGCTACGATGTCGTAATAGGGCACGCCCCAGGTGGTCACCGTCAACGCCTGGGTGTCGGCGTCGATCTCGAACTCGGTCCAGCCGTAGGTGTGCGTGGCGGTCCAGCCGCCGGCGAGCAGGGTGGCGGGGATGCCGGAGCCGTCGAGGCCGAGCGGGTCGTAGAAGTTGGCGCCGAACGGCGTCGCGGCCAGGGCGGCATTGGCCTGGGTGAGCACGCCATTTATCAGGCCCTGGATGAAGCTCTCCAACTGCGGGTAGAGCTTGTTGGCCAGAAGGAAGTCGTAGGTGGCGCGCTGGGCCGGGGTGAGCAGACCGGCGGCGCTGGCCAGTTCGATCACCGTCGGGCCGAACGGGTCGGCGAAGGCCACCGGGCCGGTGGTGATCTCCCAGGCGGCGACCGGCTTGGTGCTCATGCTCGCCGGGTCGAAGTAGTTGAGGTTGTTGACCACCGTGCCGTGCACGTCTGCGGAAACGAACACCACGTTCTGGATGCCGTTCGCGTCGATGAATTTGAGCAGGGCGTCGCGCTCGGCGGCGTAGCCCTCGTAGCGGTCGCTGGCGCCGACCACGCCCAGCTTCTGCATGGGCTCGCCGGTGAGCACGAACTTCCAGGTCACGCCGTCCTGCTGCGCCTCGAGCAGGTCGGCCTGCAGATCCGCGAACTGGGCGGCACCCAGCAGGGTGCGCGGCGCGAACTGCGATTGCGTGAGGAATGTGCCGACCTGGACGGGATCGAGCGGATTGCTGACACCGGGCAGACCGGCGTCGCGGAAGGAGCGGTTGTCGAGCAGGAACAGGGCGGCATCGCGGCCGTAGGTCTGCGCGCGGTAGAGCTGCGGCTTGCCGGCGGTGCGGGCGTCGCCGGTGGCGGCGTAGGTCAGGTCGCGGATCGGCATGAATTCATGGAAGGCCTGCAGCCCCGCCTGGTAGCGCGGCGTTTCGTTGATGTAGGCATAGCCGGCGGGGAAGCGGCCGTCGGTGCTGGAGGGCGCGCCGCCGGCGAAGTCGTTGACCACCTCGTGGTCGTCGATGCTGGCCAGCACGGCGGTGGACTGGCGCAGGGCGCGGATCTGGTTGGTCTGGCCGAGGTGGTCGGCCAGGGTCTCGCGGTAGCGGTCGCGGTAGCCGTCCAGGGTGTCCACCGTCACCACCGGGAAGGCGTCGTAGTTCTCGGCGTAGATGGTGTCGCCGAGCTTGACGAACACGTCCAGGGTCTTGCCGGCGACGTTCTTCACCGCCGGATAGGGGGCGAGCGGTCCGCGCCAGTCGCCGCTCACGCCGAAGCTCAGGCCGTTGAACCCGCCGGCATGCGGGGTCTTGAAGCGGCCGGTGGCGCTGTTGCCGGCGGCATCGGTTGCCCGGTAGTAGTAGGGGGTGCCGGGATTCAGACCGCTGACCGGGATTTTCACCGGCATACCGGCCGTGGCATGAAGGCCGGCACTGCCGACGATGGCCATGAAGCCGGGATCGCTGGCCAGCTCGAAGCTGAACAGCCCATCCACATCCGCAGTACCCCAGAGCACGGCGGCAGTCTGGCGCACGTCGCCGGCGGCGATGCCGAGGCCGAGCGTGCCGGCGGAGGAGAGGGTCGGAAACGCGAGGGCGAGGACACAGGCGAGGGGGCGCAGACGCATGGCAGACTCCTGACTTGGTAGCGGGATAGCGGCAAGCTAGCGCTGCCACGTGACGAATTCATGACGGCGGCGGCCAGCCGCCATGAGCCAGGCCGGGCTGCGCGCTGTTCAGATCAGCTCGCGCTGGCCGTAGAGTCGGCCCTGTACGGTGTCGAAACCGAGTTCACACAAGGCCTCGCGCTGGTCCTCGCGCTCCACGCCCGTGGCGCCGATGACGATGCCCAGTTCACGGGCGTGCACACAAAGGGTGACGAGCAGCGCGCGGGTGCCGGCGTCGTCGCGCACCTGCCGGCACAGGGCGCCTTCGACCTTGACGCCATGCGGGCGGATCTCGCGCAACCTGGCGAGGGTGTCGAGCTGGGGCACGAAGCGGTCGAGGACGATGGGGAAGCCGGCCGCCTCGAGTGTCGTCAGGGCCGCCAAGGCTCCGGGTGTGGCGAGCACGGCGCTCAGGCTCAGTTCCAGCCGCAGTTGAGCCGGCGTCTGCACCAGTTGCCGCAGCCAGTCGGTGAAGCCGGGGCTTGCCAGGCTCCGAGCCGACAGGTTGACGGCACCGACCGACTGCTTGCCATCCAGGGCGATCCAGGCGTGGGTGACGACCTGCTCGTCAACGGTGGCGATGAGTCCCATCTCTTCGGCCAGATGGACGAAGGCCCCTGCCGGCAGCAACTCGCCGTCGGCGCTGCGGATGCGCGCATAGGCCTCGAAATGTTCCAGTCCCTGGTCGGGGCAGCGCAGCACCGGTTGCCATTCGAGCAGGAAGGCGTTTTGCTCGATGGCGGTCATCAGGGTCTTGCGCAGGTCACCGGCGGCGGGTGCGGCGCCGGTGACCAGGCGGAAGCTGCCGGTGGGCCCCAGCCGGGCATCGCGCAAAGCGGCGTCTGCAGCGGCGAACAGGGTGGCACGCCGGGTGCCGGTGGCCAGAGCGGCACCGACGTGGGCATCACAGTGGGCCTGCGCCTCAAGCTCCAGCAGGATCTGGGCGCCGACCTCGCCAAGCCTTGCCGCCAGCTCGCTCAGCGTGGCCTCTTGGGTCTGATCGAGCAGCACGGCGAACTGGCCGCCGTCCAGACGCCCGGCCACACCGGAGAACTCCGCCGCCAGCACACTGGTCACGCTGGCCGCGGCGCGCACCAGCGCATCACCGCCGGCGCGGCCCTGGTGGGCATTCAGCTCTGCCAGGCCACCGAAGCGCAGGATGGCGAGGCCCACGCTCTGGCCGGGTTCCGTCAGGGCGGCATCGGTGGCGGAGAGCATGTAGGCGCGGTTGAACAGCCCGGTCAGGTCGTCGTGATAGAGCTCGTGCTGGAGCTTTTCCACCAGGTCGCGCTGCTCGCCCAGCATGCGTTCGACGGAGGCCGACATGCGGTTCATGGCCTGGCTGATGGTGCCCAGTTCGCGGATGGGGTGGGCCTCCGGCAGCTGCTCGAAGCGGCCCTCGGCGGCGTGCAGGGCCAGCCGCTCCATGTCGCCCAGGGGGCGCAGGGTGCGTCTGAGCAGCCAGATCGCCAGCAGGGCGGAGAGCACACCCAGGGCCAGCGTCCACAGGGTGATCGAGCGCGTGGTCTGCCAGAGCTGGCGATAGGCATAGCCGGGATGGCTCCGCACCTCGATCACGGCGGCACGCTGCCAGCCGGCCAGGGATTCGGCCGTGCCCGATGGCGTCGCCAGGGGGACGAGGCGGATGAACCAGTCCGGCGGGCCTTGTACACGCACCGGTATCTCCCGCACCAGGATGACCCGGCCGCTCGGTGCGGTGAGCGCGATGCGCCGGTAGTAGCCGCTGTCGAACAGGGCGTCGACCGTGTTGGTCACGGCGGCGAGGTCGTTGGCCTGGAAGGCGGGTGAGAGTTGCAGGGCAAGAGTGGTGGCGGTGTCCTGGGCGTGGGTCTGGAGCTGGCGCGTGAGGAAGTCGCGCGTGTGCGCCAGATTGGTCGTGAACAGCAGCCCACCCAGCAGCAGGAAGGCGAGGGCCAGCAGCGCCACCAGCAGGGTTTTCAGACTGACCGATTTCATCTCAAGACTCCCGAGCGTTGTTCGCGCATGCGTTGCACGAGATCGTTCCAGTGGCCGATACGGGAGACCTCCCCCAGCCTGCCGGCCTGGCCGCGTTGCTTGGCGGACCACAGTCCCTCGGCGTTGAAGCCCATGGTCGGCGTCAGGTCGGTGCGCGCGGAGGCCGGCCTGACCTCGGGCACCAGATTGTCCAGGATCAGCGGTTCGGCGTCCGGGAAGGGATAATAGGCCAGCACCATGTGCGATTCCATCCGCTTTTCGCCGGCGATCCAGGCGCGCACATAGGTCACGCGCAGACGCTCGTTGGGCACGCCGGCGGCGCGCAGGGTGAAATACTTGGCCAGGGCGAAGTCTTCGCAGTCGCCGCCATTGGTCACCAGCATCTCCAGCGGCGTGGCCCAGTAGTCCTCGCGTCCCCAGTGCGCCAGGTCGGTGCGGCTGGGTATGCGGTTGAAGAAGCGGTTGACCAACTCGACGCGCCTTTCCTCGTGCATGCCGTGGATCTGTCCGACCAGTTCGCGCCATTGCCGCAGGCGTGCGGCGGCGGCCTGACCGTGGCGCTCGGCTACGCTGGCCAGGGTGCGCTCATCCGGCAGGACATCCATATCCGCCGCTACGGCGGTCAGGACGAGACAGAACAGGCAGGGCAGCAGGCGGCGCACGCACTTCCGATCGGGCCATGGGTCATGTCAAGTTATCGGCAGGGGTGGGCGAGTCTTGATGGCCAGGCGGGGCATGAAACAACGCCCCCCATGCTGTTGGCGTGGGGGGCGTGTGGGTGCGGAACGATTATCCTAAAAACCGCAGTTGACCGCTGCATTGGATTCGTAACATGGTGAGAACACAGCGATTTCTGCCTTCGTTGGAGGTCACCCGCTGGGTGAGCCCGCTACGCGCCCGCTTTCCGGGCCAAAACGGCGCCTGGCTTTGTCGCTCCTCCTTGCAGGGGTCGACCCTGCGGCGTCGTCGCTTCGCGCCAGCCACCGGTTTGGCCCGGCCTTCGGGCGCGTTCAACTGCGGTTTTTAGGATTATGCGGATCGTCGCGAACGCCACCAACGAGGTGACAGAATCGCGCCTGGAGGTGCCGGCTCAGGCCGCATCCTCGGATTCATCCTCCGCCGGCCCGGTCCTGGCGTGCCTGGCCAGGTAGTCCAGGCCGCAATAGTGGACGACGTAATCCGGCGCCTCGGCGTTGTCGGCGAGGGAATCCGGCAGTTCCGGCAGATCGGTTTCACAGTCGACCTGGACGCAGTGATCGTCGAGTTTGCAGGAGAGCACGGGGGCTCCGGTGGGGGTGATGGGGGCTTTCATGGTGACATCCTCCTCGAAATGGATGTAATAGTTTTATAGACCAAGCAACGGACTTATCGATCCATGTCATGACCAGGCAAACCAACATGCAGGAGCCTGCGCCTGAAGCAGCACCACATACCATCGTGCTCGATGAGTGTGTGAGCTGGTTGAGCCCCCGACCGGCGGACTGTCACAAGGGCAGTCTGGGCAGCGTGGGCATCATCGGCGGGAGTCCGGGCATGGTCGGCGCGGCCCTGCTCGCCGGCCGGGCAGCCTTGTGGCTGGGGGCGGGCCGGGTATACGTGGGTCTCCTGGACGAGCGCCCGGAGGTGGACGCCCTGCAGCCCGAGCTGATGCTCACCCGCCCCGAATCGGTTCTGGAGCTGACTGCACCGGGCTGCCTGGTGGTGGGACCGGGTATGGGGCGCTCGGAGCGTGCCATACAGCGTTTGCACACGGCCCTGCATGCGGAACTGCCCCTGCTCATCGACGCCGACGGTCTCAACCTGTTGGCGGCCGCCCCTGTCCTGCGGGCCGCCCTGCGCGAGCGTGCCGCGCCGACCGTGCTCACGCCGCATCCGGGTGAGGCAGGACGCCTGCTGGGGGTCAAGGCCGGTCAGGTGCAGGCGGACCGGACAGCCAGCATCCGTACCCTGGTCGAGCGCCATGGCTGCCTGGTGGTGCTGAAGGGGGCCGGAACGCTCGTCCACGGCCCGAACGGGCGGCTGTGGTACAACCCGACGGGCAATGCCGGCATGGCCGCGCCGGGTATGGGCGACGTGTTGTCGGGCATGATCGCTGCGCTCGTCGCCCAGGGTCTGACACCCGAACAGGCCGCGGTGCTGGGGGTGTATCTGCACGGCGCGGCCGGGGACGCGGCGGTGGAGGCGGGGTCAGGGCCGATCGGACTGACGGCGGGGGAGGTGGCGCACACCGCCCGCCGGCTGCTGAATCGATGGATCTACGGGGAGTTCACTCGGGCGCGCACAGACGCTGCTTGAGATAGGCGCTGAACTCCTCCGACACCTCGGGGTGCTTGAAGGCGTACTCCACCGTCGCCTTCAGATAGCCGACCTTGGAACCGCAGTCGTAGCGGATGCCGTCGTAACGGTAGGCGAGGACCTGCTGCTCGCGCAGCATGGCCTGGATGCCGTCGGTGAGCTGCAGTTCGCCGCCGGCGCCGCGCCCGATGTGGCGCAGATGGTGGAAGATGCGCGGCGTGAGCACGTAGCGGCCGACCACGCCGAGATTGGAGGGGGCCTCCGCCGGCTTGGGCTTTTCCACGATGTGCGTCATGCGCAGCAGCCGGTCCGACATCGGATCACCGGCAACGATCCCATAGGCTGTCGTTTCCTCACGCGCCACCGGCTGCACCCCGACCACCGAGCACTGGTAATAATCGTAGAGGTCGCACATCTGCCTGGTGACACCCGGTTCGGCGTCGATCAGGTCGTCGGCCAGAATGACCACGAAAGGTTCGCCGTTGACCGCCGGCTCGGCGCACAACACGGCGTGCCCCAGGCCCAGCGCCTCGGCCTGGCGGATGTAGATGCAGTTGACGTGCGCCGGCAGCATGCCGCGCAGCTGCTCCAGGGCCTGGGTCTTGCCCTTCATCTCCAGCTCCATCTCCAGCTCGTAGGCCTTGTCGAAGTGGTCGGCGATGGCGCGCTTGGTGCGGCCGATGATGAAGATCAGGTCGGTGATGCCGGCCGCCACCGCCTCCTCGGCCGCGTACTGGATCAGCGGCTTATCGACGATGGGCAGCATCTCCTTGGGGTTGGCCTTGGTCGCCGGCAGAAAACGCGTGCCCATACCTGCGGCCGGAAACACCGCCTTGGTGACTCTCTTCATCCCTATTGCTCCTTGTTGAATGCCATCCCGTGATGCATGTCTTCGACCGGCCCGATCGCCGCTGGTACGAACCCATATTATCGATTCGGCGGCCGAGGCGGCCCAGACGCGCTTACCTCTGCATTTCGGCGTCTTTGCGCCCGTAAGCTTGGGCTATGGTCTTGTCGCGCGTGCGCATCCACTCGATAGCCGACTGTGTCCCAACGGACAATCCGGATTGAATCATATCGGTTGAAGATGACACTGGATACTGCGCCGGCGGCCTGATATTCAGAGGCGTGTCGTCGCGACGTCGTTTCGCGGTCACACACTGCGGTCTTGCGTGGTCTCAGGGGGGCTCAGCAGGCTGAGCAGCCCGGCCTCGTCCAGCACCGGGATGCCCAGCGCCTGTGCCTTGTCGAGTTTGCTGCCGGGGTCGGCGCCCGCGACCACATAGTCGGTCTTTTTCGAGACGCTGCCGCTGACCTTGCCGCCGGCCGCTTCGATCAGGTCCCTGGCCTGATCGCGCGCGAGCGAGGGCAGGGTGCCGGTGAGGACGAAGGTCTTACCCGCCAGCGGCCCGGCGGGCGTGCGCTGCCCGGCGTCCTCGGCCCAGTGCACGCCAGCGCTGCGCAGGGCCCCGATCACCTGCCGGTTGTGCGGCTCGGCCAGGAAGTCGGCGATGGATCGGGCGACCACCGGACCGACATCCTGGACCTGTTGCAGCGCCTCGACGTCGGCGGCGAGCAGGGCATCCAGGCTGCCGAAGTGCCGGGCCAGGTCCCCGGCGGTGGCCTCGCCCACATTGGGGATGCCCAGGGCATAGATGAAGCGGGCGAGGGTCGTGTGTTTGCTCTTTTCTATGGCGGCGAGCAGGTTGCCGGCCGACTTTTGCGCCATGCGCTCCAACCCGGCCAGGGTGGGGAGGTCGAGACGATAGAGATCGGCAGGGGTATGCACCAGGCCCAGGTCGACCAACTGGTCCACCAGTTTCTCGCCCAGCCCCTCGACGTCCATCGCCCGCCGGCTGGCGAAGTGCAGCAGGGCCTGTTTGCGTTGCGCCGGGCAGTAAAGCCCGCCGCTGCAGCGCACGACCGCCTCGCCTTCCGCACGCACCACGCGCGAGCCGCATACCGGGCATACCGGGTAGTGCTGCAGGATGTCGAAGCGGGGGGGCTCGGGTTTGGGGCGCCGATCCAACACCACACCGACGATTTCGGGGATGACGTCACCTGCCCGGCGCACGATCACGGTGTCGCCCACACGCACGTCCTTGCGGTCGATCTCGTCCTGGTTGTGCAGGGTGGCGTTGGACACGGTCACACCGCCGACGAAGACCGGCCTGAGCCGCGCCACGGGCGTAAGCGCCCCTGTGCGACCGACGTTGACCTCGATCGCCTCGACCACGGTGAGCTCTTCCTGCGCCGGGTATTTGTGGGCGATGGCGAAGCGCGGCGCACGGGCGACGAAACCGAGCCGGGCCTGGTCGGCCAGGTCGTTGACCTTGTAGACTGCACCGTCGATTTCGTAGGGCAGGTCGTGGCGTCTCGCACCCAGTTCCCTGAAATAGGCGAGCAGTCCGTCCACGCCGTTGACCACGCGTCGTTCTGCGGCGACAGGAAAGCGCAGGCGGGCGAGCCAGTCCATGATGCCGGCATGCGTCGGCGGCAGTTCCACCCCCTCGACGCGGCCGATGCCATAGGCGAAGAAGGTCAGACGCCGCTGCGCGGTGATGTTGGGATCGAGTTGGCGCAGGCTGCCGGCGGCGGCATTGCGCGGGTTGGCGAAGACCTTGCCGCCGCGCGCACGCGCCTCCTCATTCAGCCGTTGGAAGTCGCGCTTGAGCATCAACACCTCGCCGCGCACCTCCAGCCAGGGCGGGACATCCGCCTCTCGAAGTCGCAGCGGGATGCTGTGGACGGTGCGCAGATTGGCGGTGACGTCCTCGCCCGAGTAACCGTCGCCGCGCGTCGCCCCCTGGACCAGGCGGCCCTGCTCATAGTGCAGGGCGATGGCCAGGCCGTCGAATTTCGGCTCCGCCGCATATTCGATCGCGGCATCCGGACGGCCCAGAGCCTCGCGCACCCTGCGGTCGAAGGCCGCCACGTCGGCATCGGTGAAGGCGTTGTTGAGCGACAGCATGGGCATTCGGTGCCGCACTTCGCCGAATTCCTTCAGGGGTTGGGCGCCGACCCGCTGCGAGGGCGAGTCCGGCGTGACCAGGTCTGGCCAGGCCGCCTCGAGGTCCACGAGCTCGCGCATCAGGCGGTCGTATTCCGCGTCCGGGATGACCGGATCGTCGAGGACGTAATAGCGGTGGTTGTGGTAATCGATCTCGGCGCGCAGGGCGTTCAGGCGTGCTTCGGCCTCCTCGCGCCTCACCCCTCGCGCCTCACGAAAACAGCCGCAGTGCCCGGTCGCTGCCGGCCTCGATGCCGCGTTGCGCCATGCGCGCGTAATAGTCGGCCAGGCGCTTGCGGTCCTTCTGCAGGTTGTCGCGCGTCACCACCCGGCCGTTGTCGTCCACCAACTGGGCGCGCATCACCTCGGCCAGGTGCAGACCCAGACTGGTCATGCGATCGAACACTGCCAGGCCATCGCGCACCCTGGGTACGTCGAAGAGCAGGGTCACGCCGCTGGTGGTGAAGCCCTCGCCGCCCTCGCGGAAAGGGTTCTCCTCCTGGTTGGCCATGGAGAACAGGGCCCGCCCGTCCTCGTCCAGCAGATAGTAGGCGCCATCGCGTTCGAGGACCAGTCCGGCCTCCGTGGCCAGGCGATGGATGTCCTCACCGCGCAACGGACGTCCCTCCCGTGAGGCGACGGTCAGGCCGATGAGCACATCCACCTCCATGCAGAACAGGTCCAGATCCCTCGCCTGCTGCATGGCGGTATGCTTGTCGGGGCAGGAGACCGCGCCCCCCTCGGCCGCGGCAAAGTCATACAGCAGCTTGCAGAATCGCTCGATCTGGGCGGCGGTGATGGCCCCGTTGCGGTCGGCCAGCTGGATGCCGATTTCCAGTCCTTCGAGGGCATGGCTGGGATGGCCGCCGAGTGGCTCCCAGCTCTCGCCGGGCCGCTTGCCCATGGCGCGGATGGGTTTGCCGATGCGGCGCAGGCCCTCGATCAGGCTGACACAGGAGGTGACGGCAGGCTGGGCGAAGCGCACCCGCGCCACGTACTCGATCGCCTCGTCCAGGCCGCTTTCGGCATGGAAGCCGGCCGGTTCGGGTACGGGCGACGTGACGGCAGGGGCGGGCGGCGTCGGCTTCGGCGCAGCGATGGGAACGGTCTCGGCATGGGTGGGCACGACCAGTCCATCGTCTTCCGGCTCGCGCAGGGGGCCCTCGACCCGGAGGTCGAGGTCCTTGGGCGGTTCCGCTGGCCGCTCAGTGAGGGGCGGGACCTGAGCCTGCGGAGTCGGCTCGGCCGCGGGTGGCTGCATCGGTGCCGACGCTTCGCCCTGGTCCAGGCGCCAGCCGGCCGCGTCGTCATATTCAGCCCTCGTGGGGATGGCGTAGCCGTCGTGGTTCTCGGTGCTCACCGACTCGCCGAGCAGAATGTCCTCACGCTTGGTGGAGAAAAGGCGGCTGGCCTCCTGACGGTACTTTCGCTCCTGCCAGAGGTTGTAGGCGATGACCGCGGCGACGAAGAGGACGCCGACGACGGCCAGGATGATTTGCAGCGATGTGATCATGGGCGGCTCTTGTGCGGGCTGTGGGGGGCGGGTTCGAGCACCTGAATGAAGACCTCGTCCTGACGGATCATGCCCAGTTCGAAGCGGGCCCGTTCCTCGAGTGCGTCGTAGCCGGTCTTGAGATCACGTACCTCCGCGGCGAGCTGATCGTTACGCGACTGCAGGGCGCGGTTGGCAGCGTGCTGATCCGCAAGCTGGTGCTCCAGATCGAAAACCCGCAGCCAGCTTCCTTTGCCCAGCCAAAGCGGGTATTGGAGCAGCAGGATCAGTGTGGCCAGCACCCAGGCGAGTCCCCGCATCTAACCCGATCTCACCTCAGCTGGTAGAAGGCCTCCCGGCCCGGATACTCACCGCGTTCGCCCAGCTCCTCCTCGATGCGCAGGAGCTGGTTGTACTTGGCGATACGGTCGGAACGCGAGAGCGAGCCGGTCTTGATCTGCAGGGCGTTGCAGCCCACCGCCAGATCGGCGATGAAGGCATCCTCGGTTTCACCAGAGCGGTGCGAGATGACGTTCGTCCAGCCCGCCCGCTTGGCCATCTCGATGGCGGCAAAGGTCTCCGACAGGGTGCCGATCTGGTTGACCTTGATCAGCACGGAGTTGGCGATGCCCTTGCGGATGCCCTCGCGCAGGATGCGGGTGTTGGTGACGAAGATATCGTCGCCCACGAGCTGGATGCGCTTGCCCAGCTTGGCATTGAGGATGGCCCAGCCCTCCCAGTCGTCCTCGGCCATGCCATCCTCGATGCTGACGATCGGATACTTGTCCACCCAGGCCGCGAGGTAATCGGCGAACTCGGCGGAGGTCAGTTGCAGGCCTTCGGCAGCGACGTGGTAGCGCCCATCCTTGCGAAACTCGGAGCTTGCGCAGTCCATGCCGATGAAGGCGTGTTTGCCGGGCTCGTAGCCCGCCGCCTCGATGGCCTGCATGATGAACTTGATGGCCTCCTCGTTGGACTTGAGGTTGGGCGCGAAGCCGCCTTCGTCGCCCACCGCCGTGTTGTGTCCGGCCTGCTTGAGCAGTTTCTTGAGGGCGTGGAAGACTTCGGCGCCGCAACGCAGGGCCTCGCGGAAGCTGGGCAGGCCGGCGGGTATGAGCATGAACTCCTGCATGTCGACGCTGTTGTCGGCATGCGCCCCGCCGTTGATGATGTTCATCTGCGGCACCGGCAACTGCATGGGGCCGGCGCCGCCCAGATATCGATACAGCGGCAACCCCGCCTGCTCGGCGGCGGCGCGCGCGCAGGCCAGCGACACGGCGAGCAGGGCGTTGGCGCCCAAGCGGGACTTGTTCTCGGTGCTGTCCAGCTCGATCAGGGTGCGGTCGATGAAGCTCTGCTCTTCGACATCCAGGCCCATCAGGGCCTCGGCGATCTCGGTGTTGACGTGTTCCACGGCCTTGAGCACGCCCTTGCCGCCATAGCGTTTTTCGTCGGCGTCGCGCAGCTCGATGGCCTCGCGGCTGCCGGTGGAGGCCCCGGAGGGCACGGCGGCGCGGCCCATGACGCCCGATTCCAGCAGGACGTCGGCCTCGATGGTGGGGTTGCCGCGCGAATCCAGGATCTCACGGGCGATCACATCTACGATTGCACTCATTCGTTTCCCTTTGCTTTTGGCGTTTGGAATCCGCCCTGCGCCGCCAGCCCGGCTCGTGGCCTGACTGAAGCCGCAGGGCTCACTTTTTCACCCGGTCCTCGATGAAGCCTCTCTGTTTGACCAAGGCGTCTATCTCTTTCAGGGTCTCCAGCAGCTCGCGCATCAGCCGAAGCGGCCAGGCATTGGGTCCGTCGGACAGGGCCTGCTCGGGATTCGGGTGGGTCTCGGCGAACAGTCCCGAGATACCCACGGCCACTGCCGCGCGTGCCAACACCGGGACGAACTCGCGCTGGCCGCCGGAGGCGGTACCGAGCCCGCCCGGTTGCTGCACGGAGTGGGTGGCGTCGAACACGACCGGGCAGCCGGTCTCGCGCATCACCGCCAGAGCGCGCATGTCCGAGATCAGGGTGTTGTAACCGAAGGACACGCCGCGCTCGCAGACCATGATCGTGTCCGCGCCGCCGTTGGCGGCCTTGGCCTTGGCGACCACGTTCTTCATGTCCCAGGGGGCGAGGAACTGCCCCTTCTTGATGTTCACCGGCTTGCCGGTCCGCGCACAGGCCTGGATGAAGTCGGTCTGGCGACAGAGGAAGGCTGGCGTCTGCAACACGTCCACCGCCTCGGCCACCAGCGGGATCTCGGCCTCAGTGTGCACGTCGGTGATGACCGGCACGCCGATGCGCCTGCGCACCTCGCCGAGGATGCGCAGCCCCTCCTCCATGCCCAGCCCGCGGAAGGATGCGCCGGAGGAGCGGTTGGCCTTGTCGTAGGAGGACTTGTAGATGAACGGTATACCCAGCTCTTCGGTGAGCGACTTGAGCTCGCCGGCGGTGTCCAGGGCCATCTGCTCGGACTCGATGACACAGGGGCCGGCGATCAGGAACAGTGGCCGGTCCAGCCCGACTTCGAAACCGCACAGTTTCATGACACACCCTCCGCGCCGGCCCATCGATTGCCTCCGCGGTCGCATCCCCACTGCGTGGGGCCCCTGCTCTGCGCTGCGGCAATCCCGGCAATCAGGAACAAGGGTCGGTCCAGGCCGACCTCGAAGCCGCAGAGTCTCATGCCGACGCCTCCACGGCCGGCTCGGCCCCCAATACATAGGCCTGCCTCTGATGCGCCAGCGCCGCCTCGACGAAGGCCCTGAACAGGGGGTGACCGTCGCGCGGGTTGGAGGTGAATTCGGGATGGAACTGACAGCCGATGAACCAGGGGTGATCGGGCAGTTCGATCATCTCGGTGAGGTCCGTGCCGGGGGCACGGCCGGACACCCGCAGTCCTTTGGCCTCCAACCCGGCGAGCAGGGTGTTGTTGACCTCGTAACGGTGGCGGTGCCGTTCCGTGATTTCCGGCTTGCCGTAGATCGCGCGTGCCATCGTGCCCTCGGCCAGCCGGCAGATCTGCCCGCCCAGGCGCATGCTGCCGCCCAGTCCGGAATTGGCGTCGCGCCGCTCCATACGGCCCTCGCGGTCCAGCCATTCGGTGATCAGGCCGATGACCGGATAGGGGGTCTCGGGGTCGAATTCGGTGCTGTGCGCCCCCGCCATGCCGGCGACGTGGCGGGCGAACTCCACCACCGCGAGCTGCATGCCCAGACAGATGCCCAGGTAGGGCACCCGGTTTTCGCGGGCGTGGCGGATGGCGGCGATCTTGCCCTCCACGCCGCGCCTGCCAAAGCCGCCGGGCACGAGGATGGCATCCATGTCCGCGAGTGCCGCCGTGCCCTCCCGTTCCAACTCCTCGGAATCCAGGTAGTGGATGTTGACTTTGCAGCGGGTGTGCATCGAGGCGTGGATCAGGGCCTCGGTGAGCGACTTGTAGGACTCGGTGAGGTCCACGTACTTGCCGACGAAGGCGATGTCCACCTCGTGCTCGGGGTGCTCCAGGGCATGCACCAGGTCCTTCCAGACGCTCAAGTCGGCGGCACGGGCCAGGATGCCGAGCTTGTGGCAGACGATCTCGTCGAGCATCTGGTCGTGCAGCATGCCGGGGATCTTGTAGATGGAGTCCGCGTCCAGGGCCTCGATCACCGCCTCGGGCTGCACGTTGGTGAACAGCGCGATCTTGCGCCGCTCCTCGGCCGGGATGGGCCGGTCGGCACGACAGAGCAGGATGTCCGGCTGGATGCCGATCTCGCGCAGGTCTTTCACCGAGTGCTGGGTGGGCTTGGTCTTCAGCTCCCCGGCGGTGGGGATGTAGGGCAGCAGCGTCAGGTGGATGAAGCAGGTGTGGTTGCGCCCCTCGTCGATGCCCATCTGGCGGATGGCCTCCAGGAAGGGCAGCGACTCGATGTCGCCCACCGTGCCGCCGATCTCGACGATGGCGACATCGGCATCGCCGGCCCCCTCGCGGATGTGCAGCTTGATCTCGTCGGTGATGTGGGGGATGACCTGCACCGTCTTGCCGAGATACTCGCCGCGCCGCTCCTTCTTGATCACCGATTCGTAGATCTGGCCGGTGGTGAAGTTGTTGCGTCTCGACATCCTGGCGCGGGTGAAACGTTCGTAGTGACCCAGGTCCAGGTCGGTCTCGGCGCCGTCCTCGGTGACGAACACCTCGCCGTGCTGGAAGGGGCTCATGGTGCCCGGGTCGACGTTGATGTAGGGGTCGAGCTTGAGCAGGGTCACCCGGATGCCCCGCGACTCCAGGATGGCGGCGAGCGAGGCGGCGGCGATGCCCTTGCCCAGGGAGGAGACCACACCGCCGGTGACGAAGACGTAGCGAGGCATCGGATTGGGGACAAAAAAGTTGGGGAATGATAGCCCATCCGCACCCACCCCCGAAAGCGCGCGGCCATTGCAAACAAAAACGCGGCCAAGCGGCCGCGTCGAGTATTTATGGTTGTCGAGGTTATCGCTTTTGGGAGATCACTTCGCCTTGCGGCGGCGGGCCATGAGGCCGATCAGACCCAGACCGGCCAGCATCATGGCGTAGGTCTCGGGCTCGGGGACCGGGGTGGTGAAGGTGAAGTCATCCACCACCACATAGTTGCCCTTGAAGGCGATGGAGCGGATGTCGGCGCTGGGGCGAACGATGCCGACGAACAGGCCTTCGTTCAGGCTGTCCTGCGCGGTATCCACACGTAGCGTGTGGGTTTCGATGATCTGGTTGTTCTCGCCATAGGCTGAGACCACCACCGAGAACGGCAACAGATCGCCAAGTTCATAGTGATTGACCACCGCGCCCGCGCCGCGTGTCAGCCCCTCGGTGAAGGTGAAGCGCAGTTCGCCGATGAAATCGCCAGCGGCAAAGCGATTGCCGGCGCCCCACAGGCCGTTGGTGCCGAGATCGGCGATATAGGCGCCGAGCATGGAGCCCGTGTCGCCGGTGAAGACGACGCCGGGGGCGACCATCTCCGGACCCGTGGTCTCGAAGCCGTCGTAGGCATCGAAGTCGACCACGTTCGGGTCGAGGATGTCGGCCGGATCGTGGGTCAGCGCGGCCTGTGCCGGCAGGGCGGCCGCCATGGCGGCGGTGAGGAGCAAGGTCTTGAATTGCATGGTCGTTCCTTTCATGTTGCGCAGGGTGGGAATGCCACCCTGCATGGTTGAAGTGTGGCTCAGGTCCCGATCACACCGCCGTCGTCTTTGGTGATTACCACCACGGCCGAGCGCGGCTTGGCTGGGGTGCTGCCGGTAAAGGTGGTGGGGCCGTTGGCGCCGTTGTCGGGCCAGGACGAGAGTTCGGTGTGGTGAGTGTTCCAGTTCTCGCCGGGGTGCTGGATGCCGACGAACATGGTCTTGCCGTCCGGGGTGGTGATGACACCGGTGACCTCGCAGGTGGGCGGGCTGGTCAGGAAACGCTTGGTCATGCCGGTGGAAGGGTCGGCACACATCATGACGTTGCCGCCGATGTTGACCCAGTCACCCGTTGCATTTCCCGCCTGGTCGGTCTGGATCCACAGCCGGCCGTCCTTGTCGAACCAGAGGCCATCCGGCGCGCCGTAGTCGTCGCCGACGATATTGCCCGCATAGACCTTCTGGCCGAGCTGGGGATCGCTGGGATCGACGCCGATGAGGTTGTTCTTGTCGTAGCTGGCGCCCAGGGTCTTGCTCGTGGTGTAGACCTGTTTGTCGCCACACTGGACGAAGATGTCCCACTGGAAGGTGGTGGCGGTGACCACGCCGCCGTCCTCGCGCCAGCGGATGATGTGGCCGTAGTCGTTGTCGGGCCGCGGGTTGGCGGCGTCAACCGGCGGGTTGGCGCTACCGGCAGTGGTGGTGCCGTCGGCCTGATTGCTGGAGGCTGGCGTATTACCGCGACGGCTGTTGTTGGTCAGCGTCATGTACACCTCGCCGGTGAGCGGGTGCGCAGCGCCCCACTCGGGCCGGTCCATAATGGTGGCGCCCAGGCGGTCGGCAGCCTGGCGGGTCTTGATCAGCACCTCGGCCTGGTCGGCGAAACCGTTCTCCGGCGTCAGCCCGTTCTGGCCCCAAACCAGGGGTAGCCAGACACCGGTGCCGTCGGCATCGAACCTGGCCACATAGAGCGTGCCGTGGTCGAGCATGTCGCGATTTTTCGCGCGGTTCCTGCGGTCGAGCTTGTTGCTGCAAACGAACTTGTAGATATACTCGTTGCGCTGGTCGTCACCCATGTAGAAGGCGACGCGATCGTTCTTGTCCACCACCTGCTGCGCGCCCTCGTGCTTGATGCGGCCCAGGGCGGTGCGCTTGATCGGCGTGCTGTTCGGGTTCCAGGGGTCGATCTCCACCACCCAGCCGAAGCGGTTGGGCTCGTTGCGATTGCCCGGGGCATTGAGATCGAAGCGCGGATCCGCAACATGCCAGCGGTAGCCGAAGCCGCTTGCGCTGATGCCATAGCGGCGCTCGTGGTCAACGGGTGTGAATGCGCCGTTGGCGCCGAAGTAGCCGTTCCAGTTCTCCTCGCAGGTGAGGTAGGTGCCCCACGGGGTGACGCCGTGCGCGCAGTTGTTGAGCGTGCCCAGCACATTCATGCCGGTGGGGTCGGCGGACGTCTGCATGAGGGCATGGCCGGCGGCGGGACCGCTGATCTTGCAGGGGGTGTTGCCGGTGATGCGCCGGTTGAAGGCGGAGGGACGCTGCACCTTCCATTCGCCGCCCACCTTGCGCAGTTCCACCACGCTCACGCCGTGCGCCGCCTGCTGCGCGCGCACCATCTCCAGCGTCAACGTGGCAGTGTTGTATGCGCTGCGCGGCGTGATGTTATTCAGCATGGGCGGGTCGCAGTACTCGTGGTTGGTTACGAGCAGGCCGCGCGTGTTGCTCAGTCCCGAGGCGCCGGCCTGCGGGAAGGGGAAAAAATGCATGCCGTCGGTATGTGAGCCGAATGTGCGCAGTTGGGTGGCCTCGTCCATGGCGCCGGTGGTGTCCCAGTGCGGCGCGCTGGTGAGTGAATCGCCCCACGAGATCAGGGTGCGCACGGTGTAGCCGGACGGCACGGTCACCGCATCGGTCATCGGGATGGTGTTGGCGGGCACGGAAGCGAAGCCGATACCGCCCAGGGGTGAGGGTGCGGCCTGGGCATAATTGGTCAGGCCGTCGATCACCGTGCTGCCGAGGGTGGCCAGGGCCGTGGCGCCGGCGGTGGCGCCGAGCGAGGTCTTGAGGAAGCCACGCCGGGTGATCTGACGCTGCTCGATCAGGTCACGGATGGAGGGGTTGCCGGAATCGTTGCTGACCGCCTGGCTGGGGTTCAGCTTGCTGTCGGGGTGCAGGTCGCTGCTCATGAAATCTCCTATGCGCTCATATCGTCGAATGCCCGTGGAAACTCTGCAGGGGACTGCAGGAAAACTAAACCGGCCGCGTGAAGGTTTGGTGACACCGGATCATCCTTCCGCATGGTCAGACCCGCGGTCAGGCGGCGTGACTGACGACGGGTCGGCATGGGGCTGCGGGATCGCCTGGGACCATCCATCGACAGGACGACTGCAAAAAAACGCGGCCATGCGGCCGCGTCGATTCGCTGTCATCGGATTTGTCGTTGTGTGGGAAGCGGCAGCCTCAGTCAGCCTTGCGGCGACGCGCCATCAAGCCGATCAGACCCAGACCGGCCAGCATCATGGCGTAGGTCTCGGGCTCGGGCACGGGCTGCGCCATGAGCTGCAGCGGGCTCTTGTCCACCAGTTCGCCGCCGAGGCGCTTGTGCACCTGATCGGCCACCAGACAAGAGCGAAACCAAGCCGGTTTCGCAGCCGAACTCGCTTCGCGCCGGGTGTGGCCTGGAGCCCGGGTTGAATTCCAGCCCGATGCAGCCCATGCAGACCAGGTTGAGGGAATCTGGCTGCGGCGCGTGAGGCGGATGAGCGGGACGGGTCTACTCTGCGCCCGTGATGCCGCAGCGAACGGGATAGGTGAGATAGACCAGTTTCAACCCGGCCTGGCCGACACGGTCGATCAGCCGTTCGATCTTGTCCTGCTCCCCGAAGAACTCGACCGTCTCCGGCAGCCTGCCCCCCAGTTCGAAGAAGCTGTCCTCAACCAGCCCATGCCGGCCGTAGCCGGCGCTGGCGCGGAAGACGCTGCCGCCCGGGATGCCCTCCGCCTTGGCCTGCTCGAACAGCCATTCATGGATGGGGCGGCCGTCCTGCCGGGCGCCTTCCCTGACGAAGAATTGCACGCAGAGTCCCAGGCTCATGTCATCCCCTCAACAGTTTGATGGTCAGCACGCCCAGGCCGGTCATGGCCAGGGAACCGGCCAGATGCAGGCCCATGGCCGCCAGGGCCAGGGCATATTGGGTCCGCGCCAGCAGGGTGAAGACCTCGGCGGAAAAGGTGGAGAAAGTGGTCAACCCGCCCAGAAAAC
The DNA here is from genome assembly GCA_938038385.1 of uncultured Burkholderiales bacterium. GTDB lineage: Bacteria > Pseudomonadota > Gammaproteobacteria > Burkholderiales > Thiobacillaceae > JANWZL01. The sequence goes on from CALHRD010000099.1 coordinate 34,575, forward strand.
CGGTGACCAGCAAAAGGCGCCATTCCGGGGCGAGGCCGGGATGCTGGGCGAACCAGGCGAGGGCCAGGCCGATCAGGTAGCCGCCGAGCAGATTGGCCGCGAGCGTCCCCATGGGGATGGCGGGATAGACGGCGTTGAGCAGCAGACCCAGGCCCCAGCGCAACCAGGCACCGATGGCGGCACCGACGCCGACGGCGGCGAAGGCGGTGAGCGCCATGGGTCACATCGCCTGGGCCGTAAGCCCCAGTTCCTGACGCAGGCGCTCGAGCAGGCCATCGGCGGCGTCTTCGATCATGTCCAGCACCTGCTCGAAGCCGTCACGGCCGCCGTAGTAAGGGTCCGGCACCTCGTGGCCGGTATAGCGCCGGCTGTAGGAGAGGAACAGCCTGAGTTTGTGCTGGTGCTGGGGGGGGCACATCCGCTCCAGATGGGTCAGGTTTGCCCAGTCCATGGCCAGGATGAGGTCGAAGTCGTGGAAGTCCTGCACGCTCACCTGCCGGCCGATCAGCCGCGACAGGTCGTAGCCGCGGGCCGCCGCGGCCTCGCGTGCACGCCGGTCGGGCGGCTCACCGACATGATAGCCGTGCGTGCCGGCCGAATCGACGATGACACGGTGGGCGAGGCCGGCCTCCTGCAGGCGCCGGCGGACGACCCCCTCGGCCGTGGGGGAGCGACAGATGTTACCCATGCAGACCATGAGGATCTGGATCTTGCGCTGAGGGTGGGGCTTCATGTGTGGCGGTTGACGCCC
>CALHRD010000100.1 GCA_938038385.1 uncultured Burkholderiales bacterium
GGAGCGCGAGGCAGTTCGGGCGGTTGGGAGGAGGCCATAGCCGTGCCTATGGCCGACGAGCAAGCGCACGAAATGGCCGCGCTCCGACCGCCAGGGCGCGCGTAGGCCCGTAGGGCCGCCTAATGGACAATCTGGGTTCAAGCCCGCCCGATGGCGACCAGGGCCTCCAGCCGACGGCGGGGTTCGCCGCTGGCCATGACCTCGCGCGCCCGGTCGACGCCATCGGCCAGGCTGTCGGCGAGGCCCGCGGCGTAGATGGCGGCGCCGGCGTTCAGGGCGACGATGTCGCGCTCGGGGCCCGGTTGGTTGTCCAGTGCCTTGAGGACGCGGTCGCGGGAATCCTCCACGCTCGAGACCTGCAGGCTGCGCAGGTCGTGCGTGGGCAGGCCGAACTGCTCGGGGCTGACCACATACTCGCGCACCTCGCCGTCGCGGAGCTCGGCCACCAGGGTCTCACCGGAGATCGACAGTTCGTCCAGGCCGTCGCGGCCGTGCACGATGAGGGCGCGCCGGCTGCCCAGGCGCTGCAGGACGCGGGCCTGGATGCCGGTGAGGTCGGGGTGGAACACGCCCATCACCTGATTGGGCGCGCCGGCCGGGTTGGTCAGCGGCCCGAGGATGTTGAAGATGGTGCGTACCCCCAGCTCGCGCCGCACCGGTGCGGCATGCTTCATGGCGGCATGGTAGTTGGGGGCGAACATGAAGCCCAGGCCGACCTCGTCGATGCACTCGGCGACCTGTTCCGGGGTCATGTCGATGTTCACCCCCAGGGCCTCCAGCACGTCGGCGCTGCCGGACTTGGAGGACACGGAACGACCGCCGTGTTTGGCCACCTTCGCCCCGGCCGCGGCGGCGACGAAAGCGGCGGCGGTGGAGATATTGAAGGTGTGCGTGGCATCGCCGCCTGTGCCGCAGGTGTCGACCAGATGCGTGCTGTCACGTACCAGAACCTTGGTGGCGAACTCGCGCATGACCTGGGCGGCGGCGGCAATCTCGCCGATGGTCTCCTTCTTCACCCGCAGGCCGGTGACGAGGGCGGCGATCAGCACCGGGCTCATCTGTCCGGTCATGATCTGGCGCATGAGCGAGAGCATCTCGTCATGGAAGATCTCGCGGTGCTCGATCAGGCGTTTGAGGGCCTCCTGGGGATTCATGGCCGCGTCTCCTCGAGGAAATTGCGCAACAGGTCGTGACCGTGTTCGGTGAGCACCGACTCGGGATGGAATTGGACGCCTTCAAGCGGCACGCCCAGCGCCGCGAACCGCTTGTGCCGCACGCCCATGATCTCGCCGTCCTCCGTCCAGGCGGTGACCTCCAGACAGTCGGGCAGGCTCTCCCGCTCGATGACCAGGGAGTGGTAACGGGTGGCGGTAAACGGGTTGGGCAGGCCGCGGAACACGCCGACATCGGCGTGGAAAATGGGGGAGGTCTTGCCGTGCATGAGCTGCCTGGCATGCACGATACGGCCGCCGAAGGCCTGGCCGATGGACTGGTGGCCGAGGCATACGCCCAATATCGGGATTGTGCCGGCGCAGGACTTGATCAGCGGCACCGAGATGCCCGCCTCGTTGGGCGTGCAGGGTCCGGGCGAGATGACGATGCGCTCGGGCGCCAGCCGCTCCACCTCGTCGAGGCCGATCTCGTCGTTGCGCCGCACCACCACCTCCTCGCCCAGCTCGCCGAGGTACTGGACCAGGTTGTAGGTGAAACTGTCGTAGTTGTCGATCATCAGCAGCATGTTCAAGCCTCCCCCATGCCACCCGCCAGGGCCAGCTCGGCGGCTCGGATCAGTGCGCGCGCCTTGTTGCGCGTCTCCAGCCATTCGTTCTCCGGCACGGAGTCTGCGACGATGCCGGCGCCGGCCTGAACGTAGAGGGTCGCATCCTTGATCACAGCGGTGCGAATGGCGATGGCCACATCCATGTCGCCGTTGAAGCCGAGGTAGCCCACCGCGCCGGCGTAGACGCCGCGCTTGACGGGCTCCAGTTCGTCGATGATCTCCATGGCGCGGATCTTGGGCGCACCGGAAACGGTGCCGGCCGGGAAGGTCGCGCGCAGCACGTCCATGGCACTCAAGCCCGGTCTGAGCCTGCCCTCGACGTTGGAGACGATGTGCATGACGTGCGAGTAGCGCTCCACCACCATGTTTTCCGTGACCCTCACCGTGCCCACCTGCGCCACGCGCCCGACGTCGTTGCGGCCCAGATCCATGAGCTGCACGTGCTCGGCCCGCTCCTTGGGGTCGGCGAGCAGCTCCGCCTCCAGTCTGAGGTCTTCCTCGCGGGTGGCGCCGCGCGGGCGGGTGCCGGCGATGGGCCGCAGGGTGACGATCTTCTCGTCGCCCTGGCCTTCCAGCCGCACCAGGATCTCGGGCGAGGCGCCGACGACGTGGAAATTGCCCAGGTCGAAATAGAACATGTAGGGCGAGGGGTTGAGGCTGCGTAGCGCCCGGTAGAGGGCCAGCGGGTGGGCGTGGAAGGGTCGGCGCATGCGCTGCGAGAGGACGACCTGCATGATGTCGCCGTCATGGATGTAGCGCTTTGCGCGTTCCACCGCCGCCTCGAACGCCGCCTCGCCGAACTCCGAGACCGCATCGGTGGCCTCCGCGCTGGCCTCCGACGGGGCATGGGCGGGCTTGTGCAGCGCCCGCGCCAGCTCGGCAAGCCGCACCTGGGCGCGGGCATAGGCGTCCGCTTCCATGGGGTCGGCATAGACGATGAGGGTGAGGCGCCCGGACAGGTTGTCGACCACGGCGAGCTCGTCGGAGAGCATGAGCAGGATGTCCGGTGTGCCCAGTGGGTCGGGCTTGACCGTGCCGCGCAGCCGCTTCTCGATGTAGCGCACGCAGTCGTAGCCGAAATAGCCGCACAAGCCGCCGGGAAAGCGCGGCAGACCGGGCAGGGGCGCGGCCCGGTAGCGGCCCAGGAAGCCTTCGACGAAGGCCAGGGGGTCGTCGCAGTCGGACTGCTCGACGGGCACGCCGTCCACCTCGACGCTGACGAAATGGCCGTGCACGCGCAGCACGGTGCGCGCGGCCAGCCCGATGAAGGAATAACGGCCGAAACGCTCGCCGCCCACCACGGATTCGAGCAGGTAGGTGTATGGCCGGTTGGCGAGCTTGAGGTAGAGGGCGAGCGGGGTATCCAGATCGGCCGGCAACTGCCGGAAGACCGGGATGCGGTTATAGCCCTGGCGGGCCAGCTCGTCGAATTGCTGTTCGGTCATTATGGACACCTCGATGACGATGGCCGATGCGTGGCTGCGCTATCTCAGCCGCGCCATTGCCGTCCGGTCACCGCTGCCGGGGAGCACATCGTCACGCCTTGCGTACCAGCCTTGCGGCCTCGGCCAGGGAGGGCACCACCCTGTCCAGGTCCAGCTCCTCGACCGGCCGGCCGCGGTTGTAGCCGTAGGGCACGCAGAATACCGGGCAGCCGGCAGCGCGGGCGGCCTGGGTGTCGTTCAGCGAATCGCCGATCAGCAGGAGCTCGGCTGGCCGGATGCCGAATACCTGGCAGGCATGTCTGAGCGGCAGGGGCGAGGGCTTCTTCTCCGGCAGGGTATCGCCGGAAAGGATCAGCTCGAAATAATCGATCAGGCCCGTGTCCTTCAGCAGGGGGTGGGTGAAGCGCTCGGCCTTGTTGGTGATGCAGGCCAGATGCAGCCCCATGGCCTTGAACGCATCGAGCCCCTCGACCACGCCTGGGAAGGGCCGGCTCTTGCGCGACACCCATTGCGCGTAGTACTTCTCGAACACCGGCAGGGCACGGCCGAACAGATCGGCCGGCGGCTCTGCCTCCATCTCACCGGTCAACACCCTTTTCACCAGCCGGGAGACACCGTTGCCGATGTAGGTCTTGAGCCGCGTCTCATCCACCGCCGGCACGCCCAGCTCCGCAGCCATGGCTGCGGCCGCGTCGGCCAGGTCGGGCGCGGTATCCAGCAGTGTGCCGTCGAGGTCGATGACCACGGCCCGGATCGGAAGCGGAAAATCCATACTCGATCGCGTCGGGTGAGGGGCGGCAGGCGACTGCCAGCCCGAGACCCCCGTCCGGTGAGGATCAGACCTTGGCCAATTCCGCACGCATGGCGGCGATGACGCTGTCGTAGCGGTGCGGATCGCCCTCCTTGCCGGCGCCGAACACGGCCGAGCCGGCGACGAAGGTATCCACACCGGCGCGGGCCACCTCGGCGATATTGGCCGGACCGACGCCACCGTCGATCTCCAGGCTGATGTCCAGGCCCCGCTCGTCGATCATCTTGCGCACCCTGCGCGCCTTGTCCAGCACGTAGGGGATGAACTTCTGGCCGCCGAAGCCGGGGTTGACGCTCATCAGGAGCACCATGTCGATCCTGTCGAGCACCCACTCCAGCACGTCCAGCGGCGTGGCCGGGTTGAACACCAGCCCGGGCTTGCATCCGGCCTCGCGGATCAGGCCGATGGTGCGGTCGATGTGCTCGCTGGCCTCGGGGTGGAAGGTGATGTAGGTGGCGCCCGCCTTGGCGAAGTCGGGCACGATGCGGTCCACCGGCTTGACCATCAGGTGTACGTCGATGGGGGCGGTGACGCCATGCTTGCGAAGCGCCTCGCAGACCAGCGGGCCGATGGTCAGATTGGGCACGTAGTGGTTGTCCATCACGTCGAAGTGGACGATATCGGCGCCGGCTTTGATGACGTTGTCCACCTCCTCCCCCAGCTTGGCGAAGTTGGCGGAGAGGATGGAGGGGGCGATGCGGTATTGCGGCATGGTACGTTCCCTGACTGTCAAAATGCGGATTCTACCTGCTGGGCGGGAGGCTGGACAGGGCGGACGAAATCGTGTGCAATCGGCGAAGATACGCCGCCTCCCAGCCCCCGCTGTTCACCCCTGTCCTCAGCCCATCTCCATGCCAGAGCGCGAAAAGTACCGCATCACCGTGACCCCGAAGGTGGCCTACCTGCCCGAGCAGTCGGACGAGTCGGCGGGTCGCTACGTATTCAGCTACACCATCACCATCACCAACAACGGCCAGATCGCCGCCCAGCTCATCTCGCGCCACTGGATCATCACCGACGCCAACCGCTCCAGCCAGGAGGTGCGCGGTCTCGGCGTCGTGGGCGAACAGCCGCTGCTCAAGCCGGGTGACAGCTTCGAATACACCAGCGGCACGGCCATCTCCACCCCGGTGGGCACCATGCGCGGGACCTACCAGATGGTGGCCGAGGACGGTCACCAGTTCGACGCCGAGATCCCCGAATTCGTCCTGTCCATGCCGCGCATCCTGCATTGAACCCAGATTGTCCATTAGGACGCGCGATGATGGCGAGGTGGAGCGCGAGGCAGTTCGGGCGGTTGGGAGGAGGCCATAGCCGTGCCTATGGCCGACGAGCAAGCGCACGAAATGGCCGCGCTCCGACCGCCAGGGCGCGC
>CALHRD010000101.1 GCA_938038385.1 uncultured Burkholderiales bacterium
ATCCCCTGGCACCGGTGCGGACCGGGTGCTACCCGGTGCAGCCGGTCACTCCACCCGCTCGCCGTGCAGGGCGATGTCGAGGCCTTCGCGTTCCTGCTCCTCGGTCACGCGCAGGCCCATGACCCTGTCCAGCCCCTTGAGGAGGATGTAGGTCGCGACGGCAGTGAAGACGATGGTGAGCAACGTGCCCTTGAGCTGGATGAGGAACTGACCCAGGCCGCCGGCCGTGCCACCGATCGTCTCGACGGCGAAGACACCGGTGAGCAGGGCGCCGACGATGCCACCGACACCGTGCACGCCAAAGGCATCCAGGGAGTCGTCGTACTTGAGCGCGCGCTTCAAGGAAGTCGCCCCCCAGTAGCAAGCCACGCCCGCCGCCAGACCGATCACCAGGGCGCCCGTCGGGCCGACGAAGCCGGAGGCCGGGGTGATGGCGACCAGGCCGCCCACCGCGCCGGAGGCAATGCCCAGCACGCTGGGTTTGCCCTTGGCGAGCCACTCGGCGAACATCCAGGACAGGGCCGCCGCGGCGGTGGCGATCTGGGTCACCGCCATGGCCATGCCGGCGCGGCCGTCGGCCGCCAGGGCGGAGCCGGCGTTGAAGCCGAACCAGCCCACCCAGAGCATGGCCGCGCCCGTGAGGGTGAGCGTCAGGTTGTGTGGCATCAGCGCCTCACGTCCATAACCGATGCGCGGACCGAGCACGTAGGCCGCCACCAGACCGGCCACCCCGGCATTGATGTGCACCACCGTGCCGCCGGCGAAGTCGAGCACGCCCATGTCCCAGAAGAAGCCGCCGTCACCGGCCCAGACCATGTGCGCGACCGGCGCGTAGACGAACAGCGACCACAGCGCCGTGAACACCAGCATGGCGGAGAACTTCATGCGCTCGGCGTAGGCGCCGGCGATCAGGGCCGGGGTGATGATGGCGAAGGTCATCTGGAAGGTCATGAACACGCTCTCGGGGATGCTGCCGGTGAGGCCGTCCGGCGTGAGCCCCGCCAGGAAGGCCTTGTCCAGCCCGCCGATGAAGGCGTTGAAGTTGGTCACCCCCTTCTCCATGCCGGCGGTGGAGAAGGCCAGGCTGTAGCCCACCACCATCCACAGCACCGAGATCATGGCGGCAATGGCGAAGCTCTGCATCATGGTGGCGAGCACGTTCTTCTTGCGCACCATGCCGCCGTAGAACAGCGCCAGACCGGGGATGGTCATGAACAGCACCAGGGCCGTTGCTGCCAGCATCCAGGCGGTCGCGCCGGTATCCAGCTTGGCTGCCTCCTCGGCGGGCGCTGCCTCGGCCGGTGCGGTTTCAACCGTTGCGGTCTCGGTCGGCACAGCCTCCATGGTCATCGCCTCGGGGGCCGGCGCTTCTGTCGCCGGGGCGGTGCCTTCGGCGGGGGCATATTGGGCCATGGACACCCCGGCAAAACCCAGGCTGCCCACCAGCATCAGACTTACCAACAGTCGCTTCATTTCATCGCTCCTCAGATCGCCGCTTCGCCGGTCTCGCCGGTACGGATGCGCACGACCTGCTCCAGGTCCCACACGAAGATCTTGCCGTCACCGATCTTGCCGGTGGCGGCGGCCTTCATGATCGCGTCCAGCACCGAATCCAGCAGGTCGGCGCGGATCGCTACCTCGATCTTCACCTTGGGCAGGAAGTCCACCACGTACTCGGCGCCGCGGTACAGTTCGGTGTGCCCCTTTTGCCGCCCGAAGCCCTTGACCTCGGTGACGGTGATGCCCGACACGCCGATGGCCGAGAGTGCCTCGCGCACCTCGTCGAGCTTGAACGGCTTGATGATTGCGGTCACGAATTTCACGATCCGTCTCCTGTAACAGCCGCGGTTAGAAGGTCTTGACGAAGGTCAGGACGAAGGCGCCGTTGGCGACCTTCTTGGGCGTGGTCCCCCAGGTGTAGGTGGGCGTATCGGCGTCCGTGTCGCTGTACATGAGCTTCAAGGTGCCAAAGCCCACATCCTTGCTCACGCCGAGGTTCCAATCGGTGTAGGAGGCGGGGTCGTTGCCCTTCACATCCTGATAGCCGACATGGGCCGATACCCCCCAACCGCCGCCCAGGTCGTAAGCCCCCGACAGATCGACGTAGTAACTACCACGTGTCTTACCGCCGCCGGTCGTGGTCCAGCCGACGAAGTAGTCCGACACGACGTGGCTGTATTTGAGCGACAGGAAGCGCCAACCGAGGCCGACATAGAGCTCCGTGGTGTTGGGCGTGGTCGCGCCGGTCAGCTTGTCACCAGGGTAGTGGTAATGGATCAGGCCCAGGTCATAGCTGATCGGCCCGGCCTCTGCCTTATAGCCGCCGTAGAGGTCGATCTCCAGACTGTTGTTGTCCTTGAGGCCCGTCTCCTTGACCCAGGCCACGTTGGAGCCCCAAGTGCCGATGTAGACACCGCTGGGGTGGGCGTAATCGAAACCACCCTGGATGGCGGGGCCGTCCTGGGTCTGGGAGACCCCGCGGAACAGGTAATTCGAGGTGAGGCCGAGGTTGCCACTCAAGGGGCCGTCCCCGGCGACGGCCACCACCGGAACCGTCACCAGACCGGCAAGCGCTAGGGCAGGTAACATTTTGTGCATGTTCAACTCCTGGACTATCGACTGTGCAAAAGCGCACACCCCCGTCTAGCAGCATCCATGCCAGCTTTTTTATCATTTACGATCAATTGGTTATGCAAGCGTCCCGGCACGCGGCCAGATGATTTCACCAATTTGGTGCGTGGCGTCGGCCGGTGCGCACCAGGATGAAGCCACCGTGCTGGGCAACGACGTCTGCTAAACTTTTCCAGCACGGATCGTGAGGAGTGGTCATGCTGAAACAGAAACTCATCGAGGAAGTCACCGCCAAACTCTCCGAGGTGCTCGCCGCCAGCCCTGCGCGTGACCTGGAAAAAAACCTCAAGGCCACCCTGACCGCCCTATTCGCCAAGCTGGACCTGGTCACGCGCGAGGAATTCGACGTCCAGGCCCAGGTGTTGGCGCGCACGCGCGAGAAGCTCGCCGAACTGGAGACACGCCTCTCCCGACTCGAGGCAGGCACCGAGGCGGCACAACCGGAAGGCGGCGAGGCGAGCGAGGCCGTCGCGGCCGAGACCGAGTCGCAACCCAAGGCAGAGTGAGTCAAGCAGGTGCGGGCTGGCTTGGGTCAGCGCAGCGCAGTGCCTGGGTCCGGGTCTGACCAACGGACATGGCGAAGCCACCCCGAAGCATGAGTGTCGCCTTGGCCGTTCCCTCCCCCAGCCCCTCCGACCCTCTCTCCCCGCCTCTCTCCCCCCGGGAGAGAGGCGGGTCGAGCCACCCCTCCCCCTCGGGGGGAGGGGTCGGGGGTGAGGGGGGGAGGGGCGCTTCGTGGCCGCTTGCGCGACATTCACGCTCATGTGCCCGGGAAAATCCGGGATGCAGACAGTCCGCAACCCAACCGACGGCTCGCCAGGCGCCTCGGGTGACGCCGCCGGGGCCGGCAGCGGCAGGATAAGCCGCAGGGCATGAATCTCGCCGTCGTCCACAGCCGCGCACTGACCGGTATGGAGGCCCCGGCGGTGAGCGTCGAGTGCCATCTGGGCGGCGGTCTGCCGCAGTTCAACCTGGTCGGGCTGCCCGACACCGAGGTCAAAGAGGCGCGCGACCGCGTGCGCGCAGCCATCACCCAGTCCGGCTTCGATTTCCCGATGCGGCGCATCACCGTCAACCTCGCCCCGGCGGATCTGCCCAAGGAGTCCGGCCGCTTCGACCTGCCCATCGCCCTGGCGGTGCTCGCCGCATCGGGTCAGCTCCCGGCCGAGCCGTTGGGGGACTACGAGTTCGCCGGCGAGCTGGCGCTCACCGGAGAGCTGCGCCCCATCCGCGGGGCGCTCGCCATGCTGCTCGCCTGCCGGCGCGAAGGTCGCAGCTTCGTCCTGCCCGAGGCCAGCGCGCGCGAGGCGGCCTTGGTCGAAGGGGCGCAAGTGTTGGCGGCGCGCAGCCTGCTCGGCGTGGCGGCGCACATCACTGGGCGCAAGCCGCTGTCGAAGCCTGACCCGCTTGCGGCAGGGACCGAGCCACCCTACCCCGATCTGGCCGACGTCAAGGGTCAGGCCGCTGCCCGGCGCGCCCTGGAGGTCGCTGCCGCGGGCGGGCACTCGCTGCTCATGAGCGGTCCGCCTGGCACCGGCAAGTCGATGCTGGCGGCGCGGCTACCTGGCATCCTGCCGCCGATGACCGACAGCGAGGCGCTGGAGGCCGCCGCCATCCAGTCCCTCACCGGCCCCTTCCGGCTGGAACGCTGGCGCGTGCGGCCCTACCGCGCGCCGCATCACTCCGCCTCGGGCGTGGCCCTGGTCGGCGGCGGCAGCAGCCCCCGCCCCGGCGAGGCGAGCTTGGCCCATCACGGCGTGCTGTTCCTCGACGAGCTGCCGGAGTTCGACCGCAAGGCGCTGGAAGTGCTGCGCGAGCCGCTGGAAAGCGGCCACATCACCATCTCGCGTGCCGCCCGCTCGGCCGACTTCCCCGCCCGCTTCCAGCTCGTGGCGGCGATGAACCCCTGTCCCTGCGGTTGGCTTGGCCACCCCTCCGGCAAGTGCCGCTGCACCCCGGACCAGATCGCGCGCTACCGCGGCCGCATCTCCGGGCCGCTGCTCGACCGCATCGACCTGCACATCGAAGTGCCGGCCCTGCCCGAGGCCGACCTGATGCAGGCCGCCGCCGGCGAGCCCTCGGCGGTCGTGCGGCAGCGGGTGGTGGCGGCGCGGGCGCGACAGATCGAGCGTCAGGGCAAGCCCAACGCCCAGCTTGGCGTGCGCGAGATCGACCGCTACTGCGCCCCGGATCACGCGGGTGAGGCGCTGCTCAAGCAGGCCATCGCCCGGCTCAACCTCTCGGCGCGGGCCTACCACCGCGTGCTCAAGGTCGCCCGCACCATCGCCGAGCTGGCGGGTGCCGAGCGCATCGAGGCAGGACACATCGCCGAGGCCATCCAGTACCGCCGTCTAGTCGCCGCGGCTTAGAAACCGCAGTATTCTCGCCGCCGGGCTGGCCGCACGAGGCGACCGGGCGCAAGCGCTAGGCGGATCGGCTGACTCAGGTTCACACCTTGAATCTGTCCACTGCCTGATGCAGCGTGTTGGCGAGCCTGTCGAGCCGCCGCGCCGTCTCGGCGGCCTTGACTGCAGCGGTGGTATTTTCCTCGGCCATCTGGGCGATCTGCTCGATGCGCCGCGCCACCTGGTGAACCGCTGCATCCTGCTCGCGCACCGCATCGGCGATACTGTGGACCGAGTCGGACACGCGGCCGATTCCGGCGTTCGCGGAATCAAGGGCTTGGGTCGTGGCCTCGACGCGATCGCGCGTGGCTCCTGCCGTGTCGTTGGCCTGCTGCATACGTCCCACCGCTGCGTCGATCTCGGTCTGGATACTCGCAATCAGGCCGGAAATCTCATCCGTCGCCCCGGTCGTTTTTTCCGCCAACTTGCGGACCTCGTCGGCCACAACCGCGAAGCCCCGTCCATGCTCGCCGGCACGCGCGGCTTCGATGGCGGCATTGAGCGCCAATAGATTCGTCTGGTCAGCGATTTCCTTGATGGTTTGCACGATGCCATCGATCTGACGCGAACTATCCGCCAGCCGGGAAACATCACCGCTCGCTTGCGCGATCATGCCGGCGAGTTTATCCACCTCACCAGTGGCCTCGCGGACGAAGGCAAGCACCTTTTCGATCTCAGCTCTTGTCTGGACCGTGATCTCGTTGGCCAGACGCGCATTGTTCGCAGTTTCGGAGAGACTCACCGAGGTTTCCTCGACGGCGGCAGCGACATCCGAGGCGGCCTCGGATTGCGCGCCCGACCTCTGTTCCACCTGGGTGCCGGCAGCGGACATGGACTGGGCTACAACCGCGATCTCCTCGCTTGCCGTGCGCAGTTCGGTCAACATGCTACGCAAGCGACCGCTCATCTTTTGCAAGGCGAACATCAGACTGGCGGTGTCGCCGGGCTTCACCGGGGCATCGACGCTGAGATCACCATTGGCGATGCGGCCAAACACCGCGATGGCCTCGTGCGGCTCGCCCCCAAGGGGACGGACGATACGGCGTCCGAATTGGATCGATGCAATGACCACCAGAGGCACCGCCAATCCCAGGATGACCAGCAAGATCAGCCGCAGTCGATAGACAGGTGCATACAGTTCCGCAAGCGTCTGATCGACGATCACCCCCCATTTGACGCCGTAATCTCGCTGCAGCCGCGGCAAGAGGTCTGTCACCCCATATTTCTGACGACCGTCGCCGCTACGAAATACCGCCCCTGGATTGCCTGTGTTGAGTTGGATCGGTTCGTGCATGACCGGATAGTGTTTCATGTCGTAGCCATAGCGTTTTTTGTTCTCATGACCGATGAGGATGCCGTTGTGATTGAAGAGGGTGGTGCGCCCGGTCTCGCCTATCGTGATCCGGGAGCTGATGCCAACGACATGGTCCATCGGCATTTGGGCCAGCAGGTAGCGGCGTGGCGTACCCCCGGCTTCCAGCGGTTTGAGGTAGACGACGTATCGCGCCAAGTCCTCGCCTGGCTGGTCATTGGTGTCGATGAGGCGACGGCCTGCCCTTGCTTGCTCAAGGAAAAACTTCAACACGCCCGCCTGGTCCTGGCCCGGATCGGTCATCAGGCTACCGGTTGTGGCGAGTTCGTTGCCCGCAGCATCGATGAGGCCGATCCAGGAGAAATCGCGGACCGACTTTGCATGCCTTTCCAGCGCTTCTTTCACCTGCTCGATGTCGCCATCCAGGAGCGCGTCATCCGCGGCGATCAAATCGAGCTCTGCCCCTCGAGAGACCATGAATTCGTCGAGCAGGAAGACAACCTCTTTGCTGACGATCTGGAGGGTTTGTGCCAGCCGCTGTTCGAGCATGTCTTTCATGTAGAAATAGGTAACACCCCCCATCATCAACAGGGGGATGATGCTGAGGGCAGCCATGAGCAGGGTGAGCCTGAAGGATAAGCTGCTCGCTTTTCGGGGCATTTTTTTCTCCTTTATGACCAGCCGGTTGGTGCACAAAACAACATCGGCATGCGGATCAAGATCTTTAGCCTGCCTATGCATCACCCGACCGCAGTCAGCCCTTCGCCAGCGAGCGTCGAACCGAGCGGCGAGCCAGTTCGAGTGACAGCATTACCACAACGACATCAGCCCTGAGGGCAGGTCTTCCGGATGCAAGGTAGTCTGCGGCTCGAACAGGTGAACGAGGGTCAAACCCACGACGTGATCGCGATAGGCCGGGCCTCGCCTAAGCCCCAGGCTCGCCGTCATCTGCCAATGCGGGGCGAGGCGGGCAACGGCGCGAAGCTCCGCCTGACCGGCCAGGCCCTGTTTGCGCTCGCCGGCGTAGGCGCCGCTGCAGGCCGATGGGCCAGCGGGTGGCGGCAGCGGGTGACAAGGGGCGCTGTTGCGTTCGATGCTTTGCCATTGCGCGCTCAAACGGCCGGCGAGCAGCCAGTCCGGGCGGGCGGCGGTCTCGAATTGCAGCGCCGCGCCCGCATCGACGAAGCTGCGCGGGCTGAAATAGCCACCATGGCCCCAGGTGAAGGCGGAAAGGTCGCGTCGGTAAGCTTCCCAGCCCAAGGTCGGGCCGGCCTGCAGATAGCGGAAACCGTTTGCATCGAAGGCGCGCATCAGCTCGATGCGTGCGGCCAGGTGTCGGTTGTCGTCCACCGCATGGCCCGTGAGCCGTTCGAGCCGCGCCTGGCCGGCCAGGGACCAGGGCCCCGCGCCCAGCCGGCGATGGCCAGCGAGATGCAGACCGTCGCGCATGACCCGGCCCCAGGGCCTGCCGCTCGCCGGGTCGTGCTGACCCAAAAGCGAGAGGGCCGAGTCGCGCATCGGCTCGCGGTAGAGCGCCGCACGCCAGGTGCGGTCGTCCGCCGTCTCGCGCCAGGCAAGCGCGAACGTGGCGGTGGCGGGCACCGGCGCGCCGACGGCGGTCGTGCCGATGCTGAGCTCGGGACCGCTCGACTCGAGACTCGACCAGCGCAGTTGCAGGGCTGCGTGGGGCCCGGTCCTGGTGGCGACGGCGGGCTGACCAGGCAGGGCGGACCCGAACGGCAGGCCCGACGAGGTCGTCCCGGCATCGGCCTCGACCCCGCTCAGCCCGGCCTCGAACCAGCCGTCGGCGAGCGGGGCGGCGAGCTCCAATTGCGGTGCGAGGCGTAGCCGCAGACGGCTGCCGCCAGGACTGCCGGATTTGTCGCGTCCGGCCAGTCCCAGACTCATGCGCGGGGCGAGCACGCCGGCCAGTTCGGGCAGGGCCCCTGCCGGCGCCACGCGCGCGGCGGCGCGTGCCCGCCCCTGGTTCAGAAGTTGCCGCGCCTGCCAGGTCTGCCACCAGCGCGCCAGAGGCCCCGAGTCGCTGGCGGCCAGGCGGGCGAGCGCCTGCGTGCGCCCCAGACGCATGAGATTGCCAGCCCAGGCGGCAGCCGTGGCGTCGTCGGGCCGCAAGGCATAGGCCTGTGCCCAGTGCCCTGCCGCCTCCTCCCAGCGCGACCTGGCCTCGGCATTGTTGGCCAGACGGACGTGGAGGTCGGCATTGGCGGCATCCTCGCGCAGGGCGGCCGCGAGCCAACGCTGTTCGTCCTCGTATTCGCCCTGGGCGCGCGCACGCCCGGCGAGCACACCGGCCAATGCCGTGCGCCAGGCTGCGGCGCCGGGCAGGTCGCGCAGCGCCTCATAGGCAGCCTCGGCCTCGCCTTGCGCCTGCAAGGCGGCGGCCAGCGCCTCGCGCCATTGCGGGCGCTGCTCGGCCGCCAGCAGGGGCTGCCAGAGCGCGACGGCCTCGGCCCAGAGGCCGCGGCGCTGCGCATTCCAGGCCAACCGCTCACGCAAAGCGATTGCGTCACCGTCCGCGTCAGCCAGGGCGCGCCGCAGCCACTCGGCCTCCGCGGCCTCGTCCCCGCTGGCGCGCGCCCGCTCGGCCAGGGCGTCTGCCAAGTCAAGGCGTTCGCGGGCCGCCCCGGGCAAGGGTGCGAGCAACGCATGCGCCTCGGCATAGGCGCCGCGCCGTGCGTAGCACTGGGCAAGCCCCCGGCGCGCGGGGTTGTCGTCGGGGTCGCGCGCGAGGGCCTGCGCGAACCAACGTTCGGCCTGGTCCGTGCGGCCAGCGGCCAGCAGCACCCAGCCCAGGCGTTGCAACAGGTCGGCATCGGCCGCCTGTTCCAGCCAGGCCGCTTCGGCCTCGATGCGGGCGAACAGCT
Organism: uncultured Burkholderiales bacterium; assembly: GCA_938038385.1. GTDB lineage: Bacteria > Pseudomonadota > Gammaproteobacteria > Burkholderiales > Thiobacillaceae > JANWZL01. The sequence goes on from CALHRD010000101.1 coordinate 9,234, forward strand.
CGGGGCTGGGGCCGGCGCGCTCGGCTGCGCTCAGGCGTGCATGCCAGAGGGCCTGGGGCTCGGGCTGGGGGGTGGACACGGGCTGGCGCGGGCTGAGCCTGACCGGGAGGTTGCGCTCGCCCGGGCGTTGCCGCTCGAACGTCGCAACTGGCGCCGGCGCGGCCTCGCCATGGTGCGGCGGCGGTGGCTGGCCTGGAGCGCCGGGCGTCCGCACCTGATCGCTGCGATGTATGGCCACCGTGTCCGGCTGGCGCCAGAGCTGCAGGTCCTGGGCCTGACGCGTCCAGCGCTGCGGCAGACCGGCGGCCTGCGCGCCCAGGGTGCAGGCCGCGACCAGGGCGAGCGGCCATCTCATGGCTGGCCCTCCCGCGCCGCCAGCCGGGCCAGCAACAGGATGGTGGCGGGATAGTAATCCAGTTCCTCGATGCGGGGCCTGGCCGCACTCGGCGCGTGGATGCCGAGCAATGCGGCGATGGCGGGCACGCCGGTAAAACCGCCCCAGGCATCGACCGCGTCCAGATCGAAATCGGTCCAGGCCGGCAGACGCCCGGTGCAGGCGTAGGCACCCCAATAGGCGCGGTAAGGCGCGAGCAGCGCCGCGTCGCGCACCCCAGCCCAGACGAGATGCAGTGGGACGCGCAGGGCGTCGTAACCGAAGCGCGCCGGCCAGCCGGGTGCCGGGCGCAGGGGGTCGGCCAGCAGCAACCAGTCCGGCGGCAGACCCCAACGGCCGAAGCGCGCCAACTGCAGCAGCCTAAACCCGCTTTCGCGCAGGGCCGCCCATGTCGGGTCGGGATCGACGCGGGCCAGCATATCGAAGGCAGGAAAGACCCAATAGGCGAGGTTGACCACCAGCCCCTCAGGGCGGTCGAAGCCGGTGGGCGCGGGCTTCAGCACGGACCCCCAGGCGGTCTGGACGACGAGGTGGCGGCGGATGGCCGCTGCCAGGGCCCGCGCCTGCTCCCGATAATCGGGGCGTCCGAAGCGTTCGGCGGCGCGCACCAGGGCCCAGGCCACGAGCAGATCGCCATCCGCTGCCGCGTTGGCGTCCTCCACCCCGCGCTGCGGGTGGTAGCGCCAGGCGAGTAGTCCATCGTCTCGCAATGCGAGACGCGTGCGGGTCCAGTTCCACAGACGCTCGAAGCTGGCAGCGTCGGCGGCTGCCTCCGCCAGCAACATGCCATAGCCCTGTGCCTCCGAGGTGCTCACCCCGCCCTGACCCGTGTCGAGGACCCGCCCGTCGGCCGTGACGAAACGGTCACGCCAGACCTGCCACAGCGTGGCATCCATGGCCTGGACCAGTGGCGCGAAGCTCGCCATGAGCAGGCCCAGGACGAGGCCGATGCCTCGCCTCACACCCCCTCCTCGCGCACCCCCGGGTGCCTGCGCGCCTTGAAACGCAAGAGCAGCGCCCGGGTAGACCAGGCCAGCAACAGGATCACCAGCCCCGCGCCGGCCCAATACACCGGTCTTTGGCTGAGCAGATAGCTCATGCGCATCGACCAGCCGGCACTGCCGCGCATCCCCGTCTCGCCAACACGGTCGGTATAGACCGTATCGGCGTCGCGCCAGAGCATCAGATCACCCTCCAGGCGGCCCCATACGGCCGGCTCGACCAGGGTCGGGACACGCGCCTGCAGCACCGCCGGGTCGTCGGCAGCGAGCCAGGTGAGCAAGCGCCCCTGCCCGTCGAGCCATTGCAGCAGCGCGGCCTGCCGGCCCAGCGCCGGGCCATCCAGCGTCACGCTCACGGGTGCGGGGCGGGCCGCGGCGGCAGGCGTCCCGCGCGCGAGCCAGCTCAGCCATCGTCGCCAGGCGGGCGGCGGTGTCTCCGCCAGCGGCTCCGACCCGCTCTGCAGGATGCGCCCGCTGGCGTCGAGCGGTGCGTGGGCGAAGGTCTCCGGCGGGAACTGCCTGGGCGTGCCGACCAGGATGAGGTCTTCCGTCCCCTCGGGTCGAGTGCCGCCGATGCTCACGCGCAGGGGCGGCAGGGTTGCGGCACGGGTCTGTGCCAGGCGAGCGAGCAAGGTCCACGCCGCCCCCAGGGTTTCCGGGTCGCTACCGCCCAGCCACAGTCCCAGGCTGCGGGCACTGGCATAGGGGTAGGCACCGCGTCCGAGCAGGCGCAGATCGGGCACCGCCGCCACCTGCGCATGCGGTGGCAGTTCTATGGTGGAGTCGGCGCGCACCGTCAGCCGCATCGGCTCGATGGCCTGTTCCACGCATTGCCCCCCTTCGGCCGGGATCAGGTGGGCGTTCAACTCCAGGCGATTGTGCCCAGGCTGCAGAAGGACCACGGGGATGCGCACCTCGTAGCCCTCATAGCGCGTGCCATCCCGCCCGTCGAGCGGAACGGCATGGGCGAAACGGCCGTTGACCACCACGTTGAGCGCCGAGTCCTTGCGCAGGCCGTTGCCATACGCCAGGTTCAGGCGCAGGGAGAGGAAGTCCTCGCGGGGGTGTAGAAGTCCGTCGGCAGGGTGAACTCGATGCTCCGGCTGCCATAGCGCCCCCGCACCTCCTGATCCCCGCTCCAGCCCAGGTCACGCAGGCGCACCGGCCGGTCGGCCGGCAGTGTGGGCGGCACGGGCGCGGCGGAGACCTTGCCCACCCCGGTTTCCGCGCGGTCCGGCAGCGGCGCACGCTGGACGGCGAGGGCCTGCAGGGCGCGTTCCATCTCCTGGGAGGTACCCTGCACCACCAGCAGTGGTTGCTCCGGCCGTACCGGGTGGCGGTGCAGGGCGATATGCGGGCCGCCCGGTTGAGTCGCCCCGAGGACGGCGGCGGCCGCCTGGGGTGCGCCGAGCAGGATGATGGGACTGTGTTCGTCGGACGCCTGCAGCAAGGCCTCGATGGCATCGGGACGCGGGGCGAGCAGGCGATGCACTACTTCAAGCGGGCGGTAGCGCAACTTAAGGCCGACGATCTGGCTGGCGAGCGCCCCCAGA
>CALHRD010000102.1 GCA_938038385.1 uncultured Burkholderiales bacterium
TTGAGTACGGCCAGCAGCACGGCCAGACTCACACCGAGTATCCACGCGAAATACCACATAGTCCTTGCCTTTCCTCAAAAGGGGGCGGGCTGCCCCGCCCCAATCCCTGCCAACCCAGGCAGTTCAGTAGGCCGCCTTGTCGTTGGCCTCGATGAAGCGCTCGGTCACCTTGCCCGCCATCACCTTGTAAGCCCAGGCGGTGTAGAACACGATCAGCGGCATGAAGATCAGCGTCGCCCAGAACATCAGCGTGAGCGTGAGCTGGCTGGACACGCTGTCCCACACCGTGAGGCTCGAACCGGGTGAACTGGACGAGGGCATGACGAAGGGGAACAGGGCCACCCCGGCCGTGCCGATGATGCCGGCCATGGCGAGCGACGAGGCGACGAAGGCGGCCAGGGCCCGGCGCAGCATGGCCAACAGGATGCCCGCCAGGCCGCCCAGGACCCCGAGGACCGGCACTGCCCAGAGCAGGGGCTGGATTGCGAAGTTGCCCAGCCAGGCCCCTGACTCCACCGCCACGGTCTTGGCCAGCGGGTTGGGCAGCGCGCCTGGGTCCACCGGGGAGGTGATGACGTAGCCCGGCAGATCGGCGACGAACACCCCGGCGAGCAGGAAGCTGGCCACCATGACCAGGCCCGAGATCATGGCCCAAAGGCGGGTGCGCTCGAAGATCGCCCCTTCCGTGCGGTGCATCAGGTAGTTGGCGCCGTGGAAGGTGATCATGGCCGAACTCACGACCCCGGCGAGCAGGGCAAACGGATTGACAAGCTGCCAGAAGCTGCCGGTGTAGTGCGACACCAGGTTGTCGTCGAAGTGGAAGGGCACCCCTTGGAGCAGGTTGCCGAAGGCCACGCCGAAGATCAGCGGCGGCACGAAACCGCCGACGAACAGGCCCCAGTCCCAGGTCTTGCGCCAGGTCGCGTTCTCGATCTTGGAGCGGTAGTCGAAGCCCACCGGGCGGAAGAACAGCGCCCAGAGCACCGCCAGCATCGCCCAGTAAAAGCCGGAGAAGGCGGTGGCATAGACCAGGGGCCAGGCGGCGAAGATGGCGCCACCGCCGGTGATGAACCAGACCTGGTTGCCGTCCCAGTGCGGGCCGACGGTGTTGATCACCACGCGCCGCTCGGTGTCGGTGCGGCCGACGAAGGGCAGCAGGGTGCCCACGCCCATGTCGTGGCCGTCCATCACCGCGAAGCCCAACAGCAGTACGCCCACCAGCAGCCACCAGATGATCTTGAGGGTTTCGTAGTCGAGCATGTCGTTCTCCTCAAACCTTGTCAGCCAGGGCGCCGGCAGGCATGGCGCCGCCCGCGCGTTCGAAATGGTAGCGGCCGGTGCCCAGCGAGCTGGGGCCCAGGCGGGCGTACTTGAACATCAGATACAACTCCACCACGAGCAGCAGGGTATAGAAGCCGACGAAGCCGGCCAGACTGCCGTAGAGGCTGGCCTCCGAGAGGGTGGACACCGACAGCCGGGTGGGCAGCACGCCGAAGATGCTCCAGGGCTGCCGCCCGTACTCGGCGACGAACCAACCGACCTCGGCGGCGATCCAGGGCAGCGGGATGGACCACAGCGCCCACTTGAGCAGCCAGCGTTTCTCGGCGAAGTTGCCCTTGATCGAGCTCCAGAAGGCGAGGGCGAGCAGGGCGAGGAACATGAAGCCCAGCACCACCATCAGGCGGAAGCTCCAGAACAAGGGCGCCACCGCCGGCACCGTGTCGCGCGCCGCCAGGGTGATCTGCTCAGGTGTGGCCTGGCCGACGTCGGCCACGTATTTCTTCAGCAGCAGCCCGTAACCGAGGTCGGCCTTGTGTGCCTCGAATGCCGCCTTCGCCTCGACGTCAGCGGCATCCCGACGCAGACGCTCAAGGGCCTTGACCGCATGGATGCCGGATTCGATGCGCACGCGGTTCTTCTCGCGGATCTCCTTGATGCCGGGGATGGTCTCGCTCGTGCTGCGCGTGGCGATCAGTCCCAGCACGTAGGGGATCTCGATCTCCCAGTCGTTGGCCTGTTTCTCCTCATTGGGCCAGGCCAGCAGCTTGAAGCCGGCCGGGGCCGGTTCGGTCTCCCACATCGCCTCGATGGCCGCCAGCTTGGACTGCTGCGACTCGGTTACGGCATAGCCCGACTCGTCGCCCAGGACGATCACCGACAGGGCCGAGGCGAAGCCGAAGGCGGCGGCGATGCGGAAGGAACGCTTGGCGAACTCCGTGTCGCGGCCGCGCAGCAGGTACCAGGCGGAGATGCCCAGCACGAAGATGGAGGCGGTGACATAACCGGCCGAGACGGTGTGTACGAACTTGGCCTGGGCGGTGGGGTTGAACATCACCTCCCAGAAGCTCGTGAGCTCCATGCGCATGGTGGTGTAGGAGAACTGCGCCCCCACCGGGTCCTGCATCCAGCCGTTGGCGATCAGGATCCACAGCGCCGAGAGGTTGGAGCCCACGGCCATCAGCACGGTCACCAGCAGATGCTTGGCCTTGGACAGCCGATCCCAGCCGAAGAAGAACAGGCCGATGAAGGTGGACTCCAGGAAGAAGGCCATCAACCCCTCGATCGCCAGCGGCGCGCCGAAGATGTCGCCGACATAGTGGGAGTAATAGGCCCAGTTGGTGCCGAACTGGAATTCCATGGTGATGCCGGTGGTCACCCCCAGGGCGAAGTTGATTCCGAAGAGCTTGCCCCAGAACTTGGTCATGTCCTTGTAGATCGTGCGTCCGGTGAGCACGTAGGTCGTCTCCATGATCACCAGGATCCAGGCGAGCCCCAAAGTCAGGGGCACGAACAGGAAGTGATACAAGGCCGTGGCGGCGAACTGCAGCCGCGACAGATCGATCATGGTCTCAGTCATGCGGGTTACTCCGTTCGGGGGTGGTTGGGGAAGGTTGGGCCGAGAGCAGCACGCGCGCGGTCCCCTCAGTGCCTGGGCGCACCGGATCGCTGAAGAAGGTCAGCTTGATGGCGACGATCAAGATGAGCTTCACGATCAGCACGAAGGCGATGTGCCGTGCCAGGGGGCGTTGCAGAATGCGTTTCACGTGGATTTCCACTCAGTAACCTTTTAACTCTTAACAAGAACCGTGCCAGCACCTTGCATCAGACACAAAAATATAAAAATCAATTTGCTACGTGATTAGATGGGAGATGCTCGCGCAGCATTGGTGTCCACTCCTGTCGATTTTGGCAAGTCATTCCGTGCATCTTTGTCATGAATGGCATATACTCATGCCATGCCCATCCCCCCGGAACTGCGCGATCTGCTGGAGGCCCTGCCGGAGCCGCGCATCCTCACCGACACCGAATACCGCATCCTCGCCGCCAACCAGGCCTATCGGGAGGCCTTCGGTCATGTCGATGGCGTGGCGATCCGGCTGCTGGGCCGCACCTGCTACGAGATCTCTCACCACTTCGACCGCCCCTGCGACCAGTGTGGCGAGTCCTGCCCGCGTCTGGCGGCGCTCAAGACCGGCGAACCCTGCCGGGTGCTGCATCTGCATCACACCCCGCGCGGCGAGGAGCATGTGGATGTGGAGTTGATCCCGCTGCGCGATGCCGACGGCAACATCCGCTACTTCATGGAGACCCTCACCCTGTTGGGGGAAAAGGGCGAGCGACCGGAGGCGCTTGGCATGGTGGGGCGCTCCCCGGCTTTCAACGCCATGCTGGGTCTGATCAATCGGGCCGCCCCGGCGATGACCCCGGTGCTGTTGCTGGGCGAGTCGGGTACCGGCAAGGAGCTGGCCGCCCAGGCCCTGCACGGCCTGAGTCCGCGTCGGGACAAACCCTTCGTCCCGGTGGACTGTTCGGGGTTGACCGAGACCTTGTTCGAGTCTGAATTCTTCGGCTATGAAAAGGGCGCCTTCACCGGTGCGAACCGGCGCAAGATCGGCCTGGTGGAGGCGGCGGCCGGCGGCACGCTATTCCTGGACGAGGTCGGCGACATCCCGCTTGCGTTGCAGGTCAAGCTCCTGCGCCTGCTGGAAACCGGCACCTATCGCCGTGTGGGCGGGGTGGAGACCCTGGCCGCGGACTTCCGCCTGGTGGCCGCCACCCACCGCGATCTCGATGCCATGGTGGCGGCGGGCAGCTTCCGCCGCGATCTCTATTACCGCATCGCCGTCTTCCCCATTCACCTGCCGGCACTGCGCGAGCGGCGCGAGGACCTGCCCCTGCTGGCGGAGGCGCTCCTCGCCAGGTTGCCGGGTGGTCGCAAGCTCAGGCTCAGCCCGGAGGCCTTGGCCATCCTGCATGACCATGCCTTTCCGGGCAATGTCCGCGAATTGCGCAACATCCTGGAGCGGGCGGCGCTGCTCACGGACGGCGAGGTCATCCGAGCGGAGGCACTGCCGCCGGAGCTGTCCTCGCTGCCATCTACATCGGTTCCGCTCACGGAGGATGCGATCCTGCCATTGGATCAGGTCGAGAGACACTACGTGCGCTGGGCCTTCGAGCGTCTGCGCGGCGACAAGAAACGCCTGGCGCGGCTGCTGGGCATCAGCGAGCGCACCCTCTACCGTAAACTTGGGACTTGACGGCGATCACCAAAAGTTGATCGAATTTGTCAGGTAATGTTTTCCGACAGGAGTCACCATGAATCAAACGGCAAGCCATGCCAGCGACCCCAGGCAGGTCATGCACTCCATCATCCAGCGCATCGCCACCGGGCCGGAGTTGTCCAAGGACATCGCCCGCGAGGAGGCGTACCTGGGTATGAAGGCGATCCTGGCGGGCCAGATCGATCCGGTGCAGTGTGGCATCTTCTTCATCGCGCTGCGCATGAAGCGTGAGACCGACGACGAGAACAAGGGGGTGCTGGACGCCATCCTGGAGGCGACGCAGCGGGTGACGGCCGAGGTGGACGAGGTGGTCGACATCGCCGACCCCTACGACGGTTACAACCGCTGCCTGCCGGCCGCCCCCTTCCTGCCCGTGCTGCTGGCCGAACTGGGGGTGCCTACGGTCAACCATGGTGTCGACAAGGTCGGTCCGAAATACGGGGTCACTGCCCGCCACGTCCTGCAGGCGGCCGGGGTGGACGTGGATCTGAGCCCGGAGGCCGCCGCAAGGCGTCTGTCAGACCCGGCCCTGGGCTGGACCTACGTCGACCAGGCCCGGTTCTGCCCCAGGCTGCACGACCTGGTGCCGCTCAGGGGCAAGATCATCAAGCGCCAGGCGGTGACCACGGTCGAGGTGGCCTCGCGTCCCATCGCCGGGCGTAGGCGCACACACTTCGTCACCGGCTATGTGCACAAGCCATATCCGCCCATCTACGCCATGCTGGCCCGGCACGCCGGCTTCGATTCGGCGCTGATCATCCGCGGTGTCGAAGGGGGCGTGATCCCCAGCCTGCGCCAGCCCGGCAAGTACTACTGGTACCAGGATCGCGGCGAGGAGGTGGAGGCGGACCTCGATCCACGCGACCTTGGCATCGAGCAAAGCGTGCGCGCGGTGCCCCTGCCGGAGGGTCTGCCCAAGAGCGAACGGGCCGGTGACGAGGTGGCCATCATGGTCGATGTCGCCGCCACCGCCCGCGCCGCGGCTGCGGCAGGGCTGGCGGCACTGGGGGGAGAGAAGGGGGCGACCTACGACTCGCTGGTCATCGGCGCCGCCCTCGTCCTGCATCACCTGGGCCGTGCCGGCAGTCTCGGAGAGGCTGCGGATCGGGCCCGTGCCGCCCTCGATTCCGGACGTGCCTTGGCGAGGGTCAAATGATGCGCGGCGACTATGTGGCCGTGGCGCGCGAGGACGAGCTCGCGCCGGGCCAGATGAAACGGGTCAAGGTGGACGGGCGCAAGCTGCTGCTCTGTCGCACGGATGACGGCTGGTATTGCGTGGACGAGTTGTGCAGCCACGAGGACTATTCCCTCTACTTTGGCTGCATCAAGGGGCGGTCGATCAAGTGTTCACTGCACGGCAGCTATTTCGACCTCGCAACCGGCCTGCCGCTCAACGATCCGGCCGATTGCCCCATCGGCACCTATCCCCTGCGGGTGGAGGCGGGCCAGGTCTGGGTAGGTGGCGAACCCGACCCGGCCCGGAGTGTCACAGCGGCCGTTTGATGGAGATGCCGCCGCGGATCATGCCCGGGCTGTAGCCGGTGGCCTTGTCGTGCGGATACTCCGCCGCCAGACGTGCCTTGACGCCCTCCGGGATGGACTCCGCACTGCCATGACAGGTGGTGCACACCGGCTGCACCGGCAGCGCCTTGATGTAGCGGTAGACCTTGCCGGCCGGCTCCTCGACGACCTGGGCGAATTCTAATGTCTCCGGCTTCGCCCCCTCGGCCAGGCGACGCTCCAGGATCTTGAGCGCGCCCTGCTCCCACTCGTCGGGGGTGCCGAGCAGGGGATTGCGGATCTTCAGGCTGACGCGGGTCACGCGCCAGCCGGTGCTGCGTGACATCTCGCTGGCGATGGCCGGGGCCTTCTCCCTGCATACGGAGATGGCGGATTCCGGGCCGCCGCTGCTCATCTGCTTCTGCAATTCGCCGCCCAGCTGTTTGATCAGCTGCATGGCGGTCTGGCGGGCGCTCTCGGTCATCTGTGTTTCATCGGCAACAGCGGGCAGCGTCAGGGTCGCCATGGCCAGGGTCAGTAAGGTCTTGCGCATCACGGTCTGTCTCCTGTCGGTCGGGGTAGAAATGGACCCTCCGGTCCGCTGCCATTATGCCGCAATCATCCCGCTGCCGGTCTCGTCCGGATTGGCGGGCAGTCGATCGGCTCTGCCCTGGGGTGCGTCCGCTCAGGTCGGTCGGCGTCGTTACCGATCCATCCGTGGCGCCGGCCATTGCCAAGCCGGTGTAGCGAAGCGGATCATAGTGCGCCCGTGCATCCCTGCCTCGTCCATGAACAAAAAGAAGTTGCTGTTTCCCCTCGTCATCCTGGCCGTCGCAGCGGGCGGTTTTGCTGCGCTCAAGGCCAGTCGCCCGAAACAGGCCCCGGTCCTTCCCACCGAACAGGTCTGGCGGGTCGAAACGATCAGCGTCGAGCCCGCCGCCCTGAGCCCACGGCTTACGCTCCATGGCAAGGTGGAAAGTCCTGAACTGACCCGCGCCGCGGCGCCCGGTATCGGCCGGGTGATGCGTGTGTACGTGCTGGAGGGTCAGGCGGTGCGCCGCGGACAGTTGCTGCTGGAGCTGGACCCGCGTGACTTCGAACCGCCGGTCGTCCAGGCCAAGGCCCAGGCGGAGGAATTGCTGGCGGCCATGGACAGCGAGCGCATGCGCCATGCCGCCGATCTCGACCTGCTCGAGCAGGAGAGGCGTCTGCTGGACTATGCCGCGGCCGACGTGGCCCGCTTCGAACGCCTGCGCGAGGAAAACTTCTACTCGCAGGCGGCGGTGGACCAGAGCCGGCAGGCCCAGGCCCGGCAGCAGATCAGCCTGCGCAGCCGCGAACTGGCCATCAAGGATCATCAGGCGCGCCTGGCCCAGTTGCAGGCACGTCTCGAGCAGGCGCGGGCCAAACTGGAACAGGCCGAGCTCGCCCTGAGGCGCAGCCGTGTCGTGGCGCCCTTCGACGGTATCGTCGCCGGCTTGCAGGTGGCCGAGGGTGACCAGGTCGGCAACGGTCAGGCCCTGATGACCCTCTACCCCTCGGCAGGACTGGAGGTACGGGCCAAGATCCCGGCACCGCATCAGGACGAGATCATGGACCGCATCGCCCGCGGCCAGTCCCTGGAGGCCACCACCGATGTCGCTGGCGAGACGCTGCGGCTCAAGCTCGTGCGTCTGTCCGGCGCGGCGGATACCCGCGGACTCGACGCCTTCTTTCGCCTGACCGCGCCGCAGGATCGGCTGCGCATGGGCAGCCTGCTCACCCTGCATCTGGCGCGCGCGCCGGTGGAAGGGGCCATGGCGATACCCTATGCCGCGCTCTATGGTGGACGGCAGGTCTACAAGGTGGAGGCGGGGCGCATCCAGGCCGTACAGGTGAGTGTGCTGGGCGAACTGACAGGCGAGCCGCCCAGACTGCTCATCCGCAGCGAAGGTCTCAAACGCGGTGACCAGGTGATGACGACCCACCTGCCCAACGCCGTCTCGGGCCTGCGCGTGGAAGTGGTAAGCAGATGACCCTCGGCCAGCGAAGGCGGGCATGGGCCGGGCCCAGGACAATCTGGGATAATGCAGCAGACTTCAAGCGCACTGGAGGTACCCCCCATGCAAGGTCAACTCGCCCCTGATTTCGAACTCCCTGCCACCGGCGGTCACCCCGTGCGTCTGTCCGATTTGCGCGGCAAGCCGGTTGTGCTCTACTTCTATCCCAAGGACAACACCCCCGGCTGCACCACGGAGGGTCAGGACTACCGCGACCTCTACGACCTGTTTCAGGCGCTGGATTGCGAGGTCTTCGGCATCTCGCGCGACAGCGTCGCCTCGCACGAAGGTTTCAAGACCAAGCTCAATCTGCCCTTCGAATTGTTGTCGGACGTGGACGAAAAGGTCTGTGAGGCCTACGGTGTCATGAAAATGAAAAACATGTATGGCAAGAAGGTGCGTGGTATCGAGCGCAGCACCTTCGTCATCGACCGGGACGGCAGGATCGCCCGGGAATGGCGTGCCGTGAAGGTGCCCAACCACGCCCGTGACGTGCTCGAGTTCGTCCGCACCCTCGCCTGATCCCTTCATGATCTCCATCTCCTCCCCACGCTTCTGATGGCGCGCAAACCCAGATCCCAGACCCAGACCAAGCTGTTCGTCCTCGATACCAACGTCCTGCTGCACGACCCCACCTGTCTGTACCGCTTCCAGGAGCACGACATCTATCTGCCGATGGCCACGCTCGAGGAGCTGGACCACAACAAGAAAGGCATGTCGGAGGTCGCGCGCAATGCCCGCCAGGCCAGCCGCTTCATCGAGGAGGTGGTGAGCGGACGCGAATCCGAGATCTCGGAAGGCGCTCACCTGGGTCCGCACAGTCATAACGCCGCCACCGGCAAGCTGCTGCTGCAGACCCACCCCATCGACAGCGACATCACCTCGGTGCTGCCCTACAGCAAGGTGGACAACCAGATCCTGGGGGTGGTGGGCTACCTCAAGGGCAAATACCCCGGCCGGCCGGTGATCCTGGTGACCAAGGACATCAACATGCGCATCAAGGCGCGTGCCCTGGGGATCGCGGCCGAGGATTACTACAACGACAAGGTGCTGGAGGACACCGACATCCTCTACACCGGGGTGCGTGAGCTGCCGGCGGACTTCTGGGATGCACACGGCAAGAGCATGGAGTCCTGGCAGAAGGAGGGCCGGGTGTACTATCGCGTGACCGGCCCCCTGGTGCCCTCGCTACTGGTCAACGAGTTCGTCTACCAGGAGGGTGAGCGGCCGCTTAACGCCATGGTGGCCGACATCAGCGGCAACACGGCGGTGCTGGTCACCATCAAGGACTACAGCCATCACAAGAACAACGTCTGGGGCATCACGGCGCGTAACCGCGAGCAGAACTTTGCGCTCAACATGCTGATGAACCCGGACATCGATTTCGTCACCCTGCTCGGCCAGGCCGGCACCGGCAAGACCCTGCTCACCCTGGCGGCGGGACTCACCCAGACCCTGGAGGAGAAACGCTACAGCGAGATCATCATGACGCGGGTGACCGTGCCCGTGGGGGAGGACATCGGCTTCCTGCCGGGCACCGAGGAGGAGAAGATGACCCCCTGGATGGGGGCGCTGGAGGACAACCTGGACGTGCTCAACATGAACGACCAGGAGGCCGGCGAATGGGGCAGGGCGGCCACCCAGGACCTCATCCGTTCGCGCATCAAGGTGAAGTCGCTCAACTTCATGCGCGGCCGCACCTTCATCAACAAGATCCTGATCATCGACGAGGCGCAGAATCTCACGCCCAAGCAGATGAAGACGCTGATCACCCGCGCCGGGCCCGGCACCAAGGTGGTCTGTCTGGGCAACATCGCCCAGATCGACACCCCTTATCTCACCGAGGGCAGCTCTGGCCTGACCTATGTGGTCGACCGCTTCAAAGGCTGGCCGCACAGCGGCCACGTGACGCTGGCGCGTGGCGAACGCTCCCGCCTGGCCGACCATGCCGCCGGTGTGCTTTGATCAGGTATCGAAGGCTATTCGCTGTGATCATGGCGCGAGGTTTACGATTTTGTGAATTAACCTCACGTTTGTAATAATTCCCGCCGATAATCGCACTATTGCTCGCTGTGCCATCATGGGTAACGCCATGATGGGGGCAGGATAGTCATGCAAGGTGAGCCCTTCGCCTTGAATCCGAGACATACCGTAAACCTTACACGACGAGGATTGCCATGAAACTGACCCAAGGTATCGCCCTGTCCGCGCTGGCCCTTTCATTGACCCTGGCCTTGAACGGGTGTGGCGACAAGAAGGAGGGTGAAGAGAAGAAAGCCACCCAGGTGGCGGCCAAGGTCGGTGGCGACGAAATCACCGTACACCAGCTCAATTTCGAACTGGCCAAGCTCGGCGGCAACCTGACACCGGAACAATCGAAACAGGCGGCCAACCAGGTGCTGCGCGGCCTGGTGGACCAGCAGCTGTTGATGCAGAAGGCCATCGCCGAGAAGCTGGACCGCGATCCCAAGGTGGTGCAGACCCTGGAGGCGGCGCGTCGACAGTTACTGGCCCAGGCCTATGTGGAAAAGCTCACTGCCGATGCGGCCAAGCCCACCGAGGCGGAGATCAAGGAGTATTACGACAAACACCCCGAGCTCTTCTCCGAGCGGCGTATCTACCGCCTGCAGGAGCTTTCGGTGCAGGTCACACCGGACAACGCCGCCCAAGTGAACGAGAAACTGGCCGGCGTGCGCAATCTCAACGAGTTCGTCGAGTGGCTCAAGGCCAACAACATCCCCGCGCGTGGCGGACAAAGCGTCAAGGCGGCCGAGCAGTTGCCGCTGGAACTGTTGCCCAGGCTGCATGCCCTCAAGGATGGTCAGGCCATCACGCTGTCCGGCAACAACACGCTCAATATCGTCTATCTGGCAGGCTCCCAGACCCAGCCGGTGAACCTGCAGCAGGCCACCCCGATGATTGAGCGCTATCTGCTCAACGCCAGGAAGCGGGAGCTCGCCGAGCAGGCGCTCAAACGCCTGCGTGATGCCACCAAGGTCGAGTATTTGGGCGAATACAGCGAGGCGGCCAAGCTGGAGGGCCCGTCAGTGGTGCCGCCGGTCAAACCTGGCAATGGCGACAAGCCGGCGGCCCCGGTCCCGGCTGACGTCCCGGATCTGACCGCTCCGGCCGGCGAGCAAGGCGCCATCGAGAAGGGTCTGCAGGGTCTGCGATGAGCTTGTAGCCGTCAACAGGGATGCAAACGGGATGAGGCTGCAACGGGAGGTTTTGGTCCGTGTTCTCCCCTTCGCGCTGTTCATCCTGCTGTTGGCGCTCAGGGACCCCATCGGCGCATGGCTGGGTCCGGATTTCGACGTCCGTCTGGTCTATCCCATCAAGACCGTGTTGGTGGCGGTCATCATGCTCTATCTCATCAGGGAGTATGTCGAGCTGAGGCAGCTGCCTGACGAAGGGAGGTGGCTGTGGTTGTGGGCCCCGCTGACCGGGGCGGCGGTGTTCGTGCTGTGGATCAATCTGGACTGGGGCTGGCTCAATCTCGCGTCCGAGGACGGTTTCGTCTATGACCCGCGCGACCCGCGAAGCGGGGACATCGACTGGACGCTGGCCGCATTCCGGCTGGCGGGCTCGGCACTGCTGGTGCCGGTCATGGAGGAGTTGTTCTGGCGCTCGTTCCTGATGCGCTGGATCGACCGGCAGGATTTCCTGGCCCTATCGCCGGCGCTGGTGAGCCTCAAGGCCATTCTGATCTCCAGTCTGGTGTTCGGATTCGAGCACACCCTGTGGTTCGCGGGTATCCTGGCCGGGCTGGCCTATGCCTGGCTGTACCGCGCCAGCGGCAGCCTCTGGCCGCCCATCGTGGCGCATGCCGTCACCAACGGGATGCTGGGGTTATGGGTGGTGCACACCGGACAATGGCAATTCTGGTAGGCCAGCTCGCGGGAGGTCCTGTCTTGCAGATCATGAAAACGAAAACCCCCATCAGCGGCGACTCCAGGCGAGGATCCAAATGGATGGCATGCTCATGCCACCCATTTGTCCTGATAACGGTCCTGAGTGTCCTGCCGCCGGCCACCGCGCTTGGAGGAGAAGGCGATTTCTTCAGGCCCCTGGTAAGCGCGGCCTACTACCACGACAGCAACATATTCCGTTTTACCGGCGACGGCGAGGTGCCGTCCATGATCGGTGGCGAGGTCACGGGCAACAGGATCCAGTCGGTCAACTACTACATCCTGGGTGCCGGCTTTCTGCTCGACTGGCGACAGAGCCGACAACGCATCCAGACACGGGCCCAGGCCAGTACCGCCAAGTTCAGCCGCTACAGCGCCATTCTCGACTACGAGGGCCATGATCTGAACGCCCGTTGGGATTGGCAACTGGGCAACCGCTGGCGAGGCCAGCTGGGTGCCGACCGAACCAAGACCCTGGGCAGTTATGACAACGTCGGTGTCGGCACGAACACCCGTACCCTCAGCCGCTACAACCTCAGGGCGGTGCGCGATCTGCATACGGACTGGCAGGCAGAGGCCGGCTACAACCGTTACTCGAGCAAGTATTCCTCCGGCAACAGCCGGGACGTGGACGTGGACGCCTTCAGCCTGGGCATCTTTCGGCTCGGCGGCACGATGCAGCGCATGGGTTTGGAGTTGCGCTTGAGCGACGTGCAGCGACCGAACAAGACAGGGACACTGTCCGATGCGAGCGAGTGGGGCCTGTTCGGTGTGGCTACCTGGCAGCCGAGCGGCAAGACCCGCCTGCGCGGGCGCCTGGGTTACATCAATCGGACATATGACACGGCCGGCGCCCGCGACTTCAGCGGCCTGGAGGCGCGCCTCGATGCCGACTGGGCGCCTACCGGCAAGTCTCTGGTCAACGTCGCCGCCTATCGGGAGCTGAATGAGTCGGAGTTGGGGGCGTCGAACAACCATGCCGAAGTCACGGGGCTGGATCTGAATGGACAGTGGCAGTTCCTGCCCAAGACCAGCATCGGACCTTTCCTGCGCCTGGAAAACCGCAGCTATGATGGCACCAGTGTCGATGACGACTATCTGAGCTATGGCCTGCGGGCGAGTTATCAGCCCTGGCCTGGTGGCGACATCGCCCTGACCGTCCAGCGTGCCACGCGGGATTCCAGTGCCCCCGACCGCGAATTCAGGGCCACTGCCATCAGCCTGACCGCTGCGATGGCCTTCTAGGCTGCTCATGTACAGCGAAGCGCCGACCCTCGCCCTGTTGCGCCGGCTCACCAACCCGGTGGTGGCTGTCTTGGCATTGATCGCCTCCCTCATGGTCTGGGGGGAGCGCATGGATGGCTATTACCTGGTGTTGGCCATCATCGCCTTCTTTCTGTCCTCCCACCTGTTCGAGGATCTCGCCCTGCTGCGGCCCTGTGGACGCCATCTCTGGAGCGGCTTCGGCAGCGTGCTGTTCGCCTGGTTTCTGACCGTGCTGGCCGTCCTGTTCCTGGGCTACCTGACCCAGCTCGATTTCCACTACGACGAACGTGCCATGCTGACATGGTTCGTCGCCACCCCCGTGTTCATGCTCGTCGCGCACATAGGCATGCGCAAATACATCCATCGCCTGCATGACCTGGGACGAACCCGGCGAGCGGTGATCGTCGGCGGCAACGAGGCCGGGGAACGGTTGGCCCGGAGGCTGCAGAACAACGAGTGTCTGCTGACCGACTTTCTCGGTTACTTCGACGATCGCAAACCCGAGCGCATGTTCGCGGCGGCACGCGGACAATTCCTCGGGCATACCAGCGAGCTGCAGGACTACGTGCTCAAGCATCGGGTGGACGTGGTCTACATCTCCCTGCCCATCTCGCACAAGGACCGCATCAGCGCTTTGCTCAACGTGCTCAAGGACAGTACGGTGTCCGTCTACGTCGTTCCGGACATCTTCACTTACGACCTCATCCAGGCACGCATCGACCAGATCGGCGGCATCCCGGTCATTGCCATCCTGGAGACGCCGTTCACCAGCGTCAATGCCCTGAACAAGCGGTTGTCCGATATCGTCCTGGCCAGCCTCATCCTGATCGCCATCTCCCCTCTCATGCTGATCATTGCGTTGGCGGTCAAGCTCTCCTCGCCGGGGCCGGTGATCTTCAAGCAGCGGCGTTATGGGCTGAACGGCGAGGAGATCGTAGTCTACAAGTTCCGCACCATGAGGGTCTGCGAGGACGGAGAGCAGATCCGCCAGGCCACCCCCGACGACGATCGGGTGACGCCGATCGGACGCTTCCTGCGCAAGACCTCCATGGACGAATTGCCCCAGTTCGTCAACGTGCTGCAGGGGCGCATGAGCATCGTTGGACCACGTCCGCACGCGGTGGCCCACAACGAGCTCTACCGCAAGCTGATCTCCGGCTACATGTTGCGGCACAAGGCCAAGCCAGGAATAACCGGCTGGGCACAAGTCAACGGTTTACGCGGTGAGACCGAGACCCTGGACAAGATGGCCGCTCGCGTCCAGTACGATCTGGACTATCTGCGCAACTGGTCCCTGTCCCTGGACCTGCTCATCATCGTGAAGACCATCTGGCTGGTCTTCAGGGACGCGAGGGCCTATTGATGACCGGTTGATGTCCGGTTGATGTCCGGTTGCGGCTGCAATGCTTGAATGTTATTAATCCGAAACTTCTTGAAGGGTGGAAATCGTGCGCAAACTGCTTACCCCGTTCCTGCTCGTCCTTCTCCTCGGCCTCACCTCTCTCGTCCACGCCGCCGGTGATTACGGTCTGGCCACGGGTGATCTGGTGCGCATCAATGTCTACAACCATCCCGACCTGAACACCGAGACCCGGATCACCGAGGGTGGCGCGGTGCGTTTCCCCCTGGTCGGCGAGGTGATGGTCTCCGGTGCCACCGCCGACGAGGCGGCGAGACGTATCGCCAAGGCCCTGGAGCAGGGCGGCTTCATTCGCAATCCGCAAGTCAACCTGGTGGTCATGGAATTCCGTGGCCAGGAGGTGTCGGTGCTGGGGCAGGTCAACCGGCCGGGTCGATTTCCCCTGCAAAAGGCCAGCCGGATCACCGACGTCCTGGCCATGGCCGGCGGCGTCACCCCCACCGGGGCGGATACCCTGGTGCTGATCAGCGAGCGGGGCGGCAAGGCGCAACGCCAGGAGATCGATCTGAATGCCCTGTTCCGCGAGGGCGGGATGAACCTGAACGTGCAGGTGGCCAACGGCGACATCCTCTACGTCTCGCGTGAGCCGCGTTTCTATATCTACGGCGAGGTCCAACGGCCCGGCACTTTCCGACTGGAGAAGAACATGAGCGTGGTTCAGGCCCTGTCCGTGGGTGGCGGCCTCACCCAGCGGGGGACCCAGAAAGGCTTGCGCATCCTGCGTCGATCTGCAGAAGGGCGCATGGAGGAATTACAGGCTGGCCTTGCCGACCTGCTGCAGCCGGATGACGTCGTCTTCGTGCGCGAGAGCCTGTTCTGATCGCCGGAGGACGCCATGAACTTCACCCAATTCCTGCTCATCCTCAAGGCGCGCGCCTGGATCGTCCTGCTCGCCCTGGCAGTGACGGTGGCCACCACGGTGGTCGTGAGTCTGCTGCTGCCCAAGAGCTATACCGCCACCGCGACCCTGGTCGTCGATGCCAAGGCCAAGGACCCCGTCACAGGTGTCATGCTGCCGGCGCAGATGCTGCCGGGCTACGTTGCCACCCAGGTCGACATCATGCGTAGCCAGAACGTGGCCCTCAAGGTGGTGCAGGGGCTCAAGCTGGCCGACAACCCCCAGGTCCGGGCCGACTTCATGGCCGCTACCGAGGGTAAAGGGAGCATTCAGCACTGGCTGGCCGATCTCCTGCTCAAGCGGCTGGAGATCGAGCCCTCGCGCGAGTCCAGCGTGATCCAGGTCAATTTCAGCGGCAGCGATCCGCAGTTCGCCGCCATCGTCGCCAATGCCTTTGCCCAGGCTTACATTCAGACCAACCTGGATCTCAAGGTGGAACCGGCACGTCAGACCACGGCCTGGTACGAGACCAAGATCGCGGCGCTGCGGACCAACCTGGAAGAGGCTCAGGCCAGGCTGTCACGCTATCAGCGCGAACACGGACTGGTGGCCTCGGACGAGCGTCTGGACGTGGAGACCGCCAGGCTGGCCGAGCTGTCCAGCCAGCTGGTGGCAGCCCAGTCGGCGACCTATGACAGCCTCTCGCGCCAGAAGCAGAGCGGCGAGTCCTTGCCGGACGTGATGAACAGTCCGGTGGTGGCGGGACTGCGGGCCGACCTGGCACGGGCGGAGTCGAAGCTCTCCGAGCTGGCGGAGAAGGTCGGCACCAACCACCCCCAGTACCAGAGTGCCAGTGCCGAGGTGGAGAGCTTGCGCGCTAAGCTCAACAACGAGATCGGTACTGCGGCCAGGGGTGTTTCCGCCACCGCGAGGGCGGCCATGCAGCGGGAAGGCGATCTGCGCAGCTCGCTGGCCGCGCAGCGTGCCAAGGTACTGCAGCTCAAGAAGCAGCGGGATGACCTGACGGTGCTCCTGCGTGATGTCGAAAACGCCCAGCGCGCCTACGACACCGCCCTGCAGCGTTACACCCAGACCTCTTTGGAGGCCGAGAACACCCAGACCGACATCGCCATCCTCAATCCGGCGGTGCCGCCCACCGAGCCCTCCAGTCCCAAGATCGTGCTCAATACCATCCTGGCCGTGTTTCTCGGTGGCCTGTTGGGCATCGGGCTGGCTTTCCTGATGGAGATGGTCGACCGTCGCGTGCGTTCCGGGGAGGACATCGCCACCATGCTGGGCATTCCGGTCCTGGGCGAGCTGGGACGCGACCGCACCAAGCGGCGCGGTCTCCTCGCCGTCACCCGTTTCAAGCCTGCTCCGGCATCGCCATAAACCCTGCGAGGATCGATATCCATGAACACATCCCCCCTAGTGGAGCGCATCCAGGACAGCACGCCCAGCTCTGCCAAGACCATCGGCCTCATGCTGCTCGAAAGCGGCAAGATCAACGCCCAGGATGCCGAGCGGGTGATCAAGCTGCAGAAAGAGGAGAACCTCCGCTTCGGCGAGGCCGCCGTGAAGCTGGGCCTGGTCCAGGATGCCGACATCCAGCACATGCTGGCGCGGCAGTTCGATTATCCCTACCTCAGTCCGGGTGAGGGTGGCTTCAGCAAGGACCTGGTGGCGGCGTACGATCCCTTCAGCCCGCAGGTGGAGAGCCTGCGCGCGCTGCGCAGCCAACTCATGCTGCGCTGGTTCGACGACAAGCGTCGGGTCCTGACCCTGACGGGGGCAAACCCGGGCGACGGCACGAGCTATCTAGTCGCCAATCTGGGGATCGTCTTCTCCCAGCTGGGCGAGCGTACCCTGTTGATCGATGCCAACCTGCGCACGCCGCAGTTGCACACCTATTTCAACCTGGACAACAAGGCGGGACTTTCGGACATCCTGGCCGAGCGCGCCACCCTGGCCGCACTGACCCGCATACCCCAGTTCGTCGATCTGTCCGTACTCACCGCCGGCACACAGCCGCCGAACCCGGCTGAGCTGCTCGCCCGCGGCAACCTGGGGGACCTGATCACCCTGCTTTCACGCCACTACGACGTGATCCTCATCGATACACCACCGGCCGAGCAGTCGGCCGACTTCCAGGCCGTCAGCGCCAACGCGGGCGGTGCCCTGATCTCGGTGCGCAAGAACCGTACCCGCCTCAATGAGGTAGCCGCCATCAAGGACATGCTGGCCGCCGCCGGGGCCGAGGTGGTGGGCGCGGTGATCAACACCCACTGACGGGCCCTTGCCTCTCTGGGGCGGACCGTGAGCCCCTGGGGTGAGGCGGATACACCACGGCCATGCTCGGCTGGCACCGGTGTCCCGCCGGTTACCGATGCTTTTTTCTGAATCCTTGTCGATGCTGCCGGTTGCCTTGTAGATCGGGCTTCAGCCCGACACCCAACCCGTCGCACCAGAGTCCGACCTGCACAGGGTTGGTCGAGATCGGCACGGATTCAGGTTTTTGGTTTGCCTTCCCTGCATGTGTGCCGGGTGATGAGCATGGGGGGAGTACGAAAGCTATAATCCTAAAAACCGCAGTTGACCGCTGCATTGGATTCGTAACATGGTGAGAACACTGCGATTTCTGCCTTCGTTGGAGGTCACCCGCTGGGTGAGCCCGCTACGCGCCCGCTTTCCGGGCCAAAACGGCGCCTGGCTTTGTCGC
>CALHRD010000103.1 GCA_938038385.1 uncultured Burkholderiales bacterium
TTCCAGCTGCCGCCGCGTTGGCGGCCGGATGTCGGTCGGCTGCGCGCCTTCCTGGCGGCCCTGCCCAGGGACGTCATGGCGGCCTTCGAGCTGCGCGACCCGAGCTGGCACAGCGATGCCGTACTCGATCTGCTCGCCCGACACAACGCCGCCTTCTGCATCTACGACCTGGCCGGTTGCGAAAGCCCGCGCGCCGTCACGGCGGACTTCCTCTATCTGCGCCTGCACGGACCGGGTGCCGCCTGCAGCGGCCGCTATGGCCGCCGGGCCTTGGCCGGCTGGGCGCAGTGGCTGGGAGAGCAGAGGGTGGCAACGGCCTATGTCTATTTCGACAATGACGAGGCCGGTCATGCCGTGCAGGATGCCCTGGAACTGCAGGCGATGCTGAGATGAGCGAACTGCCGATCGACGGCGCCCATGGCGAAGGGGGCGGCCAGCTCGCGCGCCTGGCCGTGGCCCTGGCGGCGATCACCGGTCGCGCCATCCGCTTGGTGAACATCCGTGCGCGACGCGCCAGGCCGGGGCTGGCGGCCCAGCATCTGACCGCTCTCAGGGCGGTAGCCGCCTTGTGCGGCGGTGAGCTGGAAGGGGCAGTCCTGGGCGCAGGCGAGGTGAGCTTCCGGCCGGGGCCGATCCGCAGCGGCAATTACCGCTTCGAGGTAGGCACGGCCGGCAGTGTGTCTCTGGTGCTGCAGGCCGTCCTGCCGGTTGCCCTGTGTGCCGACGGGCCCTGCCGTTTTGCGATCGTCGGGGGTACCGACGTGAAGCTGGCACCGCCTGTCGATTACCTCCGTCTGGTCTTCCTGCCCTGGCTCGAAGACATGGGGGCTGGGGTGCACATCGCCTCGGTGCGACATGGCTATTACCCCCGCGGTGGTGGAGAACTGACGCTGGACATCACGCCCAACCGGCATCTGCGTCCCCTACAGGCCGAGTCGCGCGGGGCGGTGCGCGGGATCGTGGGTCGTGCCCACGTCGCACATCTGCCGCGGCACATCGCCGAACGCATGGCACAGTCGGCACATGGACTGCTCACCAACCTCGCCCCGGTCCATCTGGACGTCGAAGTGTTGGGTGATGAGGCTGCCGTCGGCATGGGTGGCGCCCTGGTGCTCGTCGCCCGCACCGGGCGCGGCCGCCTGGGGGCGGCGGTGGTGGCCCAGCGCGGGGTGAGCGCCGAACGCCTGGGCGAGGAGGCCGGCCGGGCCTTGCGCGCCGACCTGCTGAGCGGTGCCGGCGTCGATGTGCATGCCGCCGATCAGCTCCTGATCTACGCCGCCCTGGCCGAGGGCGGGAGCCGCTTTACGGTACGTGAAGTGAGTCTGCACGCCGAAACCGCCATGTGGCTGATCGGGCGGTTCCTGCCCGTGCGTTTCCGCGTCGGCCGGCACGAGCACGGCGCTTGCATCGACGTGCAGCATACCCCGTAGGACCGGCTTCAGCCCGTCACCGACCTCTGCCCGCCACGCCTCAGGCCCGCTGCCGGCTGCCGCTGCCGGTGACCCCGCCGGCGATCAGATGCGCCGTGCGCAAGGGTTCCGGCAGCTTGCCGTTGAGCTGCCAGCAGGCTACCGCGGCGGCGGCCTCTGCCGCGGTCAGGCCCGCCCGTTGCACCCAGATGCCGGCCACCGCCTCCATCGGCCCGGCCGCCTCGATGAGCCCCCATTTGCGGGTGCCGCCCGGCACCCTTTCGAGCAGGGCGCGACGGATTGCCTCCAGGTTTGGCCGCCGGCGTGCGGCCACCAACACCGGCAGGCCGCTGACCGCGTGCAGGCGGTGGATGTCCACCACGTTGAAGCCGGCCAGCGCGATGCCCTGCAGCCAGACGAGCTGCAGTTGTGGTCGGAAGCGCGAAGAGACGATGGCCTCGATCAGACGCCTGGTGGCGTTGATGCCGTCGCGCCGAACGCGTGTCGAGAGCACGCCGTCCAGCCGTGTGCCGGCATGGAGCGCACCCACCACCAGCACGTCGCCGCGGTGGCTGCGCGCAAAGGGGGCGTCGTCGAAGCCGATCGCATGGGTGTAGGCACGGCTCACAGCATCCACCAGCCGGCAAGCGCCCCCAGCGCCACTGCCGCGAAGCCAGGCAGGGTGCGCAGCGCCAGACGGCCGCCGCCGATCGCCACGGTGAGCCCGGCCTTGAAGGCGATGTTGGCGAGCAGCGCGAGCAGGATTGCGGTCAGGGCCTGTTCCCCGCTCAGGGTGGTCAGGCCGAACAGACGCAGGCTGGTCAGGGTGATGGCATCGACATCGGTCAGACCCGAGACCAGCGCGACGGTATAGACGCCCCGGCTGCCGGCCCAGTCCGACAGCCAGGCCGCGGCGAACAGCACGCCGGCATAGAGGGCGCCAAAGCCGAGGGCGGCGCGGATCTCGGTGGGGTTGCTCAGCGCGAGTTCGGGCAGTTCACGGCCTTGCAGGTGCCGCCAGCGCCAGAGCAGCAGGGGCACGCCGGCCAGCGCCGCGAGCCCCAGCACCTGGGCGGCCAGGGGCAGCAGGGCGGGGGCGATGACTGCCACCAGGAGGGTCAGGCGCACCAGCACCACCCAATTGGCGGTGAGGATCACCAGGGCGGCCACGCTCAGCAGTTCCGGCCGGCGCCGTGCGTGCCGGGCGAAGGACAGCGTGGTGGCGGTGCTGGAGGCCACGCCGCCGAACAGCCCGGTGAGCAGCGCCCCCTGTCGCTCCCCGGCCAGGCGCAGGGCGGCATAACCGGCGAGCGACAGGCCGGAGATGAGCACCACCATCCACCAGATCTGCGCGGGGTTGAGGGCGGCGTAGGGACCATAACCCCGGTTGGGCAAGACCGGCAGAATGACCAGAGAGAGGACGGCGAACTGCAGGAAGGACACCAGGTCCTGCCGCGTGAGGTGCTGGGTCACGCCGCGCAACTCGGCCTTGAAGTAGAGCAGCACGGTGGTGGTCACCGCCAGGGCGACCGCAAGCTGGGTGTGCTGATACCAGACCAGGGCGCCGAGCCCGTAACAGACGACGGTGGCGGCCACGGTGGTGGTGCCCGGGTCGGCGTCTTGCGGCACTCGGAAATAGGCCGCGACCATCATGCCGCCCAGGACGATGAGCCCCGCGCCGAGTATCCAGGGCGCGCCGGTCTGCTCCGAGAGCATGGCCCCCAGCGTGCCGGCCAGGGCCACCAGGGTGAAGGTGCGCAGCCCGGCCTTGGCCGCCGGCGAACGTTCACGCTCCAGGCCGATGAGCAGCCCCAGGCCCATGCTGGTGAGAAACAGGGCGAGGGGCTCCAGCTCGGCGCTCAGCCAGTCGTTCATGTCGGTTCCACACGGCCGTTCCAAAGGAACTGACCATCCAACCCGGTGGGAAAAGCGTGGCGAATCAGGGGGTTGTGCATTCCAGCGGACACCAGTGTTCGAGGGTCAACTGCGGGCTCATCCTGCCGTTCCACTCGTTGACCTCCAGCCGGTAGGTGGCCTGGATGCCTTCAGGCAGGGGTTCGTCCCGGTTGAACAGCATCGCCTCGGCGGCGAGCCCGCCTCCGGACAGGCGCAGTTTCAGGTGCTTTTCGCCCACCAGACGCTGGCCCTCGACGCGGAATTCGCCGTGAAACAGGGGGGGCGGGAAGCCCTGGCCCCACACCGCCTCGCGCAGCATGAGGGCGTGCTCCAGACGATATTCTTCGGGTTCGAGCGGACCGTCGGTCTCGATCACCCGCTCCAGGTCGGCCGGCGAGAGCAGCTCGCGCGCCACGCGCTCGAAAGCGGCGGTGAAGGCGGGGAAGTCGTCGCGGCGCAGGGTCAGTCCGGCCGCAGCGGCATGGCCGCCGAACTTGAGCAGCAGGCCGGGGTGGCGCTTGTCCACCCGGTCCAGGGCATCGCGCAGATGCAGGCCGGCGATCGAGCGGCCGGAGCCCTTGATCAGGCCGTCACCGCCGTCGGCGAAGACGATGGTGGGGCGATGGTGCCGTTCCTTCAGCCGGGAGGCGAGCAGGCCGACCACCCCCTGGTGCCAGGCGGGGTCGTAGAGGCTGAGGCTCCAGCCCTCCTCCACATCCACCGTCTCCAGCAGGGTCAGGGCCTGGTCCTGCATGTCCGCCTCGATCTCGCGGCGCTCGCGGTTCAGCCGGTCGAGTTCCCGCGCCAGGGGCAGGGCCTGGGCGGCATCCTCGGCCAGCAGGCAGGCGATGCCCTGGCTCATGTCGGCCAGCCGCCCGGCGGCGTTGAGCCTGGGGCCCAGGACGAAGCCCAGGTCATAGACGCTGGCTCGCCCCGGCTCGCGCCCGGCGGCCCGGAATAGGGCGGTAATCCCCGGCCGGGCCTGGCCGGCGCGCATGCGCCTGAGCCCCTGTTGCACCAGCAGGCGGTTGTTGCCGTCCAGGGGCACCACATCGGCCACCGTGCCCAGGGCGACCAGGTCGAGCAGCTCGGCCAGATTGGGCTCGCTGCGCGGTGGCGCAAACCAGCCGCGCCGCCGCAGTTCCGCGCGCAGGGCCACCAGCACGTAGAACATCACCCCGACGCCAGCCAGGTTCTTGCTGGGAAAAGGGCAGCCGGGCTGGTTCGGGTTGACGATCAGCGCCTCCGGCAACCCCACGGTCTGAGCCGGCAGGTGGTGATCGGTGATCACCACCTCCATGCCCAGACGACGCGCCTCTTCCACGCCGGCGTGGGCGGCGATGCCGTTGTCCACGGTGACCAGCAGGTCGGGGCGGCGTTCGGCGGCGAGCCGGACGATCTCCGGCGAGAGGCCATAGCCGTACTCGAAGCGGTTGGGCACCAGGTAGTCCACCTGCGCCCCCATGCTGGCGAGACCGCTCACCGCCACGGCGCAGGCGGTGGCGCCGTCGGCGTCGTAGTCCGCCACCACCAGCAGCCGCTCACCGCGCTGGATGGCATCCGCCAGCCGGGTAGCGGCTGTGTCGCAATGCAGCAGGCCGGCATGGGGCAGCAACTCCGCCAGGCGGGTCTTCAACTCCTCGTGTCGGTTTACCCCCCGGCTGGCATAAAGCCTTGCCAGCAGCGGTGGCAGGCCCGCCCGGCGCAGTTGCTCGACGGCGGCCGCTGGGCAGGGACGGGTGAGGAGATTGAGCATGGGGTGAGGGACGCTGGCTGAACCTTGCCCGGATTAAAACCCAGGTCGCAGGCAGAACTCAAACGACCCCGCCAGCATCCCCACACCCCGCCTTTCGTACTATCATCCGGAGATGTCGCACACCTTCTCCCTGTCCAGAGTCGCCCGCCTGGTCGGCGTTTCCCGCTCGACCCTGCAACGCATGATCAAGGCCGGCGAGATCAGTACCCACGACGGTGAAGTGGAGATGGACGAGCTGCTGCGCGTCTTCCCGGATGTGAAATGGGAGAACGACGGCGAGTACGCGCGCGTCGAGGAGATCAAGAAGAAGGCCTTCGCCAAGCGCGTCTTCGAGCGTGCGCTGCCCGACCGCGAGGTGCTGGCCGACCGCTTGTTCGATCTGTCCAGCGAGTTTGCTGCCGCCAAGTCCCTGCTCATGCACTATGACCAGTTGTTCGACTGGACGCTGCGCAAGCTCGACGACGTGGCCGAGACCGGGGGGGCGGACACGGCCCAGGCGGTGAGCGCGCTCAAGACCTGGTTGCGCGGCCAGATCCAGGCCGCGCCCAAAGAGGCGGAACGGGGAGTCATCCTATTGGCAGAGGAGAGCGCGATGCGCATCGTGTCGGCCCAAGTCAAGGTCCAGCCCTCGGGCCACGAGTTCTTCGTCGAAGGGACGGATACCATCCTGGAGGCGGCGCTGCGCGCCGGCATCCCCCTCAATTACGGCTGCAGCAACGGCAACTGCGGCGAGTGCCGGGCGCGTCTCGTCTCCGGCGAGATCAAGAAGGTGCACCCGCACGACTTCGTCCTCAAGGAGTCGGAAAAGGCCAACGGCACCTTCCTGATGTGCTCCAACACGGCGGTGACCGATGTCGTCATCGAGGCCAGTGTGGCCGGCGCCACAGACATCCAGCCGCAGAAGATCGCCACCAAGGTCAAATCGGTCGAACTCATCGACGCGCACATCGCCGCCCTGCATCTGATCACGCCGCGCAGCCAGCGCCTGCGCTTCCTCGCCGGCCAACGGGTGCATCTCATCGCCGACGGGGCGGCCGGCGACTACTACATCGCCAGCTGCCCCTGCGAGGACCGGCACATCGAGCTGCATATCCGGCGCGACAACCGCCCCTTCGCGCGCAAGGTGTTCGAGGACCTGCGCAGGGAAGATCCCGTCACCATCGAGGGGCCGCAGGGCGCCTTCGTCATCAACATGACTTCACGCCGGCCGGTGATCTTCGCCGCCTGGGACGATGGTTTCGCCCCCATCCGCAGTCTCGTGCAGCACGCCATGTCGCTGGAGATGGCGGAGAGCATGCACCTGTATTGGGTGTCGGAGGCCCTGTCGCATTATCAGGACAATCTCTGCCGCTCCTGGACCGACGCCCTGGACAATTTCACCTATGTCCCGCTCGGTGTCGACGGCGGGGCGCAAAATGTGGCCGAACGCATCCTGAGCGCGCACCACGACCTCACCCACACCGACATGTACGCCGCCGGCCCGGCGGCATTCCTGCACCACCTGCGCGACGGCGCCATGGCGCGCGGGCTCTCGCCGCTCGGCTGGCACGGCGAGGTGGTCGTGTGAGTGTGGCCGCCTGTCTGACCGACCGGTGCACTGTGTCACCCGGCACGGAGGGGTCGCGTTGCCGGTGGAGGACGGCCTTCTGAGCGCACGTGTCATCGCCGTCGTCAACCAGAAGGGCGGCGCCGGCAAATCGACGCTGGCCATGCTGCTGGCCGGTGCCCTGGCCGAAGCCGGCGGGCGGGTCCTGGTCGCCGATGCCGACCCGCAGAACACCGCCCTGCGCTGGGCGCGCGCCGGCGCCGGCTTCCCCGCCGAGGTCGAGGACCTCTCCGGCGAGGAGGGCAAACTGCACAAACACCTGCGCAAACGTCTGGACGACTACGACTACATCGTCATCGACAGCCCGCCCCATGCCAGCGCCCCGGTCACCGAGAGCGCCCTGCGTCTGGCCGATCTCGCCCTGGTGCCGGTGATCCCCTCGCCCCCCGACCTGTGGGCCAGCCTGCGCACGCGCGAGGCCATCGCCCACGCCCGCCACAAGAACCCCGATCTCCTCGCCCGCATCGTCGTCAACCAGGCCCAGCTCAACACCCTGCTGGCGCAGGAGGTGCTCGCCATGCTGCCCGAATTCGGCATCCCCCTGCTCGCCGCGCAGTTGAAGAGCCGCACCGCCTACCGTCAGGCCGCCGCCCTGGGCGCCACCCTCGGCGCCCTGGGGCATCGCGCGGCCATCGCCAGCCTGGAGGTCGATGCGCTGGCGCGCGAGGTGCGGGGGCTGCTGGATGGCCTCTGACGCACCAGTGGGGGTGGACGGTCAGTCCCAGGCCAGCACGCCGCCGGTCTGGTATTCGGTGACCCGTGTCTCGAAGAAATTCTTTTGGCTCCGGCCGCCCGCTGACGCGGGCTTAACGTTCGCTCCGCTCACGTTAGCCTGCACCGAAAGAATCTCTTCGACCTGCCTTCGCTTCAGTCCCAGGCCAGCGCGCCGCCGGTCTGGTATTCGGTGACCCGTGTCTCGAAGAAATTCTTTTCCTTCTTCAGGTCGATCATCTCGGCCATCCAGGGGAAGGGGTTGCTGGCGCCGGGGAACAGCTCGTCCAGGCCGATCTGGGTGGCGCGGCGGTTGGCGATGAAGCGCAGGTATTCCTTGAACATCGGTGCGTTCAGGCCCAGCACGCCGCGCGGCAGGGTGTCCTCGGCGTAGGCATATTCCAGCTCGACCGCCTTGTGGAACATCGCCTGCAGCTCGTCGCGGAACCTTGCGGTCCACAGTTGCGGTTCTTCCAGCTTGATCTGGTTGATCATGTCGATGCCAAAGTTGCAGTGCATGGACTCGTCGCGCAGGATGTACTG
>CALHRD010000104.1 GCA_938038385.1 uncultured Burkholderiales bacterium
AGAATGTCGGCCTCGGCCAGCCGGCGGACATGCCCGTAGTAGCGCTCCTTCAGGACCTCGACCTCGCCGCTTTCGGCAAGCTCCTGGAAGAAACGCCCCACGGCCTCGAGCAGGCGGCTCTCCCCCCGCTTGGGGAAGGCCCAGGCGATGCTACGCGGTCTGCCGAGCGTAAAGGCCGCCCGCAGACCGGGCAGGAAGTTGCGCGCGATCTGGTATTCCATCTCATCGGCCACCGTGCAGTCGGTGAGGCCGTTGGCCACCCGCTCCAGCAGCTCCTCCTCACCCGGCAGGGTCATTTCGTGCCAGTCAAGCCGCGGGTGTTCGCGGCGCAACTCGCGCAGGTGGTCCGAATGGCTGCTGCCTGCCACTACCTCCAGGCGCAGGCCCACTAGGTCGGCGACCTGCCTCGGCATCTCCACCGCCGAGCCACAGACCACCCACTCCTGGGTCGTTGCATAGGCCGGGCCAAAGCGCATCCGACCAAGGCGTTTGTCGGTAGCGGCCAGGCCAGCCGCGGCGAAATGCGCCTCACCCCGCTCAAGACGAGAAAATATCTCCTCCAGGGACTCCGCCAGCTCGAAGCGCACCTTCCAGCCCTGCGCCTCGGCAAAACGACGCACTAGATCGTATTCGAACCCCGCTGGCTCACCATCGGCATTCAGATAATAAGTGGTGGCGCTTGCGCGCGTGAGTACGACCAGTTCCCCGGTCTGCCAGGGTGGGTCGGGCACGCGGCTGCAGCCCGAAAGCCCAACCAGGGCCAGCAGAAGCCATCTCGCCAGCCTGATGGCGAATGGGTACACTCGCATGCCGAATATCGGTAGAATGCCGCCCTTTCGGAGAGATGCCGGAGTGGTCGAACGGGCCGGACTCGAAATCCGGTGTGGGCCCTGTGCTCACCGTGGGTTCGAATCCCACTCTCTCCGCCAAAAATACATAAAAATGAATAACTTACAACACAGTTCCGCAATTCGTCCAGCAAATTTTCCTCACTCTTGGGCGTTGAGGATTGCGTAAACCCAGCGCTCGGTCAGGCCGTAGCGTCGGGCAATGTCCTTCACCCGCTCACCGGCGTCGTAGGCTTTGCGGATCGCTTCGTTACGGCGGCGGATACGCAGGTGCTCGGCCTTGGGGATGTAGAGACTATCACCTCCGGCGTATCGCATCAGCGCTTCCTGCGCCGGCAGCGGCAGATCGGCCAGCGGTCCACGATCAGGCAGCCGCTTCGGGATCGTCAGCACCGTCCCGCCGCAGGTCTGGATCAGCGCCTGCAGCGCTTCGCGGCCGATCAGTTGGAGCGACGAAAGTCGCGACCAACAACAACCACCAACGACCAACGGGGTGTATCTCACAACATGTCGCGGCTTTCGCCGCTCCTATGCCTGCCGTGCCGATCTCGTAGGAGCGACCTGTAGGAGCGACGACAGTCGCGACCAACAGCGACCAACAACGACCAGCGGGATGCATACCACGGCGTGTCGCGGCTTTCGCCGCTCCTACCGGAAGCGCAAGCGCGGCAAACATGTCGCGGCTTTCGCCGCTCCTACGCCTGCCGTGCCGATCTCGCTATCTCGTAGGAGCGACGAAAGTCGCGACCAACACGGCAGGCGGTGTGGATCACGATGATACGTCTCGCATCCG
This sequence comes from uncultured Burkholderiales bacterium, assembly GCA_938038385.1. Lineage (GTDB taxonomy): Bacteria > Pseudomonadota > Gammaproteobacteria > Burkholderiales > Thiobacillaceae > JANWZL01. The sequence goes on from CALHRD010000104.1 coordinate 1,642, forward strand.
GCGCTCCGGGCACTCAATCCCAGTCGCCGGGTTATGCAGAGCGTCCCTAAATCATTGATTTTTTATAAACTTTTGTGATGACCTGGGAAGCGGTGAAGTTGGGTTTGGCGGACACTCTCTTCGCCAAACCCGCCAAAAAAGACATCCCGCGATAGCGAAGGCATTGCCGTAGGGCCGACCTCCGCCACTGCCCATCATCCGCTGACGGCGCCCCGCGAGCTGCGGCCCTTGGGGCGTGGCCGCCAGGATAGTGCTCACTCGACGGTTATGCGCGTGCCCACGGGGGTGGGGGTCACGACCTTGGGCAGCTCGATGCGCAGCACACCGTTGCGATAGGTCGCGCGGGCGGCATCAGGCATGACTTCGGCCGGCAAAGGCACCACCCGACGAAAGCTGCCGTAGGCGCACTGCATGACTCGCCAGCGTCCATCGGTCTGCTCTTTCTGGAAGCGTTTTTCTCCCGACACCACAAGGGCACCGCCGCTGACCTCGACGCAGATGTCCTCCTTTTCCATACCTGGCAACTCGAGCCGGACCACCAAGCGCTGTTCGTCTTCGAATACGTCACCACCCAGCATGGCCCAGCTGCGGCTTGGCAGCCAGGTCACGTCATCGACTTCGGTCGGTGCCGGCAGATCGGTCTTCTCACTGGGCCGGAAACGGGTGATGGCGTTGGCCGCGCTGCGCCACAAATGCCGCCAGCCCTCCGAGACGCTGTCCCAAAGCTCGTGCATGCTTTCCTTGAGTGTGTCGAATTTCATGGGATCTCCTGATCAGTCAAGGGGTAATCGATTCGTCGGTGAAATGGCGCCGTCCGGCATGAATTCAAGTCATGGCAGGCTTGTCGCCGGACATCTCGCCAAGATCGCCTTGCAGCAGGTGAGTATCGTACACTATCCGAAGGAGCGAACACCCCGCCCTGCCGCGGGCGGTGACAGACGAACGACTGGATGACGCCGATGGAACAAAAGACGCAATGGAACATCACCTACTGGCTGCTCGCCTTGATCTTGCTGCTCATGCTGCAGGACTGGTGGCAGACCTCACGCAGTGTCGAGCCGGTCCCCTACAGCGAGTTCGAGCGCGCCCTGGCCGAGGGACGTGTGGAGGAGGTGGTGGTGGGCGATAAGACCATCACTGGCAAACTGAAGTACCCAGACTCGAAGGGCAAGCGCGTAATCGTCGCCACCCGCGTGGAGCCGGACCTCGCCGCCCGCCTGTCGCAGTACGACGTACCCTATGCACGGGTCATCGAGAGCACCTTCCTGCGCGATCTGCTGTCCTGGGTGCTGCCGGCGGTGGCCTTCTTCGCCGTGTGGTTCTTTCTGTTCCGCAAGTTTGCCGAAAGGCATGGCATGGGTGGCTTCATGACCATCGGCAAGAGCCGCGCCAAGGTCTATGTCGAGAAGAACACCGGCGTGACCTTCAAGGACGTGGCGGGGGTGGACGAGGCCAAGGCGGAGCTGACAGAGATTGTCGCCTTTCTCAAGTCCCCGCAGGAGTATGGGCGTTTGGGGGCCCGTATCCCCAAGGGGGTACTGCTGGTCGGCCCCCCTGGCACCGGCAAGACGCTGCTTGCCAAGGCGGTGGCCGGCGAGGCGGGGGTGCCCTTCTTTTCCATCTCGGGCTCGGAGTTCGTCGAGATGTTCGTCGGCGTGGGAGCGGCGCGGGTGCGTGACCTCTTCGAGCAGGCGCGCGAGCGCGCACCAGCCATCATCTTCATCGACGAACTCGATGCCCTGGGCCGGGCGCGCGGCGCCGGCGGGCTGGTCGGGGGCCATGACGAGCGCGAGCAGACCTTGAACCAACTCCTCACCGAGATGGACGGCTTCGACACCTCGGCGGGGCTCATCATCCTGGCCGCCACCAACCGGCCCGAGATCCTCGACCCTGCCCTGCTGCGCGCCGGTCGTTTCGACCGCCAGGTGCTGGTGGACCGCCCAGACAAGAAGGGCCGCGCCGACATCCTGCGAGTGCATGCGCATAAGGTCAAACTCGCCCCGGAGGTCGATCTAGAGCAGGTCGCGGCGCTCACGACTGGTTTTTCCGGGGCAGACCTGGCCAATTTGGTGAATGAGGCCGCGCTTGCCGCCACCCGACGCGGGGCCCAAGCCGTGGAGATGCAGGACTTCACCGCTGCCATCGAGCGCATCGTCGCCGGTCTCGAGAAGAAAAACCGGGTGTTGAATCCTCAGGAACGGGAGACGGTCGCCTATCACGAGATGGGGCATGCCTTGGTGGCCCTGGCCCTGCCCGGCACCGACCCGGTGCACAAAATCTCCATCATCCCGCGCGGCATCGGCGCCCTGGGTTACACCATCCAGCGCCCGACCGAAGACCGCTACCTGATGACCGCCGATGAGCTGGAAAATAAGATCGCCGTATTGCTGGGCGGTCGCGCGGCGGAAAAACTGGTTTTCGGCAAGCTCTCCACCGGCGCCGCTGACGACCTGGCGCGCGCCACCGACATCGCCCGCGACATGATCACCCGCTTCGGCATGGACGAGGACCTGGGCTATATCGCCTACGAGGCGCAACGCCCCCGTTTCCTCGACGTGCAGGAACAGACCATCGGCGGCTGCCGCGTATCGGAGAGCACGCAGGCGGCCATAGACCGCGCCATCCGCGGCCTCATCATGCGCGTGTTCGACCGGGCTTACCGCATCTTGGAGGACAACCGCGCCATTTTGGAGCGTGGCGCCCAAGAGCTACTGGCACGGGAAACCCTGGACGAGGCCGCGATCCGCGAGATCACGCGCGACCTGCGCCCAGTGCAAAACAGCTCGGCCGGCGAGCCAGCCGCCGTCGGCTGACCCACCGAAACCTGCCGATCACACCACCTCCGCCTCCATCACCTGCTCGAAGACGAAGCGCCCATCTTCGTAATCGACGCGGATGACGTCCTTGGGCGCGAAGTGGCCGGCGAGGATCTCCTTCGCCAAGGGGTTTTCGATCTCCTGCTGGATGGCGCGCTTCAGTGGGCGTGCCCCATAGACCGGGTCGAAGCCCGCCTTGGCGAGTTCCTGTATCGCCGCGTCGCTGACCTCCAGCTTCATACCCATCTGCGCCAGCCGTTGTTCCAGACGCTTGAGCTGGATGCGCGCGATCTGGGCAATGTGCCGCTCGTCCAGGGCATGGAACACCACTACCTCGTCGATGCGATTGATGAACTCCGGCCGGAAATAGGCCTTGACCTCGGCCATCACGGCCAGCTTGATCACCTGATAGTCGTCGCCGGCCATCTGCTGGATCATCTGGCTGCCCAGGTTGGAGGTCATGACGATGACGGTGTTCCTGAAGTCTACGGTGCGGCCTTGACCGTCGGTCAGCCGCCCATCGTCCAGGACCTGCAGCAGGACGTTGAAGACGTCCGGGTGCGCCTTCTCGACCTCGTCGAGTAGGATCACGGAATAGGGCTTACGCCGCACCGCCTCGGTCAAATACCCACCTTCCTCGTAGCCGACATAGCCCGGCGGCGCGCCGATCAAGCGCGCGACCGAATGCTTCTCCATGAACTCGCTCATGTCGATGCGGATCATGTGCTCCTCGGAGTCGAACAGGAATTCGGCCAAGGCCTTACACAGTTCGGTCTTACCTACGCCGGTGGGCCCGAGGAAGAGGAAGGAACCATAGGGGCGGTTGGGGTCGCTCAGACCGGCACGCGAGCGGCGGATGGCATCCGCGACCACGCGCACCGCCTCGTCCTGGCCGACGACACGCTGATGGAGGCGTTCCTCCATGTGTAGCAGCTTGTCACGTTCCCCCTGCATGAGTTTGGCCACCGGGATACCCGTGGCGCGCGAGACGACCTCGGCGATCTCCTCGGCCCCCACCTGGGTGCGCAGGAGCTTGAACTCGCGCTTGCCAACACCCGCGGCCTCGGCCTGCTTGAGCTGGGCCTCGAGCTGGGGCAGGCGGCCGTACTGGATCTCGGCCACCTTGTCGAACAGACCCTTACGCTGCAGTTCGGCCATCTGCGCCTTGAGTTGGTCGATCTCCTCCTTGATGTGCTGGGCACCTTGCACCACGGCCTTCTCCGCCTTCCAGATCTCTTCGAGGTCGGCGTATTCCCGCTCTAGCTTGGCGATCTCTTCCTCTAGCAAGGCGAGCCGCTTCTGACTCGCCTCATCCTTTTCCTTGCGCACCGCCTCGCGTTCGATCTTGAGCTGAATGAGCTTGCGGTCGAGGCGGTCCAACGCTTCCGGCTTGGAGTCGATCTCCATCTTGATACGGGCGGCCGCCTCGTCGATGAGGTCGATCGCCTTGTCGGGCAGGAAGCGGTCGGTGATGTAGCGGTGCGACAACTCGGCGGCGGCGACGATGGCCGGGTCGGTGATCTCCACACCGTGGTGAAGCTCGTAACGCTCCTGCAGGCCGCGCAGGATGGCGATGGTGTCCTCGACACTGGGCTCGTCCACCATCACTTTCTGGAAACGGCGCTCCAGCGCGGCGTCCTTCTCGATGTATTTGCGGTACTCGTCCAGGGTGGTGGCGCCGATGCAGTGCAGCTCGCCGCGGGCGAGCGCGGGCTTGAGCATGTTGCCGGCGTCGATGGCGCCCTCGGCCTTGCCGGCGCCAACCATGGTGTGCAGTTCGTCGATGAACAGGATGATGCGGCCCTCGTCCTGGGCCACCTCCTTGAGCACCGCCTTCAGCCGTTCCTCGAACTCGCCGCGGTACTTGGCGCCGGCCAGCAGGCCGGCCATGTCCAGCACCAGCACGCGCTTGTTCTTGAGCGTCTCTGGCACCTCGCCGTTGACGATGCGCTGCGCCAGGCCCTCGACGATGGCGGTCTTGCCCACGCCTGGCTCGCCGATCAGCACCGGGTTGTTCTTGGTGCGCCGCTGCAGCACCTGGATGGTACGGCGGATCTCGTCGTCGCGGCCGATCACCGGGTCGAGCTTGCCCTGGCGGGCGCGCTCGGTGAGGTCCAGGGTGTATTTCGCCAGCGCCTGGCGCTGCCCCTCGGCCTCCTGGCTGTCCACGCTGGCACCGCCGCGCATGGCATCGATGGCCGCCGTGAGGTTCTGCACCGTGGCACCGTGCTCCTTCAGCAGCCGGCCGGCGTCGCCCTTGTCCTCCAGACAGGCGAGCAGGAAGAGTTCGCTGGCGATATAAGCGTCGCCCCGCTTCTGCGCCAGCTTGTCGGTGAGGTTGAACAGGTTGTTGAGCTCGCGCGAGATGTTCACCTCGCCGCCGGTGCCCTCCACCTTGGGCAGGCGGTCCAGGGCCTGCTGGATGCCGGTCACCAGTGCCGGCACCCGCACGCCGGCGCGCTGCAACAGTGCCTTGGCCGAGCCATCCTCCTGATTGATCAGGGCCGCCAGCACGTGCAGCGGCTCGATATAGGGGTTGTCGTTGCCCACCGCCAGGCTCTGCGCCTCCTGGATGGCGGCCTGGAAGGGGGTGGTCAGTTTGTCGAAACGCATGGTCTTGATCCTTGTAGGGTTTTGTCTTGCTGCGAAGGTGGGGCGGACGGGGATCATTTCAAGGTATAGACGCTATACTTGCGCCGTGCTGCTGCCATGGAGGCGACCATGGGCCTGCCTGTGCGTCATCCCTCTGAACGTTACACCTACGCTGACTATCTTTCCTGGCCGGAAGACATCCGCTACGAGCTGGTGGACGGCGTGGCCTATGCCATGACCGGTCCTAACCGGCGGCATCAGGAAATCGTCGGCAATCTGTTCGTACAACTGGCCAACGCACTGGATGGCCACCGCTGCCGTGTCTACATCGCCCCGTTCGACGTGCGCCTGCCCAAGGCCGACGAGATGGACGCACTGGTGGACACCGTGGTGCAGCCCGACCTCTCGGTGTTCTGCGACCGGGCCAAGCTCGATGACAAGGGCGCACGGGGCGCCCCGGACTGGGTGATCGAGGTGCTCTCGCCCGCCACCGCCGGCCACGATCAGATCGTCAAACGGCGCGTCTACGAACGCTCCGGGGTGCGTGAGTACTGGCTGGTCCACCCGATCGACCGCATCGTCACCGTCTACTGGCTCACCGATGACGCCTACGGCCGGCCGGATATCTACGAACTTGCCGGCAGCACCGCCAGCCGGGTGCTGCCCGAGCTGGCCATCGACTGGGAGCGGGCATTGCGTGACCTGGACTGACGCCGGGCTCGCCCAGGCCATCGCCGCCAACGTCGCCGCCGCCCTGGCCGAGGATCTCGGCAGCCGCGGCGACCTCACCGCCCAGCTCATCCCGGCCGAACGGTGCGCCCGCGCCCGCGTCATCACCCGCGAGGGCGCCGTGCTCGCCGGCAGGCCCTGGTTCGACGCCTGCTTCCATGCCCTGGACAGGACAACCGCCATTTCCTGGCAGGCGCAGGAGGGCGAACGCATCCGCGCCGGACAGACCCTGTGCGAGATCGAGGGCAATGCACGCGCCCTGCTCAGTGCCGAACGCCCGGCGCTCAACTTCCTGCAAACCCTGTCGGGCGTGGCCACCGAAACACGGCGCTACGTCGATGCAATCACCGGCACCCGGGCACGCATCTTCGATACCCGCAAGACCCTGCCGGGCCTCAGGCTGGCGGAGAAATACGCGGTCAGGTGCGGCGGCGGTGAAAACCATCGCCTGGGGCTCTACGACGGCGTCCTGATCAAGGAGAACCACATCGCCGCCGCAGGTGGCATCCGGCCGGCCCTGGAAGCCGCCCATCGCCTCGCGTCGCCGGGTGTATTCGTGCAGATCGAAGTAGAGACCCTGGCACAACTGGAGGAAGCCCTGGCCTGCGGCGCACGGCTCGTGCTGCTGGACAATTTCGATCTGGCGCGCATGCGCACAGCGGTGAAACTGACCGCTGGCCGCGCCGAGCTGGAGGCCTCGGGCGGGGTGGACCTCGGCACTGTACGCGCCATCGCCGAGACGGGTGTGGATCGCATCTCGGTCGGGGCGCTGACCAAACACCTGCGGGCGGTCGACCTGTCGATGCGCCTGCTCGACGAAAAATAGTTCGCCCTACTGCCTGGATTTTCGGTATAGTTCAGGGCCTTGCACTGCAGTGCCGTGCAAACCTCATCGTCACCCGACCTCCTCCGCGTCTGTCCCTTCACACGGCATCGGCGAAACAAGTGGTCACGCCGATGAATTTACCGCGAGACCCACGCGACCGCGTGCCGTTCTCGCCCTGCCGGATCCACCCGGCGCAACCGTGATTGAAGGATATCGCCCATGGCTTTCGCCACCCTCGGCCTTGCGCCGAAACTGCTCCAGGCCGTCACCGACGCCGGATTCACCCAACCCACCGCCGTCCAGGTCGAGGCCATCCCGCTGGCCTTGGCTGGTCACGACCTGCTGGTCTCCTCCCAGACGGGCAGCGGCAAGACCGCCGCCTTCATGCTGCCCTGCCTGCAGCGTCTGATGGCCGCCGGTCCGTCGAGACTGCCGCGCGTCCTGGTGCTCACACCGACACGCGAACTGGCGCAGCAGGTGGCCAAGGCCACCGCTGATTTCGCCGGCAAGCGCGGCCCGCACATCGCCGTGCTGGTGGGCGGCGCACCCTACGCCGTTCAACTCAAGCAATTGCGCGGCCCGCTGGACATCGTGGTGGCCACACCGGGCCGCCTGATGGACCACCTCCAACGCGGCAAGCTGGACCTGTCCGGCATCCAGACCCTGGTCCTGGACGAGGCCGACCGCATGCTGGACATGGGCTTCATCGACGACATCGAGGCCATCGCGGCGCGCCTGCCCGCCGCGCGCCAGACCCTGCTGTTCTCCGCCACGCTGGAAGGCGTGGTCGGCAAACTGGCCAGCCGCATGACCCGCGACGCCCGGCGCATCGAGATCGCCCGCACGCCGGAAGCGGCACCGAAGATCGAGCAAAAGCTGCTGTTCGCCGATGGCCACGACCACAAACTGCGCCTGCTGGATCACCTGTTATCCGACATCGAGCTCAAGCAGGCGGTGGTGTTCACCGCCACCAAGGCCGGCGCCGAGGACCTGGCCGACCGGCTGGAGGATCAGGGCCATGCCGTCGAGGCCCTGCACGGGGATATGAACCAGGGCGCGCGCAACCGGGCGCTCAGGGCACTGCGCGAAGGCCGCGCCCGCATCCTGGTGGCCACCGATGTCGCCGCCCGCGGACTGGACGTGCCCGGCATCAGCCACGTGGTCAACTTCGATCTCCCCATGCAGGCGGAGGACTACGTGCACCGCATCGGCAGAACGGGGCGCGCCGGCCGTGAGGGGCAGGCCTACACCCTGGCGCATCACCGTGAACAGGGCAAGGTCAGGGGCATCGAACGCTACACCGGTATTGCCATCCCCGTCACCACCCTGCCCGGCCTGGAGCCCAAGGCCCGCGCTGCCAAGCCTGCCATTGGCCGGAAAGCCGGTGACACGAAGAAACGCTTTGGCAAACCCGGCCAGGGCAAATCCTACGGCGATTCCCGTACCGGCAACCCCGGCACAAGACGCAGCCGCCCGTCCTGGTAAGCGGTCATCGGTCCGATACAGGGCAGACCTCGCGGCCTGCCCTGTTTTTGGCGTGAATGTCGCGCAAGCGACCACGAAGCGCCCCTCCCCATCCCTCACCCCCGACCCTCCCCCTGAGTGGGAGAGAGGGCCGGAGGGCTTGAGGTGAGGGAACGGACAGTGGCGACATTCATGCTTCGGGGTGGCGTCGCCATGTCCGTTATCCTGACGCCGTGCTCCTCGCACGGCATGGTCCGTAGGTCGGGCCGTAGGTCGGGCTTCAGCCCGACACCGAAAGCGTCGGAAAAGCGTCGGAAAAACGTCGGACTGAAGTCCGACCTACAAGTCCGACCTACGAGTCCGACCTACGAGTCCGGTCTACGCAAGGTTGGGCGTGATCGAGCTTGGTCGTGATCGACACGGATTCAGGTTGATGAAAATCCGATCAGGGCTCGACGGCCGGGACCGCATCCAACTCGTCCGCAGCCCCCAGCAGGAGGACGCACACCCGCCCTGCCTCCGCCCAGGCGGTTGCCGCTTCAGTCCAGACATCCACTAAAATCATCAGCACCTCCCGGTCGAGGGCGTCTGCATGCTCGATGAGCACGATCACCGGACCCACCCACCAGGACAGGTCGAACAGGCACTCTTCCAGTGCGTCCCAGTTCATCCCGTAATAGTCGGGGAAATGCAGCGCATGACCGATGGCCGCCAGGAGGCTGTCCTTGTCAGGGCAATGGCGGCCGTCCAGGCGGATGACCTCGGCTGCTCCGGACAGGGACGTGATCAATTCGACATCGGGCTCGGCATGAGCGGTCGAGACAGCCTTCGGGACGACCACGTCGCTCGTGAGCCGGTAGACACCGTTGCGGGCGGGGTCCTCCAGAATTTCGGTCAAGGTCGGCATGTCATTCCCGGATGCGCTTGAAAGTGCGGTAGTGGTCGGCGGTATACCAGAAATCGCCGCCGCGTCCGGCGACGATGCGGCGGGCGCCGCGGTCGCGCGCGCCGGGTGTGACCACGGTGTACTCGCGGTAATAGCCGCGCGGCTGGCTGGGCAGTCTGCCTTCACGGTTGTGGAACACGGTACCGTCCTTGGCATAAGGAAACGGCCCGCCCCGTTTGATCAGCGCCAGGGTGGCGCGGGCCTCGGGCGGGAGCTGCGAGACATGGATGCCGGCCGGTTCGGCGGCACGATCGGTGCGCCAGAAGGCCTGAGCCGCTGACGGCAGCAGACCGCAGCATACACCCAGCCAGAACAGGCAGGTCAGCCACCATACGGACCTGTATCGCATCATTCCGGAGCGTGCTCTCATGGGCTGCGGGTCGGGTATCTACCCGAACGCCCTGCCCTCAGTCTTCGGCATGCCGGGCGATGTAGTCCTTCACCGCCTGGGTGTCGGCCTCCATCACCTCGACGCGCTGCGGCCGCTGCTCCAGATCCTCCATACCGGCGGGACGTTCGGGCGCACGGCCCAGGGCCTCGCGGATGGCATCCTCGAACTTGGCCGGCAGGGCCGTCTCCAGGCAGACGAGCGGCACGCCCGGCTCACGGTGTTCCAGCCCGACCTTGAGGCCGTCGGCGGTATGGGTGTCGATCATGGTGCCGTAGCGTTGCCAGACCATGCGGATGGTGGCGATGCGGTTGGCATGGTTGCTGGAACCGGAAGTGAAGCCGAACTCAGATACACGGTCGAACAGGCCCGAAGGCTTGAGGTCGAACGACTGCCCACGGTCCACCGCGCTCCAAAGTGCGCGTACCCGGGCGGCATCGCGGCCGGTGAGGTCGAACACGAAGCGTTCGAAGTTGGAGGCCTTGGAGATGTCCATCGACGGGCTGGAGGTGTGCAGGGTCTCGGCCGCGCCGCGCGGTCGGTACACCCCGGTGCGGAAGAACTCGTCGAGCACGTCGTTCTCGTTGGTGGCGACGATCAGCCTGCGGATGGGCAGGCCCAGCATGCGGGCGATGTGGCCGGCGCAGACATTGCCGAAATTGCCCGAGGGAACGGAGAAGCTGACCTGCTCATCGTTCGAAGCGGTGACCGCGAAATAGGCCTTGAAGTAGTAGATCACCTGGGCCGCCACCCGCGCCCAGTTGATGGAGTTCACGGCGCCGATGCGGTATTTCGCTTTGAATTCGAGATCGTTCGAGACATTCTTCACAATGTCCTGACAGTCGTCGAACACCCCGCGGATGGCGAGGTTGTGGATGTTGGCATCCTGCAGCGACCACATCTGCGCCTGCTGGAAGCGGGTCATGCCGTGCTCGGGGGCGAGCATGAACACGCGCACATGGCGCTTGCCGCGCATGGCGTACTCGGCGGCGGAGCCGGTGTCGCCGGAGGTGGCGCCGAGGATGTTGACATCGCGCCCCGCCCTGATGAGGGCGTACTCGAACAGGTTGCCCAGGAGCTGCATGGCCATGTCCTTGAAGGCCAGCGTCGGCCCGTTGGACAGCTCCAGCAGGTAGAGCCCTTCTTCCAGCCGACGCACCGGAGCGATCTGACTGTAGTCCGAATCCGGCCTGCCGTGGCTATAGGTCTCGGCGGTATAAGTGCGGTCGATGAGTGCCTTCAGCTCGCCGACCGGGATGTCGTCGATCAGGCGCGACAGCACCGCGTAGGCCAACTGCCGGTAGTCCATGCCGCGCATCGTGACAAGCTCATCCGCACCGAAGCGTGGATAGGCCTCCGGCACGTACAGCCCGCCGTCCGGTGCCAGGCCGCCAAGCAGGATCTCGAGGAAGGATTGCGCGGGCGCCAGGCCGCGGGTGCTGATGTATCTCATCCTAGCCGTTCAGCGCTTCCATGCGGATGCGGGTGACCTTGCCTTCGATGCTGCCCAGGGCCTCGATCCGCTCGATGGCGGCATTGACCGCGCGTTCCCTGGCCAGGTGGGTGAGCATCACCACGTCGGCCTTGTTCTCGCCTTCTTCCGGCTCGCGCTGGATCAGGGCGTCGATGGAGATGTCCAGGTCGGCCAGGATGCGGGTGACCTCGGCCAGTACGCCGGGCTTGTCCAGCGCCCGCATGCGCAGGTAGTAGGCGGTAACCACCTCCTCCATGGGCAGCACCTCGAGGTCGGCGAGCTGGTCGGGCTGGAAGGCGAGGTGAGGCACCCGGTGGTTCGGGTCGGCGGTGTGCAGACGCGTGACGTCGACCAGGTCGGCCACCACGGAGCTGGCGGTGGGCTCGGCGCCCGCACCGGCGCCGTAGTACAGGGTGGCGCCGACGGCGTCACCCTTCACCAGCACGGCGTTCATCACCCCCTCGACGTTGGCGATCAGCCGCTTGGCCGGGATCAGGGTGGGGTGGACCCGCAGTTCGATGCCCGTCTCGTGCCGCTTGGTGATGCCCAGCAGCTTGATGCGGTAACCGAGCTGTTCCGCATAGCGGATGTCGGTGCTGTCCAGTTTGGAGATGCCCTCGATGTGCGCGGCGTCGAACTGCATCGGCACGCCGAAGGCAATGGCCGACATGATGGTGATCTTGTGCGCGGCGTCGATGCCCTCGATGTCGAAGGTGGGGTCGGCCTCGGCATAACCCTTGGCCTGCGCCTCCTTGAGTACGTCGTCGAAGGCGCGGCCCTCGTCGCGCATCCTGGACAGGATGAAGTTGCAGGTGCCGTTGATGATGCCGGCCAGCCACTCGATGCGGTTGGCGGAAAGCCCCTCGCGGATCGCCTTGATGATGGGAATGCCGCCCGCGACGGCGGCCTCGAAGGCGACCATCACCCCTTTCGCCTGGGCGCGGGCGAAGATCTCGTTGCCGTGCTTGGCGATCAGGGCCTTGTTGGCGGTGACCACGTGCTTGCCGTTGGCGATGGCGGCGAGCACCAGTTCCTTTGCCGGCGAGATGCCGCCGATCAGCTCCACCACGATGTCGATGTCCGGGTTGTTGACCACCAGGGCGGGATCGTCTGTGATCACCAGGCCCTCGGCGGCATACCTGCCGTGTGCGCGCTCGACGTTGCGCACGGCCGCGTGGGTGACGCGGATCTGGCGTCCGGCGCGACGGGTGATCTCCTCCTGGTTGCGGCGCAGCACGGTCAGGGTGCCGCCGCCGACCGTCCCCAGACCGAGTAAACCGACATTGATGGGTTTCATTTCAACAATCCGTCTTTTCTGAACATGTCTCGTAACCCGCGGATGGCCTGCCGGGTGCGGTGCTCATTTTCGATAAGCGAGAAGCGCACGTGGTCGTCGCCGTATTCACCGAAGCCCACACCCGGCGAGACCGCCACTTTGGCCTCGATGAGCAGTTTCTTGGAGAATTCCAGCGACTTCATGTGCGCATAGGGCTCGGGGATGGGGGTCCACAGGAACATGGTGGCCTTGGGGGGCTCGATCTTCCAGCCGATCTCGTTCAGTCCCTTGACCAGGGAATCGCGCCGCTTGCGGTACATCTCGCAGATGTCGTGGACGCAGTCCTGCGGCCCCTCCAGAGCGGTGATGGCGGCCACCTGGATGGGTGTGAAGGTGCCGTAGTCGTGATAGCTCTTGATGCGCGCCAGGGCGGCGCACAGGGTGGGGTTGCCGACCATGAAGCCGACCCGCCAGCCGGGCATGTTGTAGCTCTTCGAGAGGGTGAAGAATTCCACGGCGATGTCCTTGGCCCCCTTGACCTGCATGATGGACGGCGCGTGGTAGCCGTCGAAGACGATGTCCGCGTAGGCCAGGTCGTGCACCACCCAGATGCCGTATTCCCTGGCCATGGCCACCACCTTCTCGAAGAAATCCAACTCCACGCACTGCGTGGTCGGATTCGACGGGAAGTTGAGGATCAGCATCTTGGGCTTGGGCCAGTGGTTGCGGATCGCCGTCTCCATTTCCTGGAAGAAGTCCACCCCCGGCGTCATCGGGATGTGGCGAATGTCCGCGCCGGCGATCACCGGGCCGTAGATGTGGATCGGGTAGCTGGGGTTGGGCACCAGGACGATGTCGCCCTGATCCAGCGTGGCCAGGGCCAGGTGGGCGATGCCCTCCTTGGAGCCGATGGTGACGATGGCCTCACGCTCCGGGTCGAGATCGACGTCGTAGCGGGTCTTGTACCAGTTGGTGATCGCCTTCCTCAGCCGCGGGATGCCCTTGGACATCGAGTAGCGGTGGGTGTCGCCGCGCCGGGCCGTCTCGACGAGTTTGTCGACGATGTGCTTGGGCGTGGGCTGGTCGGGATTGCCCATGCCGAAGTCGATGATGTCCTCGCCGCGCCGCCGGGCGGCCATCTTGAGGTCGCCGGTGATGTTGAAGACATAGGGAGGCAGGCGCTTGATGCGTGGGAAATCGTCCATCGCTGACGAGGCATCGCAAAAGTCGTAATCTTACCCGAGCGCCCAATTTTCGGACAATTGCGCAGCATCCAGCCATGAAACTGCATCTTTCCACCGCCGCGGGTGTGCACATGATCACCGGCTACGGCGACGGCTATGTCGAGGTCGACGCGCACCGCTATGAGTCGAGCCTGGTCATCTTGCCCGACCGGTTGATCGCCGACTGGACGGTCCCGGAATTTGCCGCCCTGACCAGCCGGCATCTCGGCGCCCTGGCGGAACACCGACCGGAGATCGTGCTGCTCGGCACTGGTCGTCGCCACCGATTTCCCGCCCCCGCCCTGCTTGCCGATCTGATCATGCACGACATCGGGCTGGAGGTGATGGACAGCCATGCCGCCTGCCGCACCTACAACATCCTGGCGGCGGAAGGACGGCGGGTGGCCGCCGCCATCATCCTGGAGGCCTGAGTCCCTACGATCATTCGATCCGGCTCTGCCGCATGCGCTCGGGGTCGGCGATGTAGATGCGATTTTCCTGCACTTCGATGCAGCCCTGGTCGGCAAGCTTGTGCAACAGCCGTGAGAAGGTTTCCGGCTTGATACCCAGGCGCGAGGCGATCACCAGCTTGGGCGCCTCCAGTTCCACCACCTGCCGGCCCTGTTCGTCCGGGTCGGAGTGATCCAGCAGGTATTGCAGCAGCCGGTCCGTCCCCTTCATCAGGGTCAGTTGGTCGATGTCGTTGAGCAGCTTGTGCATCCGTACGCTCATGGCGGCCATGAGCCGGAAGCAGCGCTGTGTTTCCTGTGCCAGCCAGTTCCTGAAATGGACGGCGTCGATGGCGATCAACCTGGACGCACTCTGGGCGGCGGCACAGACCGGATAGTGCCCGCCCATGAACAGCGCGGCCTCCGCGAAAGAGCGTCCGGCCCCCACCAGATCGATGACCTTTTCCTCCCCCTGCGGGGAGACACGGTAGAGCCGGATCAAGCCTTCGGTCACCAGGTAGATGGCCGTGAGTGGCTGATCCTGCTGGAAGAGGGTCTGACCGGCCGCCAACTGGACCAGGCCGACATGCTCCACCAACTCCTGGTAGGCCGTACCATCCATGCCGGCAAACAGGTAACAGCGGCGCAGCAGCTGCAGGTCATGATCGCCCAGGGTCATCGTCTCTGACTTCAACCCAGAAACCGCAGTTGGACGCGGCCGAGTGTGGGCCGACCCAGATGGTGAGCGTCATCGAGGGCAGGCAACGTCGTATACATGCGATCTATGAAGGCTGAGCAGCGGTCGACTGCGGTTTCCAAGTTCAACTGACCGGCATGATGTCCAGGAAGCGGCGGATGGCCCAGAACTCACCCACATCCCTGTCCGGCTGGCGCGTATCCGGACGGTAGATGGCCAGGAGGTGAGCGACGCCGTAATCGCGCGCCGCGCGCAGCACCGGCAGGCTGTCATCCACAAGGAGGGCGCTGCCCGGATCGAACGCTTCTACCCGACGCAGCGCCTGCCAGAACAGCGGGGTTTCCTTGGCCTGACCGAAGCTGTGCGAGGAGTGGATGGCATCGAAATGCACATCCAGGCCGGTGCGCTGCATTTTCAGCGCCAAGGCCTTGTGGTGGGCGTTGGTCACCAGCACCACGCGCTTGCCGGCGCGACGCGCCTCGGTCAGGAATTCGGGCACGTCCGGGTGCACGGCGATGAGATGGGCGAGCTCCTCCTTGAGCTGCACGATGTCCAACTGCAACCGTTCGGTCCAGTAGTCCACGCAATACCAGTTCAACGTGCCGGCCTGCTCGTCGTAGCGACGGAAACATTCCACGCGTGCCTCGGCTTCGGGCAAGCCGTGCTTCTCGGCGAACTTCGCCGGCACATGGACCTGCCAGAAGTGGTTGTCGAAGTGCAGATCGAGCAGGGTGCCGTCCATGTCCAGCAGGACGGTCTCGATCTCCTTCCAGGGCAGTTTCATCCGCATTCAATCGATGAGGTGCGAGGCCATGCCGTCGGCCAGCTTGGGCTCGAACCAGGTCGACTTGGGCGGCATCACCCGGCCCGCGTCGGCCACCGCCATCAGGTGTTCCATGTGCGTGGGGTGCAGCGAGAAGGCCACCGCCATCTCGCCCGAATCCACCCGCCGTTCCAGTTCGCCCAGCCCGCGGATGCCGCCGACGAAATCGATGCGCTTGTCCCGGCGAGGGTCGGTTATGCCGAGGATGGGGGCGATGAGGTGGTTCTGCAGCAGACTCACGTCCAGCCGTTCGACGGGGTCGGCCGGCACCAGGCCGGGGTGTATGCGCAGCCGATGCCAGCGGCCGCCCAGGTAAAGGCCGAACTGCCCCGGCTGCGCCGGTCTGACCGGCCCATCCGCCGCCTCGACCGTGAAACACGCCTGTACCCGGCGGAGGAAGTCCTCCTCGCTCAGGCCGTTGAGATCGCGGATCACCCGGTTGTAGTCGAGGATCTTCATCTGATGATCGGGAAAGATCACCGCTAGGAAATAGTTATAGGCCTCCTCGCCGGTGTGCTGCGGGTTGGCCGCCCGGCGGGCGGCAGCGACCCGGCTGGCGGCGGCCGAGCGGTGGTGGCCGTCGGCGATGTAGAGGGCGGGCATGGCGTCGAACAGGGCGGTGAGCCGGTCTATGCTTTCCGCTTCCCGGATCACCCACAGGGTGTGGCGCACGCCCGTCTCGGAAGTCGCGTCGGCATCGGGCTGATGCTGCGTGGCCGCTGCCAGCAGGTTGTCCACCTCCGGGACGTGAGGATAAGCGAGCAGGACGGGGCCGGTCTGGGCATGGAGGGCGGTGATCTGACGCACCCGGTCGTCCTCCTTGTCCGGGCGGGTGAATTCGTGCTTGCGGATGCGGTTCAGGTCGTAATCGGCCACGCTTGCGGCGGCCACGATGCCGGTCTGGACATGTTCGCCCATGCTCAGCCGGTAGGCGTAATAGCAGGCGGTCTCGTCCTGGCGCAGCACACCGGCATCCAGCATGCGCTCGAGGTTCTCCGCCGCCTTGGCATAGACCTCCGGGGCATGGGGGTCCGTGCCCGCCGGCAGGTCGATCTCGGGCTTGGAGATGTGCAGAAAACTCCAAGGGCGGTCCTTGGCCAAGGCTCGCGCCTCCTCGGTGTCGAGCACGTCATAGGGGGGGGCGATGACCTCCTGGGCACGGCCCGGCGCTGGGCGCAGGGCAGGGAATGGGCGGATGAGGGGCATGGCATCGATCGTGCGGTAAATGCCAAATTGTAGCCTGAGTCGGCGACGGCGGCCCAAATGGGCCGTAGCTCGCCTTGCCCCGGCTACTCCGGCCCGGTAACTTAGGGCCGTGGCGAACGTGCGCAATCACTTGGACTGGCTGCTGCAGGTCCTTTTCATCACCCTGCGGCTGTACGTCCGCAACGGCCTGGCCAACCATGCGGCGGCCACCGCTTTCTATTTCCTGTTGTCGGCGACCCCCCTGCTGTTGTTGTTGTCCTACGCCATGCAATGGCTGGCGAAACTCGCCGAGACCTCGGTGCCGGCGACCATCCTGCTCGCCGCCTTGTATGAACACTACCGCCTGGATACCCTCGCCGAGCTGGGCTTCATCCCGCGCCGGGCCATGCTGGGCGCCAGCGGTATCGGTCTGGT